>NZ_JABBJJ010000120.1 GCF_012933655.1 Pyxidicoccus fallax | reverse complement strand
GGGTGGGGGCCTTCCCGGGCCTTCACCCCGTTTCCATATCGGGAGGGCGGATGAACAAGGTCTACGCGAACGCGGACGAGGCGGTCGCCGACATCCCGGATGGCTGCACGCTCATGAGCGGCGGCTTCGGTCTGTGCGGCAACCCGGAGAACCTCATCGAGGCGCTTCACCGGAAGGGCGTGAAGAACCTCACCATCATCTCCAACAACTGCGGCACCACCGAGCTCGGGCTCGGCATCCTGCTTCAGAACAAGCAGGTGAAGAAGATGGTGTCCAGCTACGTGGGAGAGAACAAGGAGTTCGAGCGGCAGTTCCTCTCCGGCGAGCTGGAGGTGGAATTGAACCCGCAGGGCACCCTGGCCGAGCGCATCCGCGCCGGCGGCTGCGGCATCGGCGGCTTCTTCACCCCCACCGGCGCCGGGACGCAGGTGGCCGAGGGCAAGGAGACGCGGATGATCGACGGCCGGCTCCATGTCCTGGAGACGCCGCTCAAGGCGGACTTCGCCATCATCCACGCGTGGAAGGCGGACACCTGGGGCAACCTGGTGTTCAACAAGACGGCGCGGAACTTCTCGCCCATGATGTGCATGGCCGCGAAGGTGACCATCGTCGAGGCGGAGCACATCGTGCAGCCCGGCGAACTCGACCCGGATCAGGTGCACATCCCCAGCATCTTCGTGCACCGCATCGTCCAGGCGAAGAACCTCAAGAAGTGGATCGAGCGGCGCACCGTCCGCAAGCAGGCGTGAGGAGCCCATGCCACTGACTCGTGAACAGATCGCGATGCGCATCGCCCGGGAGCTGCGGGACGGCTACTACGTCAACCTGGGCATCGGCATCCCCACGCTGGTCCCCAACTACATCCCCGCCGGCGTCGAGGTGGTGCTCCAGTCGGAGAACGGCCTCCTGGGCATCGGGCCCTATCCCTTCGAGGGACAGGAGGACCCGGACCTCATCAACGCGGGCAAGGAGACGGTGACGACGGTGAAGGGCGCGTCGTTCTTCGACTCCGCGCTGTCCTTCGGGATGATCCGCGGCGGCCATATCGACATGGCCGTGCTCGGCGCCATGGAGGTCAGCGAAGAGGGTGACCTGGCCAACTGGATGATCCCCGGGAAGATGGTGAAGGGGATGGGCGGCGCCATGGACCTCGCCGTGGGTGCCAAGCGCATCTACGTGGCCATGGAGCACGCCAACAAGGAAGGCCAGCCGAAGATCCTCAAGAAGTGCTCGCTGCCGCTGACGGGCCTCAAGTGCGTGCACCACATCGTCTCGGACCACGCGTACATCGACGTGACGCCCGAGGGGCTGGTGCTGCGCGAGGTGGCCCCCGGCGTGACGGTGGAGCAGGTGCAGAAGCTGACGGAGCCGAAGCTGAAGGTGGCTCCGGACGTGCGCGAGATGAAATTCTGAGCGCACGAGGCTAGGGTGCGCCCCGCGGGTGCCGTCGAAGGCCCGCGGGGGAGCCCCATCGCATGGCTGACACTCCGGAGAAACACGTCGCGAACGACCGCGCGCCCCGCGTGGAGTACGAGCTGCCGGTGGCCTACAGCAGCGTGTCCGGGTTCGTGACGGACTGGGCCGTGAACCTGTCTCGCGGCGGGCTGTACATCAACACCGACAAGCCGCTGCCGGTAGACACGGTGGTGCGGATCCTGGTGACGCTGCCCGGAGCGCACTTCCCGGTGGAGCTGAAGGGCCGCGTGACGCGCACCAATGCGTTGGGCGCGGCGCCCGCCAACCAGTCCCCGGGGATGGCCGTGGAGTTCGTGGACGTTGACGACGACAAGCGGTCGCGCATCGGGGAGTTCGTGGAGCGCCTGCGCGCGGAGTTCCCCCCGGAAGCGCCGGCCGCGACAAGGAAGTGAGGGTGGCCGCCCGGGGGCGCGTCGCCCGTCGAGCCCCTGAATGCTGCCGCTACCCGAGACTCCCGTTGAACTGACCATCGACCGCCTGGGCCAGCTGGGCGAGGGCGTGGCCTCCTGGCAGGGGCGCACCGTCTTCGTGCCCGGCGCCTTCCCCGGCGACACCGTGCGCGTGCACCTGGAGGCCCAGGGCCGCGTGCTGCGCGGGCTGCTGCGACAGGTGGTGACGCCCGGCCCGGACCGGCGCCCCGAGATGTGCCCGTGGGCCGGTGAGTGCGGCGGCTGTGACTGGCTGGGGCTCGCCGAGCCCGCCCAGCGTGCCGCGAAGCAGGAGATCGTCCTCTCCACCCTGGAGCACCTGGGCCACCTGCCGAGGGAATCCTTCACCGTCCGCCCGCTCCTGGTGGCCCCCCGCGACTGGGGCTACCGGCGCCGCGCGGTGCTGCACCCCACGGGCAAGGGCACGCTGGGGTACTTCGGGCGGCGCAGCCACGACCGCATCCCCGTGTCCGAGTGCGGCGCGCTGACGCCCGTGCTGGCGACGCTGCCCGGGAAACTGGCCCCGCTGCTCAAGCCGCTGGCGAAGGACACCGACGAGGTGCTCCTGCTGGCCGAAGGGGACAAGGCCGCCTTCGCGGTGAACCTGACGGGGCCGGTGACGGCGCGGCACGTGGAGGCGGCGGAGGCGGCGGTGCGCTCGCTGCGGTTGGAGGGCGCGGTGCTGGTGCCGAAGGAGGGCTCTCCGCGCGTGCTGGGGAAGCCGGCGCTGCGCTCGTACTCGCCGCTGCGGCCGGAGGTGCCGCTGTACCTGCGGCCGGACGCGTTCGCCCAGGCGCACGCGGAGGCCAACGTGGGGCTCGTCACCTCGGCCGTGTACGAGCTGGCCGCGCGGGACGGTGACTCCGTGCTGGAGCTGTACTCGGGCAATGGGAACTTCACGTTCCCCCTGGCCGCGGGCGCGGCGTCCGTGCTGGGCGTGGAGTCCTCGCCGGTGGGCGTGGAGCTGGCGCAGCGGAGTGCTCGCGAGGGTGGGGTGGCCAACGTGCGCTTCATCCAGGGCGACGCGCGCAAGGCGTGTGACGGGCTCGTGGCCGAGGGCCGGAAGTTCGACGTGTGCCTCGCGGACCCGCCGCGCACCGGGGCCCCGGGCCTCGCGAAGTGGATGACCGCCCTGGGCGTGCGCCGCGTGGTGTACGTGGCGTGTGACCCGGCCTCGCTGGCCCGCGACGCGGCGGGACTGGTGGAGGCGGGCTACAAGCCCCTGGCCCTCCAGGTGGTCGACATGTTCCCCCAGACGCACCACGTCGAGGCGGTCATGTCCTTCGAGCGCGGCAGCTGAACCCACACGGAATGTGCGTTTTTGATGTTGCGCGGGGCCGCAGTGGCCCCGTGTGGGGCCATGGGTCTGCTCTGACTCGAAGCAGTAAAACCAGATTTATGAGGATAGTTATAGATAACCCTGCGTGCGCCGGCCGGGCAGTCAACCGTCTGCTGTGGCCCGCCCCGCATTCCGGATTGCGCCGGGGCCGCCGCCGGACATGATGGTTCCGTGGACGCCCGCATCGTCGAGTTCGCCGAAGTGCTTCGCCAGAACGGCGTGCGTGTCAGCACGTCCGAGGTCCAGGACGCCCTGCGCGCCACGGCCGAGGTGGGGCTGAAGGACCGGAGCCTGTTCCGCTCGGTGCTGCGCACCACGATGGTGAAGCGCGAGCTGGACGTGGACACCTTCAACCGCGCGTTCGACTTCTACTTCTCCGGCGCGGCGAAGACGTTCGAGGCCATCGACAAGTCGCTGGCGGACCAGCTCAAGGAGGAGGGCTACCTGGAGGGCGACCTGCTGAAGATGGTCATCATCCAGATGAACCAGCTCCTGCCGGAGATGTCGCCGCTGGCCCAGGCCATCCTCGAGGGGGACCGGGCCCGGCTGGCGCAGATCTTCCGGATGGCGTCACTCCAGTTGGACTTGTCGCAGCTGGAGAGCCCCCTGCAGGCGGGCTTCTTCTCGCGGCGCATGCTGGCGGCGGCGGGCATGGACAAGGCCCGCTCGGACATGAAGTCCCTGGAGGACGAGCTGCGCGCCCGCGGGCTCGCTCCGGAGGGCGTGGAGATTGTCTCGCGCCACGTCGCGGAGGCGATGCGGAAGATCGAAAACGCCGCGCGCCAGGAGGTGAAGCGGCAGGCCGAGGCGCGCATCCGCCGCCGCACGGACACGGTGCAGGACAAGCCGCTGCACCTGCTCACCCAGGCGGAGGTGGACCAGATGGAGTCCGCTGTCCGCACGCTGGCGGAGAAGCTGCGCAGCCGGATGATTCGCAAGCAGCGCTCGCACCGCCGGGGCGCGCTCAACGTGCGCCGCACGCTGCGCCGGAACATGCCGTGGGGTGGGGTGCCCATGGTGCCCCAGTTCCGCCGCCGCCGGCCCGAGCGCCCCGAGCTGGTGGTGCTGTGCGACGTGTCCGACTCGGTGCGGAACGCGTCGCGGATGATGATGCTGTTCATGCACACGATGCAGTCGTTGTTCGTGCGCGTGCGCTCGTTCGTCTTCGTGTCCGACGTGGGCGAGGTGACGCAGTACTTCAAGGACCTGGACGTGGACGAGGCCATCGACATGGCCACGGCGGGGAAGACGGTGTCCCTGAGCGCGAACTCGAACTACGGACGCGCCCTGGCGGACTTCACCCGCGACCACCTGGGCAGCATCACCCGGCGCACCACGGTGATGATCATTGGAGACGGGCGGAACAACTACAACGCCAACAACGCCTGGGCGCTGAAGGACCTGCGCCGCAAGGCGAAGCGCCTCCTGTGGATCTGCCCCGAGGAGCGCGGCAACTGGGGCATCGGCGACAGCGAGATGCTCACCTACGAGAAGCACTGCCACCAGGCCGTGGTCGTCAACTCCGTGTCGGACCTGGCCCGCATCGCGGACCAGCTCGTCCCGGTGTGAGGCGTCAGCCCAGCTCGAGCGCCTTCCTCCGCCCGTCCAGGCGGAGGAACAGGCGTTCGCTCGTCGCTCCCATCATGCTTCGGGTGGGCTGGCGCGGGTTCATCGAGCCGCTGGCGGCGGGGCATGGCCACGAGGGTGGAGTGGGGCGGCACCACCACCGGCTGTCGGCCATGCGTCCTGACAGGAATTGACTCACCAATCGAAAAGACAGACTGACAGTGAGAAGCGCATGGATTGCGATTCTCATAATCAGGCTGCGAGTGCTTAATCCCTCCTCATCCCACCGTTGAGCTCGGCTTTTCCTTAAAAGGGATGTGGCCCGAGCCAGGAAAAGCGGGTCACTCCGTATCGGGAAAGTAGGGCCTCACACCCTCGGGGCGCTGCCTGCGCGGCCGCCGCTGAGTGAAGTGTGATCCACCCTCGGTGACAGCCGTCGTCACGCTGATCCGTCCGCGAGTCGCGAGACGGCTGGTATGGCTTTGCGTGCGGTGAATGCTTGCAAGGCTCAGGGGTGAAGTCAGCGTCAAGAAACTGTTTTCTGATGGACAGTTCCGCTTCGCGCTGTCTATGTACAAAGAGCGAAAACGAGATGACGAAGCGAACGCTGGACGTTGGGGATTTTGGGGCTTGGCTGCTGTGTGGTTTTTCCGAGGAATATCAGCTACTTAGGAAAAACCGGGCAGTTTGCGGCGCAATCAATGACGTATCAACCGAGGTACGTCATGACCGCTGACTCCAAGCTGGGGCAGGCAAGCAGCGCGGCCATCGCGGAGTGGCTCGTCTCACGTATCGCCGAGCGGCGGAAGGTGGAGCACCACTCCATCGACGTGCGCAAGCGATTCAGTAGCAACGGCGTGGATTCGCTGGGCGCGATGGGGCTGCTCGCGGAGCTGTCCACGGAGCTCGGCCGCCCGTTCTCGTCCACGCTGCTCTGGGAGTACCCGACCATCGAGGCCCTGGCCCGCCACCTGAGCGGTGAGGGCGGCGTGGCGCCCGGTGAGGCCCGGCAGGCGCCAGTGGCGTCGAACGAGCCCATCGCCATCGTCGGCATCGCGTGCCGGTTCCCTGGTGGCGCGAGCTCTCCCGGCGCGTACTGGCAGTTGCTGCGCAACGGCCTCGACGTCATCACCGAGGTCCCCAAGGAGCGGTGGGACCTGGAGACGTTCTTCTCCGACGACCCCGCGGCCCCCGGGAAGCTGAGCACCCGCTGGGGCGGCTTCCTCAACAGCGTCGACGGCTTCGACGCGCCCTTCTTCTCCATCGCGCCCAGGGAAGCGGTCCAGATGGACCCCCAGCAGCGGCTGATGATGGAGCTGTCCTGGGAGGCGCTGGAGGACGCCGGCATCGGACCGTCCAGCCTGAAGGACACCGCCACGGGCGTGTTCTTCGGGGCGATGTGGACGGACTACGGCCGGCTGGTCACCCACGACGAGAAGCGGATTGCCCAGCACACGGCCGTGGGGCAGGACCTGAGCATCGTGGCGGCCCGCGTCTCGTACTCGCTCGGGCTGACCGGGCCGAGCCTCGCCGTCAACACGGCGTGCTCGTCCTCGCTCGTGGCGGTGCATCTGGCGCGGCAGAGCCTGCTGTCCGGCGAGTCGCGCGTGGCCCTGGCCGGCGGCGTCAACCTGCTGCTCGCGCCCGAGAGCACCATCGCGATGACGAAGTTCGGCGCCATGGCTCCGGATGGCCGCTCCAAGGCCTTCGACGCCCGCGCCAACGGGTACGTCCGGGGTGAGGGCGGCGGCGTCGTCGTGCTCAAGCGCCTGTCGGACGCGCTCGCCGACGGCGACACCGTCTACTGCGTCATTCGCGGCAGCGCGGTGAACAACGACGGGTTCAGCAACGGACTGACCGCGCCGAACCCCCGCGCCCAGGAGGCCGTGGTGCGCGACGCGTGCGCCTCGGCGGGTGTCGCGCCCACCGACGTGCAGTACGTGGAGACCCACGGTACCGGCACCTTGCTCGGAGACCCCATCGAGGCGGGCGCGCTCGGCGCGGTGCTCGGCGTGGGGCGTCCCGAGGAGCGTCCGCTGCGCATCGGCTCGGTGAAGACGAACATCGGCCACCTGGAGGCGGCGGCGGGCATGGCCGGCCTCATCAAGGTGGCGCTGTCGATGCGTCACCGCACGCTCCCGCCGAGCCTGCACTTCGAGAAGCCCAATCCGCACATCCCGTTCGAGGCGCTGCGGCTGAAGGTGCAGTCGACGCTGGAGCCCTGGGAAGCGGAGGCGGGGCGGCTCGTGGCCGGCGTGAGCTCGTTCGGCTTCGGCGGCACGAACAGCCACGTCGTGCTCGAGGCGACGACCCTCGAGGAGCCCCGGCTGTTCCTGCTCTCGTCGGAGACCGAGGAGGGCCTGAAGCGCCGGGCGCGGCGCATGGTGGAGACGCTGCGCTCGAACGACGGGCGCTCGCTCGAGACGGTGTGCGCGGAGTCCGTTGCCGCGGAGTTCGCGCCCTGGCGGCTGTCGTTGGTGGTGCGGTCGCTGGAGGAGCTGTCCCGGCAGCTCGGTGACTTCGCGAAGGGGCAGGCGTCCACGGACATCACCGTGGGGCACGCCCAGGCGGCGAGGCCTCGCGTGGCCTTCATGTTCGGCGGCCACGGCTCGCAGTGGCTGGGCATGGGGCGGACGCTGCTCGCGGAGGAGCCCGCGGCACGCGCGGTGCTCGAGCAGTGCGACGAGGCCTTCCGGAAGTACGTGCCCTGGTCGCTGCTGGAGCGGCTAAAGCAGTCCGACGCGGCGCTCTTCGACCAGACGGACTTCGTGCAGCCGGCCATCTTCGCCATGCAGCTGGCGTACTCCGCCGTCTGGCGGAGCCGGGGCGTCGAGCCCGATGCCGTCATCGGCCAGAGCATGGGCGAGGTGGCCGCCGCCTGCGTGGCGGGAGCCCTGGGCCTGGACGATGCCGCGCGCATCATCTGCCAGCGCAGCAAGCTCATCGTGGACGCGGCGCGCGGGGGTGGCATGGCGGTGGTGGGCCTGTCGTTCGAGGCCACGACCGAGGCCCTGGCGCCCTATGACGGGCGGCTCGTCGTCGCGGTCAGCAGCGGCCCCGAGACCACCGTGGTCGCCGGCGAGGAGGCCGCGCTGCAGGAGCTGCTCGCCGCGCTGCCGGCTCGCGGCGTTTCGTGTCGGCAGGTGCGCGTGGACTACGCGTCCCATAGCCCGCAGATCGACTCGCTGCTGCCGGAGCTGCGGCAGCTGCTCGCGGGCGTCGCGCCCCAGCACGCGAGCACCACGTTCTACTCCACGGTGACGGCGGCGCCGCTCGGCGGCGAGGAGCTGAACGGCGCGTACTGGGCGCGCAACCTGCGAGAGCCCGTGCTCTTCGCGCAGACCGTGCGGCGGCTCGCCTCGGAGGGCTTCGAGGTCTTCATCGAGGTCGACCCGCACGCGGTGCTGACGCAGGTGGTGGAGCAGACCCTGGCCCGCGAGGGGCGCCAGGGCAGGGTGGTGGCGTCCGCGCGGCGCGACGATGGCGAGCGCAAGTCGCTGCTCGCGGCGTCGGGCGCGCTGGTGACAGCGGGAGTGCCGCTCCGGCTGGACGCCCCGGCCGCGGAAGGCATCACGGAACCGTCGGCGCGGCTCGTGGTCCTCTCCGCGCAGTCCGCGGCGGCCCTGGACAGCCAGGCGGCGCAGCTGTCGGCGCACCTCTCGGCGAATCCGGAGCTGAAGCTGGAGGACGTGGCCTTCAGCCTGGCGACGACGCGCAGCGCGCTGGAGCACCGGCTCGCCATCAGCGCGACCTCGCGTGCCGGCTTGCAGGCGGCGATGGAAGCGGCGGGGCAGGGGCAGACGCCTCCAGGCGCGGTGCGCGGCCGGGTGGCGCCGACGTCGCTGCCAAAAGTGGTGTTCGTCTTCCCGGGCCAGGGCTCGCAGTGGCCAGGCATGGGCCGCAAGCTGCTGGCGGAGGAGCCCGTCTTCCGCGCGGCACTGGAGGCGTGTGACAAGGCCATCCAGGCCGAGGCCGGCTGGTCGCTGCTGAAGGAGCTGGCGGCGGACGAGGGCAGCTCGCAGCTGGGCCGCATCGACGTGGTGCAGCCGGCGCTGTTCGCGATGGCGGTGGCGCTCGCGGCCCTGTGGCGCTCGTGGGGCGTGGAGCCCGACGCGGTGGTGGGCCACAGCATGGGCGAGGTGGCGGCGGCGTACGTGGCCGGCGCGCTGTCGCTGGAAGACGCGGTGGCCATCATCTGCCGCCGCAGCGTGCTGCTGCGGCGCATCAGCGGCCAGGGCGAGATGGCGCTGGTCGAGCTGTCGCTCGCCGACGCCGAGGCGGCGCTCGTGGGGTACGAGGACCGGCTGAGCGTGGCCGTGAGCAATGGCCCGCGGTCGACGGTGCTGTCCGGTGAGCCGGCGGCGCTCGGGCAGGTGCTCTCCGCCCTCGAGGCGAAGGGCGTGTTCTGCCGGCGGGTGAAGGTGGACGTGGCGAGCCACAGCCCGCAGGTGGAGGCGCTGCGCGAGGACCTGCTCGCGGCGCTCGCGTCGCTGAAGCCCCAGACGGCGACCCTCGCCATGCGGTCGACGGTGACGGGCGCGACGATTGCCGGCCCCGAGCTGCTGGCGGGCTACTGGGCGGACAACGTGCGGCAGCCGGTGCGCTTCGCGCAGGCGGTGCAGGCGCTGCTGGACGAGGGCCACGGGCTGTTCGTGGAGATGAGCCCGCACCCGCTGCTGGTGCCGGCGGTGGAGGAGATCCGCCAGTCGGTGGAGCGTCCGGGCGTCGCGGTGGGCTCGCTGCGCCGCGGTCAGGACGAGCTCCCCGAGCTGATGGAGTCCCTTGGCAAGCTGTGGGTCCAGGGCCATCCCATCACCTGGGAGCGCCTCTTCGCGGCCGGCGGCCGTCGTGTGGGCCTGCCGACCTATCCCTGGCAGCGGCAGCGGTACTGGATTGACGCCGCGGCGAACACCCCTGCGGCGCGGCAGGGCCGCGGCCACGCGGGGGGCCATCCGCTGCTCGGCGTGGCGCAGACGGTGTCGACCCAGGCGGGCCTGCGCCTGTGGGAGACGTCCCTGGAGCAGGACCGGCTGCCCTGGCTCGGGGACCATCGCGTCCAGGGGGCCGTGGTGCTGGCGGGCGCGGCGTACCTGGAGATGGCGCTCTCCTGCGGGAGTGACGCCCTGGGCACCGGTCCGCTCCAGGTCTCCGACGTGGCCTTCCTGCAGGCGCTGGCCTTCGCCGACGAGGGCGCGACGCCGGTGCAGGTCGTGGCGACCGAGGAGCAGCCGGGACGCCTCCGCTTCCAGGTGGCCAGCCAGGCGGGAAGCCGTGCCGCGTGGACGGTGCACGCCCGGGGAACGGTGCGGAAGGTGGAGCAGGGTGACGCCGCCGAGGCGCTCGACGTGGACGCGCTGCGGGCCCGGCTCGGGGCGAGCGTGTCGCCGGAGACCCTCTACCCGGCGCTGCGGACGGCGGGGCTGGAGTACGGGCCGGCCTTCCAGGGCATGGCCGAGGTGTGGCACCGCGACGGCGAGGCGCTGGGCCGGGTGCGGCTGCCGGAGGCGGCGGGTGATGCGTCGCCGTACCGGATGCACCCCGCGCTGCTCGACGCCTGCTTCCAGATGGTGGTCGCCTGCTTCGCCGACGATGACGGCTCGACGCCGTGGGTGCCGGTGGAGGTGGAGCGCCTGAAGCTCCTGCGGCAGCCGTCGGGAGAGCTGTGGTGCCGGGCGCGCGTCTCGCGGCGGGGGCCCACGGCGGCCCACCAGCGTCGCGCGGACCTGCTCATCGTCGATGGCCGTGGCGCGACGGTGGCCGAGGTCTCCGGGCTCGTGGTGCAGCGGCTGTCGAGCACCGGGCGTGGCCGCGTCCAGGACGATGTGCTGCTGGAGACGGACTGGGAGCGCTCGGACGTTCCCGCGCCCCGGCTCACGGCGGGCCGCTGGCTGCTGCTCGGTGAGGGCGGAGCGCTCGGCGACGCGCTGCGCACGGGGCTGCGGGAGGCCGGTCATTCCGTCGAGCTGGCCGCCAGCGACCTGGGCGTCGAGGGCGTGCGCGGGTTGCTCACGACGGCCTTCGGTGGCCAGGCCCCGACGGGGGTGGTGCACCTGGGCGGGCTCGACACCCGGAACGAGATGGTCGAGGCGGCGCTCGTGCGTGGCTACGACAGCGTGCTGGGCACCGTGCAGGCCATCACCGGCATGGGCTTCCGCGACACGCCGCGGCTGTGGATTGTGACCCGCGGGGCGCAGGCGGTCGGCCAGGGGAAGATGGCCCTGGCCCAGGCGCCGCTGATCGGCCTGGGGCGCGTCATCGCGCTGGAGCATGCGGAGCTGCGGTGTGCCCGCGTGGACCTCGACCCCGCCGCTCCGGCGGACGAGGCCCTGGCCCTGCGCGCCGAGCTGCTGGCTGACGACTCGGAAGAGGAAATCGCGCTGCGCGGCGGGGCTCGGCGGGTCGCGCGGCTCGCGCATCCGGTCCTCGAGTCCTCGCGGCAGGAGAAGGTCGAGCCGGCCGGTGGACGGTCCTTCCGGCTCGAAATCGAACAGCCCGGAGCGCTGGAACGTCTGGTCCCCCGGGCCATGGAGCGTCGTGCTCCGCGCGCGGGCGAGGTGGAGCTCGCCGTCACCGTGGCGGGCCTCGGCTTCCTGGACGTCATGAAGGCGCTGGGCACCGCGCCTCGTCAGGGGGACGGCCCCGTCTCGCTGGGCGGTGAGTGCGCGGGCCAGGTCGTCGCCGTGGGTGAGGGCGTCGAGGGCTTCCAGGTGGGCCAGGAGGTGGTGGCGGTCGCGCCGTTCAGCATCGGCACCCACGTCACCGTGGATGCGCGGCGGGTGGTGCCCCGTCCCGGTTCGCTGAGCGCGGAGCAGGCGCTTCCCATGGCCTTCCTGACGGCCTGGTACGGACTCGTCCAGGTGGGCCGGCTGCGAAAGGGTGAGCGCGTGCTCATCCACGCGGCGGCCGACGACCTCGGGCAGGCCGCGGTGCAGGTGGGCCGCCACGTCGGGGCCGAGGTGTTCGTCACGGCCGGCACGGAAGCGCAGCGGGCCTGGCTGCGCGAGCAGGGCCTCATGCACGTGATGGACTCCCACGCGCCTGGCCTCGCCGCCGAGGTGCTGGCGGCGACCGGCGGGGACGGCGTCGACATCGTGCTGAACTCGCCGTCCGGTGAGGCCACCGACGCGAGCCTGTCGGCGCTCGCGCCCGAGGGCCGCTTCATCGAGGTCGGCAGGCGCGGCAACGAGGTGGCCGGTGCCCACTTCCAGAAGAGCCTCACGTACAGCGCCATCGACCTCGCGGGCCTGGCCGAGCTGCGCCCGGCGCGCTTCGGCGCGCTCCTTCGCGAGGTGATGGACCTGATGGCCCGGGGCGTGTTCGCGCCACCGAGCGTGGAGCGCTTCTCCATCTCGCGGGCCACCAGCGCCTTCCAGAAGCTGGAGCAGGCGCGGCACCTCGGCAAGGTGGTGCTCACGCTGGACGACGCGAATGTGGACATCCACGTTCCGGCCGATCGTCAGGCGCTCGTCCGGGCGGATGGCACGTACCTCGTGACCGGCGGTCTCGGCGGCCTCGGCCTGAGCGTGGCCGGGTGGCTGGCGGAGAAGGGCGCCGGACATCTGGTGCTGGTGGGCCGCTCCGGTGCGGCCAGCGCCGAGCAGCAGGCGGCTGTCGCCGCGCTGCGCGCGAAGGGGCCGCGCGTCACGGTGGCGAAGGTGGACGTCGCGGACCGCGCGCAGCTGGCGCGGCTCCTCGACGAGGTCTCCAGCCCGGAGCAGCCGCTGCGCGGCGTGATTCATGCCGCCGGCCTCCTGGTCGACGGCCTCCTGGCGCAGCAGAGCGTGGAGCGGTTCCGCGAGGTCATGGCGCCCAAGGTCCTGGGTGCCCTGCACCTGCACGAGCTGACCCGCGAGGCGCCGCTGTCCTTCTTCGTCATGTACTCGTCGGTGGCGGGACTCCTGGGCTCGCCGGGACAGGGCAACTACGCCGCGGCGAACACGTTCCTCGACGCGTTGGCCCACCACCGCAGGGCCGAAGGACTGCCCGCGCTCAGCATCGACTGGGGCGCGTTCTCCGAAGTGGGCCTGGCCGCCGCGCAGGACAATCGTGGCGCCCGGCTCGAGGCCCGTGGCATGCGGAACCTCACTCCGGACGAAGGCCTGGCGGCGCTGGCGCGCCTGCTGGAGAGCAACCGCGCCCAGTCCGGCGTGGCGCCGCTCAACCTGCGTCAGTGGGTGGCGTTCAACGTGGCGGCGGCGACCTCGCCAAGGCTGTCCCGGCTGCTCGCCGCGCAGCGCACCCAGGACACCGGGGCGGCGGGTGACAGCGAGCTGCTCACGCGGCTCGCCTCGGCCGAGCCCGCCGCGCGTGCGGCCATCCTGCAGGACGTCATCCGCAAGGAGGTCTCGCAGGTGTTGCACATCGCCGAGGACCGGCTCGACGTGGAGGCGCCGCTCACCACGCTCGGCATGGACTCGCTGATGGGGCTGGAGCTGCGCAACCGCCTCGAGGCGGCGCTCCGCATCACCCTGCCAGTCGCGCAGCTCTGGAAGTACCCGACGGTCATCGCGCTCAGCCGCCACCTGGCGGCGGACAAGCGCGAGACGCCCGCTCCCGTGACGCCGCCTCGCCCCGAGGTGGTCGATACGAACCCCTCGGATGCCGAGATCGAGGCGATGGCGGCGGACCTGTCGGAACAACTGATTGACGAGGCCTTCGAGCAACTCACATGAGCGGTTCCGGTTCTTCGAGCTCCCCCCAGTCGCAGCAGGATCGTCTCAACAAGGCAGCCATCGTCATCCGGAGGCTCCAGGAGAAACTCCAGGCCTTCGAGCAGGCGAAGGCGGAGCCCATCGCCATCGTCGGCATGGGCTGCCGGTTCCCCGGTGGCGCCAACAGCCCCGAGGCGTACTGGTCGCTCCTCGATGAGGGCCGGGATGCCATCCAGCCGCTCGACTCGCGCTGGGCGCTGATTGGCGCCCGTCCAGGCGATGAAGCACCCCGCTGGGCGGGACTGCTCACCGAGCCGGTGGACCGCTTCGACGCGGAGTTCTTCGGCATCGCGCCGCGCGAGGCCCGTTCGCTGGACCCCCAGCACCGGCTCCTGCTGGAGGTGGCCTGGGAGGCGTTCGAGGACGCGCGGATGCCAGCCAAGGGGCTGGAGGGCAGCCGCACGGGCGTGTTCCTCGGCGCGATGTCGACGGACTACCTCGACCTCGTCGAGAAGCAGCCGGCCTCGGAGCAGGATGCCTACGGCACCATCGGCAACCTGCTCAGCATCGCCGCCGGCCGGCTCTCGTACACGCTCGGCCTCCAGGGGCCGTGCCTCACCGTCGACACCGCGTGCTCGGCGGCGCTGGTGGCCGTCCACCTGGCCTGCCTGAGCCTGCGCGCCCGGGAGTGCGACCGGGCGCTGGCGGGCGGCGTGAACCTGATTCTCTCTCCCGTCACGATGGACGCCTGGTCTCGCACCCAGGCGCTCTCGGCCGACGGGCGTTGCCGCACCTTCGATGCCACGGCGAACGGGTTCGTCCGGGGCGAGGGCTGCGGCATGGTGGTGCTCAAGCGCCTCTCGGACGCGCAGCGTGATGGCGACCGCATCTGGGCGCTGATCCGCGGCTCGGCCGTCAACCAGGACGGCCGGTCCATGGGGCTGACCGCCCCCAACGCGCTGGCGCAGGAAGCGCTGCTGCGCGAGGCGCTGGAGAGCGCCCGCGTCGACGCGGCGTCCATCGGCTACGTCGAGACCCACGGCACGGGCACGGTGCTGGGCGACCCCATCGAGGTCGAGGCCCTGCGCGCGGTGCTGGGCACGCCGCGGCCGAACGGCGAGCGCTGCGTGCTCGGCGCGGTGAAGACGAACCTGGGCCACCTCGAGGCGGCGGCGGGCATGGCGGGCCTCATCAAGGCCACGCTCGCGCTGACGAACGAGCGCATCCCGAAGAACCTCCACTTCCGCGCGCGCAACCCGCTCATCGAGATTGATGGGACGGCGCTCGCGCTGGCCACGGAGCCGGTGTCCTGGCCCCGGAGCGAGCGCCCGCGCTTCGCCGGGGTGAGCTCGTTCGGCATGAGCGGGACCAACGCCCACGTGGTGCTGGAGGAGGCCCCCACGGCGGCGGCGATGCCCGCGACCCAGGACCGCGCGGCGGAGCTGTTCGTGCTGTCCGCGAAGAACGAGGCGGCACTGGCGGCCCAGGCGGCGCGCCTGCGTGAGCACCTGCTGGCGCACCCGGAGCTGGGGTTCTCGGACGTCGCCGCCAGTCTGGTGACGACGCGCAGCCCCATGGAGCATCGGCTCGCGGTGGCGGCGACATCACCTGAGGGCCTGCGGTCCGCGCTCGACGCCGCGGCGCAGGGCCAGACGCCCACGGGCGTGGTGCGTGGCCGGACCGGTGGCCGGCGCGGGAAGGTGGCGTTCCTGTTCACGGGGCAGGGGGCGCAGGTGGCCGGCATGGGCCGGGGTCTGCACGCGGCCTGGCCTGCGTTCCGCGAGGCGTTCGACCGGTGCGTGGCGCTGTTCGACGGGGAGCTGAAGCTGGGACGGCCGCTGCGCGAGGTGATGTGGGCCGAGCCGGGCAGCGCGGACGCTGGACTGCTGGACCAGACGGGCTACACGCAGCCGGCGCTGTTCACGGTGGAGTACGCGCTGTGGGCGCTGTGGCGCAGCTGGGGCGTGGAGCCGGAGCTGGTGGCGGGCCACAGCATTGGTGAGCTGGTGGCGGCGCACGTGGCGGGAGTCTTCTCGCTGGAGGATGCGGTGCGGCTGGTGGCCGCGCGTGGGCGGCTGATGCAGGCGCTGCCCTCGGGCGGAGCGATGGTGTCCATCGCCGCGGCCGAGGAGGAAGTGCTGGCGGCGGTGAAGCCGCACGCGGCGACGGTGTCCATCGCGGCGGTGAATGGGCCGGCGCAGGTGGTCATCGCGGGAGAAGCGGAGGCGGTGAAGGCCATCGCGGCCGGGTTCTCCGCGCGAGGAGTGCGCACGAAGGCGCTGACGGTGTCGCACGCGTTCCACTCGCCATTGATGGACCCGATGCTGGCGGGCTTCCAGCAGGTGGCGGAGAAGGTGAAGTACCAGCCGGCGACGCTGCCGCTGGTGAGCAACGTCAGCGGGAAGCTGGCGGGGGCAGAGGTGGGGACGGCGGCGTACTGGGTGCGCCACGTGCGCGAGGCGGTGCGCTTCGCGGATGGCGTGAAGGCCCTGCACAAGGCCGGCGCTGGCACCTTCATCGAGCTGGGCCCGAAGGCGACGCTGCTCGGCCTCGTGCCCGCGTGCGTGCCGGAGACCGAGCCCGTGCTGGTCGCGTCGCTGCGCAGCGGGCGTGACGAGGCGGCGAGCATCCTCGAAGGGGTGGGTGGCTGGTGGGCCGCTGGCGGCGCCGTCGACTGGAAGGTCCTCTTCCCGGAGGGTGGCCGTCGCGTGTCGCTGCCGACCTACGCCTGGCAGCGGCAGCGGCACTGGCTCGAAGCGGCCCCGGTGCTCCAGCGGGTGGCTTCCGCTGACCGCTCGGCGGATTGGTTCTACCGCGTGGACTGGCCGGAGGCGCCCAGGGCCGGAGCCGAGGCGCGGGTCGCGGGTTCGGGCCGCTGGCTCGTGCTGGCGGACGCGCGTGGCTTCGGCAGCGCGGTCGCGGCGGCGCTCTCGGCGCGGGGGCAGTCGTGCACGCTCATGCACACGGCCGAGGTCTCCGTCATCACCGAGACCCTCGCCGGCCAGGGCGACTGGCAGGGCGTGCTCTACCTGGGCGGCCTCGATGCCGAGGTCGCCTACGAGGCCTCCGCGGAAGAGGTGAGCGGCGCCACGCGCGCCGCCGTGGCTCCGTTGCTGAACCTGGTGCGGGTCCTCGGGGCGGGACGCCGTCCTCCGCGGCTCTGGGTGGTCACCCGGGGCGCTTGCGCCGTGGGTGCGCAGTCCACCGTGGCCGCCTGCCAGTCCGCGCTGTGGGGCATGGGCCGCGTGATCGCGGTCGAGCACCCGGCCGCCTGGGGCGGTCTCATCGACCTGGATGCCCAGTACAGCGCGAGCGAGGTCGAGGCGCTGGTCACCGAGCTGCTCTCGCCGGACGGTGAGGACCAGCTGGCTTTCCGGCAGGGCCGCCGCCATGTCGCGCGGCTCGTGAGCGCGCCGCCGGAGTCCTCGTCGGCGCCGGTCACGCTGTCGGAGCAGGGAAGCTACCTGGTGACGGGCGGGCTGGGACCGCTCGGCCTGTACGTGGCGCAGTGGCTGGTGGAGCGCGGCGCGCGCCATCTGGTGCTGACCGGTCGCCGCGGCCTGGAGACGCCGGGAGCCGCCGAAGCCGTCGCGAAGCTCGAGGCGCTGGGCGCCCGGGTCAAGGTGGCGGCGGTGGACGTGGCCGATGCCGAGGCCATGGCCTCCCTGGTGAACGCAGCCGAGCCGCCCCTGCGGGGCGTCGTGCACGCCGCGGGCCTCGTCGAGGACAAGCTCCTGGCCCACCAGGACGAGGACCCGCTTGCCCGCGTGTTGCGCCCGAAGGTGGATGGCGCGTGGCTGCTGCACACGCTGACGCGTGAGCGGCCGCTGGACCTCTTCGTCCTGTTCTCATCGCTCGCGGCGGTCGCGGGCTCCGCCGGACAGGGCGCCTACGCCGCGGCCAACTCCTTCCTCGATGCCCTCGCCACGGTGCGCCGGGGCCGGGGCCTGCCGGCGCTGAGCATCGGCTGGGGCCTGTGGGCCGAGGGCGGCATGGGCACGCAGGCGCAGCGGCGCGAGCAGGAAGCCGTCGGCGTGCTGGCCATGGACCGGGTTTCGGCGCTGTCGGCCCTGGAGCGGCTGGTGAGCACGGGGGCCACGCAGCAGGTGGTCGCGTGGCTGGACCGCAAGGTGCTCGGAGGGACGGCCTCGCACACGAGCCGCAATCGCCTCATGGAGCGGCTGCGCGGCGACGCCGAGGCCCCGAAGGCCTCCACCCCGCGCCAGTGGCGAGGGATGTCCGTCGCGGAGGCCCGCCCCGCGCTTCACACGCTCGTCAGCGGCATCGTCGCCGACGTGCTCGGCTTCTCGGCTCCGGCCGCGCTGGACGCGAGCCGTGGCTTCGCCGAGCAGGGGCTCGACTCGCTGATGGCGGTGCAGATCCGCAACCGCCTGCAGCAGGCGCTGGACGCGCCGCTGTCGGTAACGCTCGCGTTCGACCACCCGACGGTGGAGCGGGTGGTGGCGCACCTGCTCACGGACGTGCTGGACCTGGAGGACCGGGCCTCGGCGCGGACGGCGCACTCGGCGGTGGCGGACGAGCCGATCGCCATCATCGGCGCGGCCTGCCGCCTCCCCGGGGGAGTCGACGGGCTGGAGGACTACTGGCGGCTGCTGATGGACGAGCGGATCGCCGTCACCGACGTCCCGGCGGACCGCTGGGCGCCGACGGAAGGACCCAACAAGGGCGGCTTCCTGCGCCAGGTGGACACCTTCGACCCGGCCTTCTTCCGCATCTCGCCCCGCGAGGCGGCGAGCCTCGACCCCCAGCAGCGGCTGCTGCTGGAGGTGAGCTGGGAGGCGCTGGAGGAGTCAGGCCAGGACCCGACGGTGCTGCGTGAGAGCGCCACGGGCGTCTTCGTGGGCATTGGCCCCAACGAGTACGGCGAGCGGCTGGAAGGTGACACCGACGAGGCGTCCGCGCTGTACGGCGCCACGGGCAACGCCCTCAGCTTCACGGCGGGACGCCTGTCGTTCTTCCTGGGCCTCCATGGCCCGAGTCTCGCGGTGGACACGGCGTGCTCGTCCTCGCTGGTGGCGCTCCACCTCGGCTGCCGGAGCCTGCTGCAAGGCGAGTGCGACCGGGCCCTGGTCGGCGGCGTCAACGTGCTCGTCTCGCCGCGGAACTTCGTGGCGCTCTCGCGCATGCGCGCGCTGTCTCCCGACGGGCGCTGCAAGACGTTCTCCGCCGACGCCGATGGTTACGGGCGCGGCGAGGGCTGCGCGGTGGTGGTGCTCAAGCGCCTCTCGCAGGCGCAGCGCGACGGCGACCGCATCCTGGCGGTGATTCGCGGCACGGCCGTCAACCACGACGGCCCGAGCAGCGGGCTCACGGTGCCCAGTGGTCCGGCGCAGCAGGCGGTGCTCCGGCAGGCGCTGGCGCAGGCGGGAGCGGCTCCGGCCGAGGTCGACTTCATCGAGTGCCATGGGACGGGGACCTCGCTGGGCGACCCCATCGAGGTGCAGGCGCTCGCGTCCGTCTACGGCGAGGGACGTCCCGCCGAGCGGCCGGTGATGCTGGGCGCCGTCAAGGCCAACCTCGGACACCTGGAGCCGGCGGCGGGTCTGGCCGGTGTGCTCAAGGTGGCGCTGGCGCTCGGGCACGAGCGGATTCCCGCCCAGCCCGGGCTGAGCGCGCTCAACCCGCACCTCCCGTGGGACACGCTGCCGGTGGCGGTGGCGCGCCAGGCAACCGATTGGCCGCGAGGTTCGCGTCCGCGTCTGGCGGGCGTCAGCTCGTTTGGTCTGAGCGGGACCAACGCGCACGTGGTGCTGGAGGAGGCTCCGCTGGTGGAGGCACCTCCGACCGCCGCGCCGGAGCGCTCCTCCGAGCTCATCGTGCTCTCCGCCAAGAGCGACGCCGCGCTGGATGCGCAGGCCGCGCGGCTGGCCGCGCACCTGGAAGCGCACCCGGAGCAGGGCCTGGGCGATATGGCCTTCAGCCTCGCGACGACGCGCGCCTCGATGGAGCAGCGGCTCGCGGTGGTGGCCAGCTCGCGCGAGGGGCTGCTGGAGGCGCTGAAGCAGGCGGCACAGGCACAGACGCCCGCGGGGGCCGTGCGCGGTCGTACCGCGACTGGCGCGGGGAAGGTGGTGTTCGTCTTCCCGGGCCAGGGCTCGCAGTGGCTGGGCATGGGCCGCAAGCTGCTGGCCGAGGAGCCCGCCTTCCGTGAGGCACTGGAGGCGTGTGACAAGGCCATCCAGGCCGAGGCCGGCTGGTCGCTGCTGAAGGAGCTGGCGGCGGACGAGAGCACCTCCCAGCTGGGCCGCATCGACGTGGTGCAGCCGGTGCTCTTCGCGGTGGAAGTGGCGCTGGCGGCGCTGTGGCGCGCGTGGGGTGTGGAGCCGGACGCGGTGGTGGGCCACAGCATGGGCGAGGTGGCCGCGGCCTACGTGGCCGGCGCGCTGTCGCTGGAAGACGCGGCGGCCATCATCTGCCGTCGCAGCGTGCTGCTGCGTCGCATCAGCGGCCAGGGCGAGATGGCGGTGGTGGAGCTGTCGCGCGCCGAGGCGGAAGCGGCGCTGGTGGGGTACGAGGACCGGCTGAGCGTGGCGGTGAGCAACAGCCCGCGCTCCACCGTCCTGGCGGGAGACCCGAAGGCGCTGGCGGAGGTGCTGGCGGCGTTGGAGGGGAAGGGCGTGTTCTGCCGGCGGGTGAAGGTGGACGTGGCGAGCCACAGCCCGCAGGTGGAGCCGCTGCGTGAGGACCTGCTGGCGGCGCTGAGCCAGCTGGCGCCGAAGCGAGCGACGGTGGCGATGCGCTCGACGGTGACGGGCGAGCTGGTGGAAGGCCCGGAGCTGCTGGCGAACTACTGGGCGGACAACCTCCGCCAGCCGGTGCGCTTCGGCGACGCGGTGCAGGAGCTGCTCGATGGCGGCCACGGGCTCTTCATCGAGATGAGCCCGCACCCCATCCTGACGATGCCGGTGGAGGAGATGCGCCGGGCGTCCGGGAAGGACGGCGTGGCGGCGGGCTCGCTGCGTCGCGGGCAGGAAGAGCGTGGCGCGCTGCTGGAGACGCTGGGCGCGCTGTGGACGCAAGGCTACCCGGTGGCGTGGGAGCGTCAGTTCCCGGCGGGCGGGCAGCGTGTCTCGCTGCCGACCTACGCGTGGCAGCGCGAGCGCCACTGGATCGACGCGCCGACCTCCGAGGTGAAGGGACCGCGCGGTCGCGTTCACACGGGCGGCCATCCGCTGCTCGGCGAAGCCCTGACGGTCTCGACGCAGGCGGGCATGCGCCTGTGGGAGACGACGCTGGACCCGAAGCGGCTGCCGTGGCTCGGCGACCACCGGGTGCAGGGCGCGGTGGTGTTCCCCGGCGCGGGCTATCTGGAGATGGCGCTCGCCGCCGGAGCCGAGGCGCTCGGGGCCGGTGCGTTCCGGGTGACGGACGTGTCGTTCGTCGAGGCGCTCGTCTTCGCGGGCGAGGCCCCTGTCGAGGTGCAGGTCGTGACGACCGAGGAGCGCCCCGGACTTCTGCGCTTCCAGGTCGCCAGCCGGCAGCCCGCGGCGAGTCGTGATGCGTGGCTCGTGCACGCGCGTGGCTCCCTCCGCAGCGTGGAGCGCGCGGAAGCTCCGGCACCGGTGGACGTGGCCGGCCTGCGCGCGCGGCCGGGCGTCGTCATGCCCGCCAGTGCCGCCTATGCCGCGCTCGGTGAGATGGGGCTCCAGTTCGGCCCCGCCTTCCAGGGCGTCGCCGAGTTCTGGCGCGGTGAGGGCGAGGCGCTCGGGCGTGTGCGGCTGCCCGAGGCCGCCGGCGGCGCGCAGTCCTATCAGGTCCACCCGGCGCTGCTGGATGCCTGCTTCCAGGTGATGGTGGGCACCCTCAACGACACCGACAAGGCGCCGTGGGTGCCGGTCGAGGTGGGCGCGTTGCGGTTGCTGCAGCGGCCCCACGGCGAACTCTGGTGTCACCTGCGCATCCAGCCGGACGAGGCGAAGGACTCCTCCAAGGGAGGCCCGCTGCTGCGGAGCGCCGACATCCGGGTGGCCGACGCCACGGGCGCGCTGGTCGCCGAGGTCACCGGGCTGGTGGTGCGGCGCCTGGCGAGCGAGGCGAGCCACGACGAGCAGGACGGCTGGTTCATGGAGCTCGCGTGGGAGCCCGCGAACGTGCCCGCCGCGAAGAGCGTCGCCGGGCGCTTCCTCCTGCTCGGTGACGGGGGCGGGGTTGGCGCGGCCCTGCGCACGGCGCTGGAAGCCTCGGGCCACACGGTCATCCAGGCCGTGGCCGGAGCCGCCGGCAAGGTGCCGGCCGGGGTCCTGCCGCTCAATGACTCGAACGCCGCCAGCGTGAGGGCGCTGCTGACCAGTGCCTTCCGCGGACAGGCTCCGACAGCCGTGGTGCATCTGCGTGGCCTCGAAGGCGAGGGCACGCTCGAAGCGAGCGCGGTCGAGGCCGCCCTGGCGCGCGGCTGCGACAGCGTGCTCGCGACGGTGCAGGCCGTGACGGAGATGGGCTACCGCGATGCGCCCAGGCTGTGGGTCCTGACGCGTGGCGCGCAGCCCACCGGCGGCGGCGAGGTCGCCGTGGCGCAGGCTCCCGTGCTCGGCCTGGGCCGCGCCATCGCCATGGAGCACCCCGAGCTGCGCTGCGCCCGGGTCGACCTGGATCCGTCGCGCCCTGGCGAGGAACTCCAGGGGCTCGTCGCGGAACTCCTGGCCGATGATGCCGAGGACGAGGTCGCCCTGCGCGGTCGGGAACGGCGTGTCGCGCGGCTCGTGCGCAAGACGCCGGAGAGCGGTTCGAGCGAGCGGCTCGAGCCCGCCAACGGGCGCTCCTTCCGGCTGGAGATCGACAAGCCCGGCGTGCTCGATGACCTGCTGCTGCGGGTCACCGAGCGCAGGCCTCCGGGCCCCGGTGAGGTGGAGATCGCCGTCGAGGCGGCGGGCCTCAACTTCCTCGACGTGTTGCTCGCGCTCGGCGTGATGCCCGACGACATGCCCGGCGCCGCGGACGGTCCCCTGGTGCTCGGCGGTGAGTGCGCCGGGCGCATCGTCGCCGTCGGCGAGGGCGTGAGTGGACTGTCCGTGGGACAGCCGGTCATCGCCCTGGCGCGAGCCTCGTTCGCGTCGCACGTCACGGCGCCGGCCGCGCTGGTGGTGCCGCGTCCCGACTCGCTGTCGGCATCGCAGGGCGCGGCGATTCCCATCGTCTACCTCACCGCCTGGTATGCGCTGTCCAAGGTGGCCCGGCTGCAGAAGGGTGAGCGCGTGCTCATCCACGCGGCCACGGGCGGCGTGGGCCTGGCGGCGGTGCAGTGGGCCCAGCACGTGGGCGCCGAGGTCTACGCCACGGCGGGCACGCCCGAGAAGCGCGCGTACCTGCAGTCGCTGGGCGTCAAGTACGTGAGCGACTCGCGCTCGGACCGCTTCGTCTCCGACGTGCTCGAGTGGACGGGCGGGGAGGGCGTGGACGTGGTGCTCAACTCGCTCTCCGGCGAGCTCATCGCCAAGAGCTTCGCGCTGCTGCGCTCGCATGGCCGCTTCGTGGAGCTGGGCAAGCGCGACTACTACGCCAACAACCAGCTCGGGCTGCGCCCGTTCCTGCGCAACCTCTCGTTCTCGCTGGTGGACCTGCGGGGCATGAGCGTCGAGCGGCCGGCCTGGGTGCGCGCGCTGCTGGAGGAGCTGCTCGGCCTCTTCGCCCAGGGCGTGGTCCGTGGGCTGCCGGTCGAGAGCTTCCCCGTGTCGCGCGCCGCCGACGCCTTCCAGAAGATGGCGCAGGGGCACCACATCGGGAAGCTGGTGCTGGCGCTCGAGGACCCCGAGGCGCGGATTCGCGTGCGCGCGGAGTCGGGGGCCTCGGCCATCCGCGGCGACGGCAGCTACCTCATCACCGGCGGTCTGGGGGGCCTGGGCCTGAGCGTCGCGGGCTGGCTGGCGGAGAAGGGCGCCGGGCACGTGGTGCTCATGGGCCGCTCCGGCGCGGCGAACGCGGAGCAGCAGGCCGCCGTGGCGGCACTGGAGGCGCGGGGGACGCGCGTCACGGTGGCGAAGGCGGACGTGGCCGAGCGGGCGCACGTCGAGCGGGTGCTGGATGGCGTCCGCTCCTCGGGGATGCCGCTGCGCGGCGTCATCCACGCGGCCGGACTCCTGGACGATGGTCTGCTCCTGCAGCAGACGCCGGCGCGCCTGCGCAAGGTGATGGCGCCCAAGGTCCAGGGCGCGCTGCACCTGCACACGCTGACGCGCGGGATGCCGCTCGACTTCTTCGTGCTCTACGCGTCGGGCGCCGGCATCCTGGGCTCGCCGGGTCAGGGCAACTACGCCGCCGCCAACACCTTCCTGGACGCGCTCGCGCATCATCGGCGGCGCGAGGGGCTGCCGGGGCTGAGCATCGACTGGGGCGCCTTCTCCGGCGTGGGCCTGGCCGCCGCTCAGGAGAACCGCGGCGCGCGGCTCGCGAGCCGTGGCCTCCGCAACCTCACGGCGGACGAGGGGCTCGTGACGCTGGAGCGGCTGCTCCAGGGCGGCTCCGCGCAGTCGGCCGTGCTGCCGTTCGACGTGCGCCAGTGGGTGGAGTTCTATCCGGCGGCCGCGTCCTCGCCGCTGCTGTCCCGCCTCCGGGCGGAGCAGCCGCACGAGCGCCGCGCGGTCGCGGGTGACGGCGCGCTCGCCGAGAAGCTCGCGGCGGCGGCGCCCGAGGCACGCGCGACGGTGCTCCTCGAGTTCCTGCGCGGCGAGGCCGCTCGCGTGCTGCGCATCGCCGAGAACAAGTTCGACACCCAAGCGCCGCTCACGTCCCTGGGCATGGACTCGCTCATGGGATTGGAGCTGCGCAACCGAATCGAGGGCGCGCTCGGCATCAAGGTGCCGGCGACCCTGCTGTGGACCTATCCCACCGTGCTCGCCCTGAGCCGGCATCTCGCCGGTGAAGCGACTGAGACCGCCCCCGCGGAGGCGCCGCCGCCTCCGAAGGAGGACCTCACGGCCGCCATCGAGGCCATGTCGCAGGACGAGCTGATGATGCTGATCGCGGAAGAAGCCAAGACGCTGACATGAGCACCCCCGTTACGCCGCCGGAAGCGCTGAAACAAGCAGCCCTCGTCATTCGCCGCCTCAAGGAGCGACTGGAACCGCTGGAGCAAGCGGAGCAGGCGCGAAGCGAGCCCATCGCCATCGTGGGTATCGGCTGCCGCTTCCCCGGCGGCGCGGAGACCCCCGACGCCTTCTGGAAGCTGCTGGAGGAGGGCCGTGACGCCGTCCAGTCGCTCGATGAGCGCTGGACACACCTGGGCGTGCGCCCGAGCGAGGACGTGCCCCGCTGGGCGGGCCTGCTCACGGGCCCCGTGGATGGCTTCGACGCCGCGTTCTTCGGCATCTCGCCGCGCGAGGCGCTGACGCTCGATCCGCAGCAGCGCCTGCTGCTGGAGGTCGCCTGGGAGGCGCTCGAGGACGCGGGTGTCGTGGTGCCGGCGCTCGAAGGCAGCCGCACGGGTGTCTTCGTGGGCGCGGGCACGAAGGACTACTCCACCTTCGTCCGGCAGCAGCCACGCAACGAGCGGGACGCGTACGGCACGACGGGGAACCTGCTCAGTGTCGCGTCGGGACGTCTTTCGTACACGCTGGGGCTGCAGGGGCCCTGCCTGACGGTGGACACGGCGTGCTCGTCGTCGCTGGTCGCCATCCACCTCGCCTGCCACAGCCTGCGGGTGGGAGAGAGCGACCTGGCGCTGGCCGGCGGTGTGAACCTCCTGCTGTCGCCCGAGACGATGGCGGACCTGGGCCGCACGCAGGCGCTGTCGCCGGATGGCCGCTGCAAGACCTTCGATGCGCTGGCCAATGGCTTCACGCGAGGCGAGGGCTGCGGGCTCGTGGTGCTCAAGCGCCTCGCCGATGCGCGTCGCGATGGCGACCGCATCTGGGGCCTGATTCGGGGCTCGGCCGTCAACCAGGACGGCAAGTCCACGGGCCTGACGGCGCCCAACGTGCTCGCGCAGGTGTCGCTGCTGCGCGATGCGCTGCGAGACGCTCGCCTCGAGCCAGGGGACGTCGGCTTCATCGAGACCCACGGCACGGGCACCTCGCTGGGCGACCCGATTGAAGTGGATGCGCTGCGCACGGTGCTCGGAGCCCAGCGGCCGAACGGCGAGCGCTGTGTGCTCGGGGCCGTGAAGACGAACGTCGGCCACCTGGAGTCCTCGGCGGGCGTGGCGGGCCTGGTCAAGGCCGTGCTGGCGCTGCGCAATGAGCGCATTCCGAAGAACCTGCACTTCCGGACGCTCAACCCGCGCCTGCGGCTGGAGGGCTCCTCGCTCGCGCTCGCGACCGAGGCCCTGCCGTGGCCGCGCAAGAGCACCCCGCGACGCGCGGGTGTCAGTTCGTTCGGCATCAGTGGCACCAACGCGCACGTGGTGCTGGAGGAGGCTCCCGCGGTCGAGGGGGTCTCCGCGACGCCCGCGCGCGCGGCGGAGCTGTTCGTGCTGTCCGCCAAGAGCGAGGCGGCACTGGTGGCCCAGGCGGCGAAGCTGCGGGACCACGTGATGGCACACCCGTCGCTGGGGCTGGGCGATGTGGCCTTCAGCCTCGCGACGACGCGCGCCGCGATGGAGCAGCGGCTGGCCGTGGTGGCCAGCTCGCGCGCGGCGCTGCGTGACGCGCTGGAGGCCGCGGCGCAGGGGCAGATGCCCACGGGCGTGGTGCGCGGCGCGACCTCCGTGTCGCGCGGCAAGGTGGCGTTCCTGTTCACGGGGCAGGGGGCGCAGGTGGCCGGCATGGGCCGGGGCCTGCACGCGGCCTGGCCTGCGTTCCGCGAGGCGTTCGACCGGTGCGTGGCGCTGTTCGACCGGGAGCTGAAGCTGGAGCGGCCGCTACGCGAGGTGATGTGGGCCGAGCCGGGCAGCGCGGACGCGGGGCTGCTGGACCAGACGGGCTACACGCAGCCGGCGCTGTTCACGGTGGAGTACGCGCTGTGGGCGCTGTGGCGCAGCTGGGGTGTGGAGCCGGAATTGGTGGCGGGCCACAGCATCGGCGAGCTGGTGGCGGCGCACGTGGCGGGAGTCTTCTCGCTGGAGGACGCGGTGCGGCTGGTGGCCGCGCGTGGGCGGCTGATGCAGGCGCTGCCCTCGGGCGGAGCGATGGTGTCCATCGCCGCGGCCGAGGAGGAAGTCGCGGCGGCGGTGAAGCCGCACGCAGCGACGGTGTCCATCGCGGCGGTGAACGGGCCGAAGCAGGTGGTCATCGCGGGAGAAGCGGAGGCGGTGAAGGCCATCGCGGCGGAGTTCTCCGGGCGCGGGGTGCGCACGAAGGCGCTGACGGTGTCGCACGCGTTCCACTCGCCACTCATGGCCCCGATGTTGGCGGGCTTCCAGCAGGTGGCGGAGAAGGTGAAGTACCAGGCGGCGACGCTGCCCTTGGTGAGCAACGTCAGCGGGAAGCTGGCGGGCGGGGAGGTGGGGACGGCGGCGTACTGGGTGCGCCACGTACGCGAGGCGGTGCGCTTCGCGGATGGGGTGAAGGCGCTGAACGAGGCGGGCGCGGGCGTCTTCGTGGAAGTGGGCCCGAAGGCGACGCTGCTGGGAATGGTGCCCGCGTGCCTGCCGGAGGCGAAGCCGGAGGTGGTGGCGTCGCTGCGCAGCGGGCGCGACGAGGCGGCGAGCATCCTCGAGGGGCTCGCTGGATTCTGGGCCACCGGAGGCGCGCCGCGCTGGGCGGGCGTGTTCCCGACGGGCGGTCAGCGGGTGCGGCTGCCGACGTATTCGTGGCAGCGCGAGCGGTACTGGCTGGCGGCGTCCGAAGCCGCGGTGGCGCAGTCTGGAGAACCGACGGGCCATCCACTGCTGGGAGTGAGGCTGCCGGTCGCCGGGACGCGGGCGGTGTTCGAGTCGGTGGTGGGACTGGACACGCAGGGGTGGCTGGGAGACCACCGGGTCGCGGGGCAGACGGTGGTGCCGGGAGCGGCCATCGCGGAGTGGGTGCGAGCCGCGGCCTCGCATGTAGGAACGGACTCGCCTGTCGTGGCCGGTCTCGTGCTCCAGGCGCCGTTGATGCTCGCGGAGAAGGGCGCGCGACGCGTCCAGGTGGTGCTGACCGAAGTCGATGGGCTGGTGAGCGCGGCGGTGTACAGCCGGGCCGCCGAAGCTGGAGCGGAAGCAGGCTGGACCCAGCACGCTTCAGCGACGCTGACCTCAGAGGTCGCGGCATTGCCGCTGGACCTCGCCGGAGTGCGGACCCGGTGTGCCGAAGCGGTGGAGGTCGAGACGACGTACGCGGGCTTCTCCGAGCACGGGCTGTCATATGGCCCGGCCTTCCAGGGCCTGCGCTCGCTGTGGCGAGGTGACGGCGAGGCGCTGGCCGAGGTCGCGCTGCCGGAGAGTGCACGCGCCGAGGGCTTCGGAGTGCACCCGGCGCTGCTCGACGCCGCGCTGCAGGCGGTGGTGGCCGCCACGCCCGCCTCGGAGGAGCTGTACCTGCCGTTCGAGATGGGCCGCTTCAGCGTCCACCAGCCGGGCCTGGAAGCGGCCTGGGTGCACGTGCGGATGCACCCGGGCGCGGGCGTGGTGGCGGACGTGACGCTGGCGGATGCCTCCGGTGCGGTGCTGGCCGAGGTGAAGGAGCTGCGCTTCCGTCAGGCGGATAGGGAGGCGCTGAGGCGAGCCAACCAGGAGGCGCCGAGCGAGGCCTTCTACCGGCTGGAGTGGCGCGAGACGCCGCTGGTGGAGACGGCCCGTGCCGAGGGCAGCTGGGTGGTGGTGGCGTCGCCGGAGTCGAGCCGGGCCGAGGAGCTGGTGGCGCGGCTGGGCCGTGGCGTCGTGGTGCAGCCCGAGGGCGTGGCGGCGGCGCTGGCGGCGGAGTCGGCCGTCGCGGGAGTGGTGTGCCTGTGGGAGGGCCGTGCGGGTGAAGCGGCACCGGTGGCCGCCAAGCGCGTGGCGACGGAAGGCCTGTCGGTGGTGCAGGCGCTGCGGGGCGGCAAGCCGGCGCGGCTGTGGTGGGTGACGCCGGGCGCGGTGGCGGTGGAGTCGGGCGAAGCGGTGGACGTGGCGACGGCGACGGCGTGGGGCCTGGGCCGCACGGTGGCGCAGGAGCACCCGGAGCTGGGCTGCACGCTGGTGGACGTGACGCCGGGCGCCGAGGCCGTCGAGTCGCTGGTGCGCGAGCTGAGTGCGGGCAGCGAGGAGAGCCAGGTGGCCTGGCGCGGAGGCCGCCGCCATGTGGCGCGGCTGGTGCGCGCGGGGGCGAGCGTCACCGTGGCGGCACAGCCCCAGACGGGCACGGTGCTGGTAACGGGCGGCCTGGGTGCGCTGGGCCTGCACGTGGCGAAGTGGCTGGCGGCCCAGGGCGTGGGGCACCTGGTGCTCACCGGGCGTCGCGGCCTGGAGACGCCGGGCGCGGCCGAGGCGGTGGCGGAGCTGGAGAAGCTCGGTGCCCGCGTGACGGTGGCCGCGGTGGACGTGGCGGACAGGCAGGGCCTCGCGGCGGTGCTGCAGGCCCTTCCGGCGGAGCTGCCGCTGCGCGGCGTCATCCACGCGGCGGGCGTGCTGGATGACGGCGTAGTGGCGGAGCAGAACGCGGAGCGCTTCGCGCGGGTGCTGACGCCGAAGGTGGACGGGGCGTGGAACCTGCA
Source organism: Pyxidicoccus fallax (assembly GCF_012933655.1). Lineage (GTDB taxonomy): Bacteria > Myxococcota > Myxococcia > Myxococcales > Myxococcaceae > Myxococcus > Myxococcus fallax. Next base: position 4,010 of record NZ_JABBJJ010000120.1, on the reverse strand, counting down.
CGAGCTGACGGCGCAGGCGCAGCTGGAGTACTTCGTGCTCTTCTCGTCGGTGTCGGGCCTGCTGGGCGCGGCGGGGCAGAGCAACTACGCGGCGGCCAATACCTTCCTGGATGCGCTGGCGGCGCACCGGCGTGCGCGTGGGCTGCCGGCGCAGAGCCTGGCGTGGGGTGCGTGGGCCGGGGAGGGTATGGCGGCGGGGCCGCAGGCGCGCATCGCGCGCAAGGGCATCCAGTCGCTGACGGCGGAAGAGGGCGTGGCGCTGCTGGGCCAGGCGCTGGCGCGCACGGAAGCGCAGCTGGGCGTGGCGCTGCTGGACCTGCCGGCGATTGGCCGCGCGCTGGGCTCGGCGGTGCCTCCGGTCTGGCGGGCGCTGGTGCGCGCGCCGTCGACCAACACTCGGGGCGCGTGGGCGGCTCGGCTGGCGACCCTGTCGATGGAGCGCCGTGCCGAGGAAGTGCGGGCCGCGGTTCAGGCCGAGGTGGCGCAGGTCCTGGCACTCGGCTCCGCGAGCGCGGTGCAGGCGGACCGGCCAATGCAGGAGTTGGGGCTCGACTCGCTCATGGCGGTGGAGCTGCGCAACGCGCTCGGCCGCCGGGTCGGTGCTTCGCTGCCGGCGACGCTGGCGTTCGACTATCCGACCGTCGACGCGCTCACCCAGTGGCTGCTCGATGACGTTCTCGTCGTGAACGAGCCCGAGACCCGGCTGTCCAAGGCTGCGTCGCGGGAGGTCTCCGATGAGCCCATCGCCATCGTCGGCATGGGCTGCCGCTTCCCGGGGGGGATCAGCAATCCGGAGTCGTACTGGCGGCTGCTGGATGAGGGCCTCGACGCCATCACCGAGGTGCCGCGCACGCGCTGGGACGTGGACGCGCTGTACGACCCGAACCCGGACGCACCGGGGAAGATGACGACGCGCTCGGGTGGCTTCCTTTCGGACATCGACCAGTTCGACCCCGCGTTCTTCGGCATCTCGCCCCGCGAGGCGGCGGCGATGGACCCGCAGCAGCGCCTGCTGCTGGAGACGAGCTGGGAAGCGCTGGAGCGCGCGGGCCTGTCGCCCGAGAAGCTGATGGGCAGCGACACCGGCGTGTTCGTCGGCCACATGTATCAGGAGTACGCCACGCTCAGTGGCGGCCTGGCGGCGCTCGACGGCTACGTGGGAAGTGGTGCCGCGGCGAGCGTGGCGTCGGGACGCATCTCGTACGTGCTCGGGTTGAAGGGCCCGAGCCTGACGGTGGACACGGCGTGCTCGTCGTCGCTGGTGACGGTGCACCTGGCCTGTCAGGCGCTGCGCAACGGCGAGTGCTCCACGGCGCTGGCCGGTGGCGTGGCGGTGATGCTGACGCCCGCGTCCTTCGTCGAGTTCAGCCGGCTGCGTGGCCTGGCTTCCGACGGGCGTTGCAAGAGTTTCGCGGCGGGCGCCGATGGCGTGGGCTGGAGCGAAGGCTGCGGCATGCTCGTGCTGAAGCGGCTGAGCGATGCGCAGCGCGACGGCGACTCCGTCCTCGCGGTGATTCGCGGCTCGGCGGTGAACCAGGACGGTCGCAGCAACGGCCTGACAGCACCGAATGGCCCGTCGCAGCAGGCCGTCATCCGCCGCGCGCTGGAGCAGGCGGGACTGACTCCGGCCGACTTGGACTACGTCGAGTGCCACGGTACGGGTACGACGCTGGGCGACCCGATTGAAGTGCAGGCCCTGGGCGCGGCGCTGGCGCCGGGACGTCCCGCCGAGCACCCCGTGGTCATCGGCTCGGTGAAGTCGAACATGGGGCACACGCAAGCGGCGGCGGGCGTGGCCGGCATCATGAAGGTGGTGCTGTCGCTGCGGCACGGGCGCATCCCGAAGAGCCTGCACTTCGACGCGCCGAGCCCGCACATTCCGTGGGCGGAGCTGCCGGTGAAAGTGGCGGCCGAGCCGGTGGAGTGGCCGCGCAAAGGCACGCCTCGGCGCGCGGGTGTCAGCTCGTTCGGCATCAGCGGCACCAATGCGCACGTCGTCCTGGAGGAGGCTCCCGAGGTCGAGGTTGCTCCCACGGAGCCCGCACGCGTGGCGGAATTGCTCGTGCTCTCCGCCAAGAGCGAGGTGGCGCTGAATGCCCAGGCGGCGCAGCTGGCGAAGCACGTGGAGGCGAATCCGGAGCAGGGCCTGAGCGATGTGGCCTTCAGCCTCGCGACGACGCGCGCCGTGATGGAGCAGCGGCTCGCCGTGGTGGCCAGCTCGCGCGAGGCGCTGCGTGACGCGCTGGAGGCCGCGGCGCAGGGCCAGACGCCCACCGGCGTGGTGCGCGGTGCGACCTCCTCGGTGCGCGGGAAGGTGGCGTTCCTGTTCACGGGGCAGGGGGCGCAGGTGGCCGGCATGGGCCGGGGCCTGCACGCCGCGTGGCCGGCGTTCCGTGAGGCGTTCGACCGGTGCGTGGCGCTGTTCGACGGGGAGCTGAAGCTGGAGCGGCCGCTGCGCGAGGTGATGTGGGCCGAGCCGGGCAGCGCGGACGCGGGGCTGCTGGACCAGACGGGCTACACGCAGCCGGCGCTGTTCACGGTGGAGTACGCGCTGTGGGCGCTGTGGCGCAGCTGGGGCGTGGAGCCGGAGTTGGTGGCGGGCCACAGCATCGGCGAGCTGGTGGCGGCGCACGTGGCGGGAGTCTTCTCGCTGGAGGACGCGGTGCGGCTGGTGGCCGCGCGTGGGCGGCTGATGCAGGCGCTGCCGTCCGGCGGGGCCATGGTGTCCATCGCCGCGGCCGAGGAGGAGGTGCTGGCGGCGGTGAATCCGCACGCAGCGACGGTGTCCATCGCGGCGGTGAATGGGCCGACGCAGGTGGTCATCGCGGGAGAAGCGGAGGCGGTGAAGGCCATCGCGGCGGAGTTCTCCGGGCGCGGGGTGCGCACGAAGGCGTTGACGGTGTCGCACGCGTTCCACTCGCCGTTGATGGACCCGATGCTGGAGGAGTTCGGCCGCATCGCGGCGACGGTGAGGTACAGCGAGCCGCAGCGCCCGGTCGTGTCGAACGTGACGGGCCGGGTGGCCGGAGCCGAGCTGGCGACGGCGGCGTACTGGGTGCGCCACGTGCGCGAGGCGGTGCGCTTCAGCGACGGCATACGCGCGCTGCACGAGGCGGGCGCGGGCGTCTACGTGGAAATGGGCCCGAAGGCGACGCTGCTGGGCATGCTTCCCGCGTGTCTGCCGGAGGCGAAGCCGACGCTGGTGGCCTCGCTGCGCACCGCGCGAGCGGAGGCGGAGAGCGTGCTCGAAGCGCTCGGAAGCCTCTGGTCCGTGGGCGGGAAGGTCGCGTGGGCGGGTGTGTACCCGTCGGGCGGCCGTCGGGTGCTGCTGCCGACGTATGCGTGGCAGCGTGAGCGGTACTGGATCCCGACGTCCGACAGCACGGTGGCGCAGTCCGGAGAATCGACGGGCCACCCGCTGCTGGGCGTGAGGCTGCCGGTCGCCGGGACGCGGGCGGTGTTCGAGTCGGTGGTGGGGTTGGAGACCCACGATTGGCTCGGAGAGTTCCGGGTCGCCGGGCAGGTGGTGGTGCCGGGCGCGGCCATCGCGGAGTGGGTGCGAGCCGCGGCCTCGTATGGAGCGACGGACGCGATTCACATCACGGGCCTCGCGTTGCAGGCGCCGCTGGTGTTGCCGGAAAAGGGCGCGCGACGCGTCCAGGTGGTGCTCACCGAGGCGGATGGAGTGCTGAGCGCCGCGGTGTACAGCCGGCCGGCTGGAGGCGCGGTTGGAACGGGTTGGACGCAGCACGCCTCTGCCACGGTGACCTCGAAGGAGGTCGTGGCAGCGACGTCGCTGGATCTCTCTGGTGCACGGGGGAAGTGCGCCGAGATGGTGGAGATCGAAGCGGCGTACACGCGCTTCGCTGAGCTGGGGCTGTCGTATGGCCCGGCCTTCCAGGGCCTGCGCTCGCTGTGGCGAGGTGACGGCGAGGCGCTGGCCGAGGTCGCGCTGCCGGAGAGTGCACGCGCCGAGGGCTTCGGAGTGCACCCGGCGCTGCTCGACGCCG
>NZ_JABBJJ010000011.1 GCF_012933655.1 Pyxidicoccus fallax | reverse complement strand
GCGCCACCCGCCGCCCAGCCCACCACCTGGCCGCCGAAGTCCGTCCACGTCCACTGGTCATCCCGCATCAGCTCCGAGACGACGAACGCCTCGCGCGACACGGTGGACTCCGCGCGCACGGTGGTGGTGGTGAAGCCCAGACCCACGACTCCCATCACAGCAACAGCCTTCAGACCCACGTTCAAGTGACACCTCCGGTATGTCGGCACCCCATGTGCCGACGGAGCTCGAATCGAAGTTGTCGGGAGAGAACCAGCGGCATCGTGGGCGCTCAGAGAGCGCCACGGGCTGCCACGAGGCCGGTGTCGTGCGAGTTGTCCATCATCACGTCAGCGAGCGCTGACTGTCCCCCTCTGGCTCCCAGCGCGAGGAACCCGCGCCGGTCACCCGGACCTTCAATCCATCAATCAATACGGTTGCATTTGATTTCCTGGCTACAAAGGCCATCGAAAATCGGTCTTCGCGCCTCGCTCGAAAATTTCCCTCACCTTGACCCGCTGGAGGCGCGCTGCCCCGCGCTGACTCTCCTGGGGGGCGCCAGCCGTCCAGGCATCCGCGTGCCTGCGTGGCAGCGGACGGCGCGCGGGGGCGGCGGTTGTCTCCGCGTGCCCCCTTCCTCACTGTGAGAGGGCGGCGCCCTCCTGGCGCGGCGACAGGACGGTGACCGGTGCTCGAAGCCCTGTGGGACAGGCGCGCCCTGCTCGTGTCGGGCAAGGGGGGCGTGGGGAAGACGACGCTGTCGGCGGCGCTCGCCGTCGCGGCGGCGCGCTCCGGGCGGTCCGTGCTGCTGGTGGAGATGGCGCCGGACGAGGGCGGCCCGTCCGCCCTGGGCGCGCTGGTGGGCGCGCGTGACGTGGGCCCGAAGGTGACGCGGGTCCGCCCCGGCCTGAGCTTCGTGCGGCTGGCCGCGTCGGAAGGGCACCGGCGCTTCCTCCAGGACACCCTGCCCCTGCGCTGGCTGGCCGAGGCGGCGCTGCGCTCGCGCGCCCTGCGCCGCTTCCTGGAGGCGGGCCCCGCGCTGAGGGAGATGGGGCTGCTGTACCAGATGCTCGCGCTGCTGCGGCGCACCCGGCCGGATGGGCGCTTCGAGTACCCGCTGTCCATCATCGACCTGCCGGCCACCGGCCATGCGCTGGCCATCGCCGCGCTGCCTCGCACGGTGCTGGCACTGATGCCGGGCGGCCCCATTGGCCGGTCCGTGCAGGAGGGGCTCGACTTCCTCCAGGACCCGGCCCGCTCCGCCGTGCTGCTCACCAGCCTCCCGGAGCCGCTGCCCGTCAGCGAGGCGCTCGCGCTGGCCTCGGAGCTGGAGCGGCTGGAGCTGCCCCTGACCGCCGCCGTCCTCAACCGCATGCCCGAGGACCCCTTCACCCCCGAGTCCCACGCCGCGGTCCAGCGGCTGCTCGCCACGCATGGGCCGCATCAGGGGGCTCGCGCCCTCGCCCGCCTGGAGCGCGCACGGGCGGCCCGGGCGCGACTGGCCGCGGGCCTCCAGGTCCCGCTGCTCACGCTGCCGGAGCTGCCCGTCACCGGGCCGGAGCTGGTGGAGCGCCTCGCCGAGGTCTTCACACCGCGCGAGCTCGCGGAGCCCACGCGGGAGGCCGCGCCGTGAGTGCCCGCAGCCTCCATCAACTGCTCCGCGACAAGCGCGTGCTCGTCCTCTGCGGCGCGGGTGGCGTGGGCAAGACGACCACGGCCGCCGCGCTGGGTGTCGCCGCCGCCCGCGCGGGCCGCCGCGTGCTCGTGCTCACCATCGACCCCGCGCGCCGGCTCGCCGAGGCCATGGGCCTGCCCGAGAGCGGCCCCGAGCCCACCACCGTCCCCCCCGAGCGCCTCTTCGCCGACGGCCCTCGCGGCACGGGGCGCCTGGACGTGTGGATGCTGGACCCGCGCCTCGTCTTCGACCGCATGATTCACCGGCTCGCGCCCTCGCCCGAGGCGGCGCGCGCCATCGTCGAGCACCGCGTGTACCGCTTCCTCTCCGACCTCGTCGCGGGCGTGCAGGAGTACGCCGCCACCGAGGCCCTGGACGGATTCCTCGCGGACGAGCGCTACGAGCTCATCGTCCTCGACACACCGCCCAGCCGGCACGCGCTGGACTTCCTCGACGCGCCCGGCCGGCTGTCCCGCTTCCTCGACGAGCGCGTCGTGTCCCTCTTCGGCCCGGAGTCCTCGTCGCGCGGAGGCCGGCTGTGGCAAGGCGCGCAGGCGCTCGTGGGCCGCGTGCTGGATGGCGTGTTCGGCGCGGGCCACGCGCGCGAGATGCGCACCTTCGTCGGAGCCTTCAGCGGCCTGTTCGGCGGCATCCGCCTGCACACCGAGCGCCTGCGCGCACGACTGGCCTCGCCGGACGCGGCCTTCCTGCTCGTGACGTCCCCCGAGTCCGCCGCCCTGCGCGAGGCCGCCTTCTTCCGCGACACCCTCGTGGAGCGCGGCCTCCCCTTCGCCGGCTACGTGCTCAACCGCAGCTGGGCGCGAGAGGACGCGCTCGCCCACCCGGAGGCCCTGCTGGAGCACGTGAGCGATGACCCGCACGCCGAGCACGGCGTGGCGGCCCTCTCGCGCCTGGCCGCCACCGAGCGGGCTCGCGCGGAGTCGCATCGCACCCTGCTCGTGCGGCTCGCCGAGCAGCTCCCCACGGGCGCGGTCGCCGTCGCCGCCCCGGACGCGGGCGCCGAGCTGGAGGAGTTCGGAGGTCTCGTGCGACTCGGGGACGCGCTCGCGCCAGGGTGAGTCATCCGTGCTTCACGATGTTTCATGAAGACAGACGCGCGGTAGCACCCGCTCATGCTCGCGGCGGAAGAACGACCAGGAAAATCGGCTCGAAACGAATCTGTTTCAAGCAGCCGCCAGGCGCCTTCGCGACCGGCATCCACCCATGAGGGGGAAGCGCACCATGAAGACCCACAAGGTGAAGACCATCAAGGAGCTGTTCGTGAAGGACATGGCCCGCATTCAGGGCGGCCAGGGGACGAACAACACCTGTGAGAACCCGGAGAAGCCCATGCCGCCGAACACCACCCTCGCCTGCTGCGAGGAGGCGGACGACGGCTGCTGCTCGGTCGAGTGAAGCGCTGCCCCGGGGACGGGCGTGAGGGAGCCAGCGCTTTCGGGGGAGAGCGCTGACTCGGACATCGGGGGATGTCCGGCCCCCTCCCGCACGTCACGGGGTCCGTGGAGCCTCCGCGCGAGAGCGCGACCGAAAGCGCGTGCTTCCCATCCCGGGAGGCACGCGCTTCGTCTTTTCGTGCCCGCGTCACTGTCCGCCACGCGGCAACCCCGGTGTCCGTTCACGAGCGCCCCGCCTGCCTGCCCGCCCTGGAAAGGACAGTCCTCCGGGGAGCCAGGGCTGGGAAGCTTGGAGACGCCCCGGGTCATCCCCACCCTTCTGGCCCGAACCCCGAAGTCGCCCGGAGGAACAGGAATGGCCAGAAGCCTGGACAACGGCAAGGACGATACCCGCACCGCCCAGCGGAATCCCCCGATGGACCCTGGAATGCACCGGAGCGCCGACGTGGCTCCGCCCGGCTCGCGCGAGCGGGGCGAGTCCGACCTCACCGGCTGGAACCCGGCGCGCGACGAGGAGCCCACCACCCGCCAGGGGCGCTACCACCGCGCCGCCTCGCTGCGCATGGCCCAGCCGCGCACCCACGTGGACGACCGGGGGACGGAAGGTGACTTCGGCACCCGGCGCACGGGCATGATGAACATGGACGACCGCGACGCCGGCTGGGAGGGCGCCGAGTACGCCCGAGGGCCCTACGGCCGCGACGACCGGGACACCCACTACGCCACGGGCCGGGGCCCCCGCCACGACGCGGGCACGTACGAGAACGAGCTGCCCCCGCAGCGCGCCGACTACCGCCCGTGGGACCGCTACGGCTACGGCGGCGAGGAGCCGATGCGCGGCCCTCGCACCGAGCCGTACCGTGACGAGCGCTCGCGCCTCCACGAGGGCTTCCAGCGGGGAGACGACCGCTACTCCGAGCAGCGCCAGCGCGGTGACGACCGCCAGGCCGAGGAGCGCCAGCGCGTGGGCGACCGCATTCGCGGCGAGGACCGCGGCCAGTACTATACGGCCGGCACCCGCGGCCGCACCGGCACGGGCACGCGGACCGGCCGCCGCCGCTGGCAGCGCGAGCCGCTCACCGCGCGCGAGGTGATGACGCGCAACGTGCGCACCGCGCGGCTCGACAGCCCCGTGCGCGACGTGGCGCAAATCATGAAGGACGAGGACTGCGGCGTGGTGCCCGTGGTGAACGAGCGGGGCAGCCTGGTGGGCATCGTCACCGACCGCGACCTCGTCATCCGCGGCTTCACGGGCGGCAAGACGCCCGACCAGCTCCGCGTCTCGGACGTGATGACGGATGACGTGGAGGCGGTGACGCCGGACGACAACATCCACGACGTCATCGCGCTCATGGGCCGCAAGCAGATCCGCCGCATTCCCGTGGTGGAGCGCGACGACCGCATCGTCGGCATCATCTCCATGGGCGACATCGCCAACCGCGCCGACTACGACGAGGAGCTGCAGGAGGCGCTGGACCGCGTCTCGTCCAAGCGCTCCTTCTGGAGCCGGCTGGGCTAGCAGTACGGCACCGCGAGGCGGGGCGGGGCACCGGCCCCACCCCGTCCCGCGCGAGGCTCAGGCGACGCCGGTGACGACGACGGCGTCGGCCGTCTCCGTGACGGTGAACGTCTTGAGGGAGGGAATCGGCCCGTCGCCGGTGTTCGGCTGCCGCTCCACCGCGCCCTGCCTGCTGAAGGCGGCCAGGTGGCAGGGGCAGACGAGGCGCGTCTCGGGCTCGTTGAACTCCACGTAGCAACCCTGGTGCGTGCAGACGCCATCCACCGCCGAGAGCGTCCCGTCCCCATTCCGGAAGACGAAGATGGGCCTGCCGTACCCCGAGGGCGTCCCCGTCACCCGGGCGCCGTTGTTGCGCAGCTCGGGGAACTCGACGAAGGGGAACACCACCTGGCCGTTCACCGCCGCCGGGAAGTCGGCCTGGCCCGCGCGCAGGTCGATGCGCAGCACCTTGGTGCCAGGGTTGTACTCGGCGGTGAACGTCCGCAGGGGCGTGGTGGCCGGCTTCGTCAGCACCGCGCCGCTGGTGGAGCTGAAGCGCGACAGGTGGCACGGGCACACCACGTCCTTGCCATCGAAGCCCAGCGGGCAGCCCACGTGCGTGCAGATGGAGGACACCACGGAGAAGTCGTCCGGCGCCCCGTCGCCCTTGTTGTGCAGCACCAGCAGGGGCGTGGCCTCGCCGGGCACGCGCACGGTCAGCGCGCCGCCCACGGGCTCCAGGTCCGGGTAGCGCGTCACCAGCAGGTCCACCGTGCCGGCCGCGCTGGCCGTCACGTCCGTCACCGGCGCGGGGTTGATGTCCGGCGCGCACGCCGGCAGCGCGGTGGCGGCGCCCGCCGCGGCGCTCGTGCCCAGGATGCCCTTCAGGAAACCTCGTCGCGACGTGCTCACTGACCCTCCACCTCGAACACCAGCTTCGACTCCAGCACCAGCTTGTCGTCCACCTTCACCATCAGCAGCGAGGGGCGATCGATCTTGTAGGCCTCCAGGCTGATGTCGAAGGTGCCCTCGGCGACGGCCTGCTTGTCGGTGTTGAACACCACCGTCATGGGCACCTCGATGTTCTGCTTCACGCCGTGGAAGGTGAGCTGGCCCTTGAGGGTGACGGGCACCTTGGCGGGGAAGCTCGCCGGCACCTTCACGCCGGAGGCCACGCCCTTGAAGTCGATGAGCGGGAACTTCGCCGACTCCGTCACCTCCTGCATGTGCGCGTCGCGGTTGGAGTTGCCCGAGTCGAAGTCCTTCACGTTGGCGCGCACGGCCACCTGCAGCGTGCCGTCCGCCAGCAGGCGGGCCTTGCCGTCGCTGGGAGACGCCTTGCCCACCACCTCGTGCAGCTTGTGCTTCAGCTTGTAGGTGAGCGAGCTGCCATCCTTCTTCACGGAGTAGGTGCGCGCCTGCTGCGCCTGAGCGGCGGCGGGCAGCGCGAGCAGCAGCGTGGTGAGAAGGACCAATCGTCGAGCAATCACGTCTACCTCCAGGAAACCCATTTCACAGGCTTGCGAAGCCGAACGGCGGCGGCGCGAAAAGATTCAGAAGAACAGCGAGAGCACACCGGCCGACACCGCGCCCATCGTCGTGTAACCGACCACCTGGTGCGCCGTGGCGAGGTCCCGCTCCGACAGCCGGCCGTAGCGGTTGGTGGCCATGATGCCGAGGATGACCTGCGCCACCATGCCCACGGTGGCGATGGACATCATGATTTTGTGGAAGGTGATGGTGTCCCACTGGAACTCCTTCTCGAAGGGCTCGGGCGCCAGGAGGCCCAGGAGTCCCACGGAGGCGAACAGCGCCGAGGTGCCGATGGCGAGTCCCCGGTGCAGGCCCAGCAGGTTGCGGTCGTCACCGCCGCCCCGGAACGAGTCGTTGTACTGGAGCTGACCCACCACGGTGGTGGTGATGAGGCCCGCCGTCATCGCGAAGCCCAGGCCCTGGTGCAGCTTGAGCATGGTGCGGCGGCGGCTGATCTTCTTCTCCAGCTCCGGGTCCACCTGGGCGGCCGTCTCCGCGGGCTCCAGCAGGTCGAAGTCGAGCGACTCCGAGTCCCCGGCGGACGGCGTGTCCGAAGGCGTCTCCGACTGGGGCGCGTCCTTCGCGGGCTCCTTCTGCTTCTGCTTCGTGGCCGCGGCGTCGTCGACGGTGTACCGGGCGGGCACGGCCTGGGGCGCGGGGATGGGCTCGGGGGCCGCGAGGGGCTGCGGCGCGGGCTCCTCGCCGGAAACCGGGCGGGCCTGCCTCGCGGGTCGGGTGGACTTCTTCGTCCCCTTCTTGGAGACCTGCTTCTTCTTCTTCGCGGACCAGGTCTTCTTCGCGGGCTCGCGGCGCTGCTCGGCCCAGGCGGAGGAGGTGCACAGCAGGGACAGGACGGCGAACAGGGCGACGGGGCGGGTCATCGATTGATTCCGTGTGGGCGCAAGGCAGGCAGCCGAGTCAGGGGGGGTCGTGCGAGGCGGTTCGGGCTCCCGGACGCTTCACGTCCTTCCGCGTCCCCACTGCCGGGGACGTTTCCGAGGCTACCGCATCCCGGGTGGTGGGGGCGTGTCGGAAACGCAACGCGATCAGCGTTTGCGGGGGAGGCGTGGCTTCGGGGGGAGCCGCTCATTGACTGCGTGCCAGGAAGGGCCCGGCGCGTGGGCCCCGGGACCATGGGGAGCGACGCTACCGCCCCGCCGCGCCGGACGGAAGCGCATGGCGGTCAGGGGGCGGTGTCCTGCCGGTGCCCGCGGCTCATGCCCTGGAGGGAGCCCTGGACCCGGGGGGTCTGTTCACTGGTTGTGAGGGATTGACGGGCGGAGGACAGTCATCGCGCCGGAGGCCGGAAATCCGGCCCCGGCTGCGTTTTGGTTGTCCTGTCCGCCGCGCCCCATGCGCGGTGGGCGACGCGTATGAACAGGCAGGCAGGCTCGCGGCTGGGATTTCCATCGGACGAGCGCCGGGCGCGGACCCGGCGGGCCGAGCTCGCCAGCACGCGTCTGCAGAGCCTCCAGGCCCTGACGCTCGCCCTCTCGGGTGCCCTGACCCCCCGGGACGTGGCGAGCGCCGTGGTGGAGGAGGCGGTGCGCGCGCTGCCGGCGGACGCGGGCGCCCTCTTCCTGGTGGACGCGGAAGGAGACGCGCTGGAGCTGGCCCACGCCCTGCGCCATCAACCGGGCATCGAGACGGCCTTCGCCCGCGTCCTCCTGACGGCGCGAATGCCCGCGGCCGAGGCGGCCCGCACCGGCGAGCCCGTGTGGATGGAGGGCGGTGCCACCCTGGCGCTGCGGTACCCCGAGACGGAGGCCACCATCCGGGCGGTGTACCCGGGAGAGGCGTCCTTCGTGTGCCTGCCGCTGACGGCGCGAGCGCGCGTCGTGGGGGTGCTCACCCTCACCTGGCTCAGCGAACGGAGCTTCGACGCCGAGGAGCGCGCCTTCCTCGACATGCTGGCGCAGCAGGCCGCCATGGCGGTGGAGCGCGCCCGGCTGCTCGCGGCCGAGCGCCGCCAGGCCGAGCGCGCCGAGCTGCTCCAGCACGCCACGGCCACGCTCGCCACCTCGCTGGACGTGGGCCAGTCGCTGCGCGGGGTGGCGCTGGCGCTGGTGCCCTCGCTGGGCGACTTCTGCGTCATCGACGTGCGCGGGCCGGACCTGGAGGTGCGCCGCACCTTCCACGCCATCACCCCTGAAGCCGCCGCCCTGCTGGCCGCCAGCCACTGGCACCCGCCCGAGGCTCCGGGCACGCCCGTCTGGGCGCTCGACACGGGGCAGCCCGTCTTCCACCCGCGCGTGGACGCCGCTTGGGTGGAGGCCGGGGGCGACGCGGCGGGACGCGAGCTGCTGCGCAGGCTGGCCCCATGCTCGTGGCTGTCCGTGCCGCTGACGACACCGGAGGGCGTGCTCGGCACGCTGACGCTGGGGCACTCGCTGTCCGGCCGCCACCACACGGAGGAGGACCTGACGCTGGCCACCGAGCTGGCCCGCCGCGCCACGGCGGCCGTGCAGAACGCGCTGCTCTTCCACCAGACGCAGCAGGCGCTGCAGCTGCGCGACGAGTTCCTCGCCATCGCCAGCCACGAGCTGAACACGCCGCTGACGTCGCTCAAGCTGCAGCTGGCGCGGCTGCAGCGGGGCGCGCCGGACGAGGACGTGCGCACGCGCGCGTCGGCCGCGGTGCACCAGGTGGACCGCCTGGGCCGGCTGGTGCGCGAGCTGCTGGAGGTGTCCCGCCTGTCCGAGGGCCGGCTGCACCTGGACCCGGAGCCCGTGGACCTGGTGGAGCTGTGCCGCGAGGTGCTGAGCCGCTTCAGCGACGAGATGATTCGCGCGGGCACCGCCGTGCACCTGACGGCACCCGGCCCGCTCACCGGCCGGTGGGACCGCGCGCGCGTGGACGGCGTGGTGACGCACCTGGTGTCCAACGCGCTGAAGTACGGCCAGGGCCAGCCGGTGGCGCTGGAGGTGACGGACTCGCCGGAGGGCTTCGCGCGGCTGGTGATACGCGACCGGGGCATCGGCATCCCCGCCGAGCAGCAGGCCCACCTCTTCCAGCGCTTCGGGCGCGCGGTGCCCCTGCGCCACTACGGCGGCTTCGGGCTGGGGCTGTGGTTCTCCCGGCAGGTGGTGGAGGCCCACGGCGGGCGCATCCACCTGGAGAGCGCGCCCGGCGTGGGCACCACCGTCACCGTGGAGCTGCCCCGGTCCCCCGCGGGGACCTGATGCCCCGGGTGCCGCCCGGTCCGGGTGGCGGAGCGCGCCAGGCTCACGCGGGCGTGGTGGAGGGCACCTGCGAGCGGGGGCCGGTGCCGTGAGCCAGCTCCTGGCCGAGCGCGTGCGGGTCGAAGTACGCGTAGAACCGGCGGACGCGGTCGCCGTCCCATTCGATGATGGACACGCCCTCGTACGCGATGGCCGCGCCGCTGTTGGAGGTGCCCTGCGTCTCCCACTCCAGGGCCACGCGGTCACCGGCTTCAATCATGTTGCGGAAGGTGGACTTCACCTTGCCCAACGTGCCCTTGTACTCCGTCCAGAACTGGCGGGCTCCGTCCTGCCCGGAAAAGACCCGCGACGAGGCGACGTTGCTCACCTGCGCGTCGTCGCTGAAGAGGGAGACGAGGCCCTCCACGTCGCCGGTCTCCTCCAGCCTCGTCAGGGCATCCACGAAACGCTGCGCTCGCTCCATCGCCATGCGTGTCCTCGCTCGTCTGTGAAAGGGGTTACACGCGGGTAGGGTGCGCATGGGGGGTATGCGTTGCTCCTCCCCGAGCCTGCTCCCCTGCCCTCCTGGCGGCGGCGGCGGGCACCCGCCGCGTGACCTGGCGTAGAATGCTGGCGGTAGCCCTTCCCCATGGCCCAGACCCGCCTCCGCCCCACGGCGCCCTCCACCGACGCTTCCACCGAGGAGTCGTCGCTGGCGGAGTGGCCCCAGTCGACGTCCCTGCCCGAGCTGCGGGAGGCCATGGGCTCGCCCGGGGTCATCCAGGCGGAGGTGGATGCGCTCCTCGCGGCGATTGCCTGCCCGCCCGCCGGAGACGAGCCCCCCCGCGCCCGCGCGGACTTCCTGCTGTCCCTGATGGAGCTGCCGGAGGAGGCGAGGGACCGCAAGGGAAGCAACGGGCGCACGGTGCGCGCCGCGGCCGTGGAGGCGCTGCTGGAGCTGGGCTACCCGTACGCGCTGGAGGTCCACCCCGACGTGCTGGAGGCGGTACGACTCGAGGCGGGGGGCCCCAAGGAGGCGAGCGGCCCGCGCATCTCGGTGCCGGGCATCGTCGTGTCCCTGCTGGCCATGGTGCTCCAGGTCCTCATCGTGTTCGTGGCCTTCTCCGTGCGAGGGCGCTCCAGCTGGGGAGAGCTGTTCCAGCAGCTTCTCCTCGCCCTCGTCGTCGTCCCACCGCTGGCGGCCATCTTCGGTCAGGTGGCGGAGCTGCGGCGCACGCAGTTCCTGGGCAGCGTGGGCATGGGGCTCCAGGCCCTGGTGTGGCTGTTCGTGTCCCTGAACAACGAGTGGGGGTGGCTCCTGGTGCTCCTGCTTCCCTGGCACCTGTGCATGGCCGCCGCGTACCTGATGTACCCGAGCTCGGAGGAGCCCGGGGACGCTCCGCCCGCCGACACCCGCTGAGGCGGCCCGCGCTACTTCGTCGTGGGGCCCGGCTTCGGCGGAGAATCGAAGATGCCCTGGTGGTTCTTGTCGAAGGACTCCTTCACCCGGTCCGACGTCAGGCCCTTCATGTTGAAGCCGGTCTCGACCGCGAGCTTGAGAACCTTGAGGTCGAGCTCGGAGGAGACGCCGCCCCCGAACTCCGCCTTCGCGGGGTTGAGCTCCACGTAGACCTCGGCCGCTTTGCCCACGCCGAGTCCCACCTTCACGTCGCCCTCCGAGTTCGTGCTCAGCTTGATGAACCCGAGGTTCACCTTCGCCCCCTGCTTCGCCTTGCCCGCCGAGTCGAGCGTCTCCTCGACCTCCAGGGGGCCCGCCTTCACCGCGAGGCCCACCGCATCCTTCAGCTCCACCCTGCCGCGCGTATCGAGCTGCAGCTCCCGGCTCGCATTGAGCGCCTCGTGCGAGAACTCCGCCTTGCCGTGCACCTGGATGCCCGTGGGCCGCTCGCCCTCCAGCGTCAGCTGCTTCGCGCGGATGAGCTGATAGGTACGGTTGAGCGACTCCGGCTGGCCGATTCCCTGCCTCCAGGCCTTCAGATAGCCCTCGCTCGCGCGGTCCTTCTGGCCGGTGTGGAGGCCCGAATCCTCGAGCCGTGCCTCCTTCGGAAGCCCCAGCGCCTGCAGCTCCGGGAGGCTCTTCGCCGCGCCGACGGCCTCCGCGTAGCGGTCGAGGTACGCGGAGTAGGCCCTGTGGAAGTCGACGCCCACCTGGATGTCGTGCTGGTTCACCGCGTCCCGCATCGACGCGGGCAGCTTCGCGTCATCGCGGAAGAAGTCCGGAACGGCCGGGTAGCCCAGCGGCCCCGCCGGGGCGTCTCCCTTTTTTCGCTGGAGCAGGCCCTTGGACTCGGCCTGCTCCAGGAAGGCGTGCCGGGCGCTCGCGTCCATTTCCTTCGTGTACGTGCCCAGCAGCCCATCGCGCTCCATCCGCTCCAGCGCCGCGCGGTAGACGCCCGGCTGCAACGTCCCGAGCACCGTGTGGACCGCCTTCACGTCACAGTCGGTGACGGCCCAGTCCTGGAAGTCCCGCTTCAGGTTCGAGCGGATGGCGTCGTACACCTGTTCGGGCACTTCCGACGAGGACGCCTGGCGCACCCTGCCGCCGGATGCCGCCAGCTCTCCCGCGGAGACCGTCGGGCCCGAGGCGGCCGGCGTCGACTTCGGCGCGGGTCCCTGGGGTGTGCGAGCGGGAGGTCCGTCATAGGCGCGCACCTCGTTGCGCGCGGTGGAGGCCGGGGTGTGGGGGGCCTTCGTCCGGGACGGGGCCGGCGTGGGGCCGGTGTCCGGGGAAGTGTCGATGGAGACAGGGGTGCTGCCGGTGGAGTCGATACGGGACATGGGCGCGCTCCGGTAGGGAACGCCCTGCCCGGTGCAGCGGCCGGACCACCGTCAGGTCCCTGGAATCACGGCCCCGCCGGGGCTCCGGTGCGTCGCGGGTCCTGGACGCGGGTCTCCCGCTCGGGACTCCGTGCCCCGGAAACACAGCGAGGACCGCGGCCTCGGGGGCACACGGTCCTCGCGGTCGGCTCGGGGTGGCGGCGAGCGCTCAGAACACGTCGAGCGCGCGGCGGTAGTAGGCCTCGCGGTCGGCCATGCCGTTGTAGCCGCCGTTGATGCGGCGGGTGACCTCGCGGAAGTTGCCCGCGTCCGCGTAGGTGTTGAGGTTGCGCGACGACCAGTACCAGCCGGCGATGCGGAACGCGACGTCCGGGTCCTTGGCGCGCGTGGGGTTGCCCTCCAGGTCGATGCCGAGCGCGGCGCCCGCGGAGCGGTAGTTGGCGCGGCCGGTGAGCTGGATGGGGCCACGGCCCTTGTAGCGCACGCCGTCGCCCGGCTGGGTGTTGCCCAGGTCCCGGCGGCCCTCGTACGCCGCGCCGGACGCAATCTCCTCCATGTAGCGGAGCTCACCGCTCTCGTGCGCGAGCTGCGCCAGGAAGGCCGCCTTGCGCATCGGCGTGGTGATGTTCGCCTCCGCCATGGCCTGATTCAGGTAGGGCAGGTACTGCTCCGCCTTCGCCTGCGACAGGTTCGGCATCACCCGGCGCAGCTGCGCCACCGTCACGCCCGCGGAGCCACCCGTCGGCGGCTTCGGCCCACCCACTCCGCCCACCGGCGGGTTGTTCGTGGGAGGAGGACGGCTCGGAGAGCCACCGCCCGGAATCGTGAGCGTCTGGCCCGCGTAGATGCGGTTCGGGTTGGAGATGCCGTTGGCCTGCTGCAGCGCGCCCACCGTGGTGCCGAACCGGCCCGCGATGCCGCTGAGCGTGTCGCCCGACTTCACCGTGTACCGCTGGCCACCCGAGGACGGGGGCGGGCTGCTCGGAGCGGAGGGGCCGCCCGCGCCCGGAATCGTGAGCTTCTGGCCGACGTAGATCTTGTTCGGGTTGGCGATACCGTTGGCCTGCTGCAACGCGCCCACCGTCGTGCCGTGACGGCCGGCGATGCCACTCAGCGTGTCGCCCGACTTCACCGTGTACGACTGGCCGCCGCCCGAGGACGGACGGCTCGGCGCGCTGGTGCCGCCCGCGCCCGGAATCGTGAGCTTCTGGCCGACGTAGATCTTGTTCGGGTTGGCGATGCCGTTGGCCTGCTGGAGCGCGGCCACCGTCGTGCCATGACGGCCCGCGATGCCACTCAGCGTGTCACCCGACTTCACCGTGTAGCTGGAGCCGCCGGAGCCGGAGCGGGGAGCGGCGGCCTTCGGAGCGTCGAACCCGTCCACAACGAGCCGCTGCCCGACGAAGATCTTGTTCGGGTTGGAGATGCCGTTGGCCTTCTGCAGCGCCGACACGGTGGTGCCGTAGCGCTGGGCAAGCAGGCTGAGGTTCTCGTTGGGGCGAACGGTGTGAATCTTCGACACGGGGGGACTCCTGGGGGACGGAGGTGCGACGTGCCTACATTTTCGCCCCGGCTGAGAAAGTGTTGCGTGCGGCCGGCGCTTTTTTGATTCCCCAGTCAGTCCGCTCTCACTGGACGGCCTGGGTGGAGGCCCGGAGGCGCTCCTTCAAGGCCCGAGCCTCGTCCGTGTCCCGGAGCCGCACCAGCGACTGCACGTAGTAGGCGAGCGCCCAGAGGTTCTCCTCGGGGATGGCGCCCTTCCAGGTCGGCATGGCCGCGCCGCCCACGCCGGCGGCGATGACGCGGTAGAGGTCCTCGCGCTGCCGCTCGGCGGTGTACGGGGTGCCCTCCACGTCGTCTCCCTCCGGCCACACCGTGCGCAGGGGATGGAAGAGGAAGTCCGGGGGCAGCACCTTCGCCAGCTGGGTGGGCTCGCCCTTGGAGTCCACCACCACGGCGTGGTCCGAGTCCCGGGGCTGCGCGGTGTACGGGTCCGCCTTGGAGAGGTCCACGTCCCGGCCGAGGGCCTTGCGCATCAGCGCGGCCAGCTCGGCGCGGGGCAGGTACGCCACGTGACAGCTCGCGCAGCCCGCGTTGCCGGCGCCGGCCACGTGGTAGACGACCTTGCCGCGCTCCACGGCCTCGGACTCGCGGCCCTTCCACGGGTCGGAAGACACGGCCAGCGGCTGGCCGGGGGACTCCTCGCGCCAGCGCGGGCTGAAGGTCTTCAGGTACTGCACCACCGCGTCCACGTCGGCGTCGGGCACGTCCCACGCGAACATCGGCGTGCCATGCAGCCCGCGACGCAGCGTGCGCTTCAGCGCGTCGTCCGTGGGCAGCTCGCCGGCGGCGACTCCGCCGAACTTGAAGAGGCCCTGTCGGAAGCTGCGAGGCACCGGACGCATTCCGCGTCCCGCCGGGCCCTGTCCGTCTCCGGCCTCGCCGTGGCAGGACGCGCAGTAGTGCGTGTACACCGCGTGCCCGCGAGACAGCGTCGCCGCGGGCACCATGCGGCCGTCGGCGAGCTTCAGGGGTTCGAAGGTGGGGGCCGGCTTGGAACGACAGGCCACCGCGAGCGTCAGGGCCGCGAGCGTCAGCAGGCCCCGGGGTGTGGCTCCGCGCGCCGTCATGGCAGGTACACCGCCACGTAGAGGAGCAGCCACGTCACCGTCACGAAGTGCCAGCCGAGCGCGTATTGCCTCAGGGACACTGGAGCGCCGCCGCCACGCCACAGACGGAGGGCGGAGAAGAAGATGACCGCGAGCACGGCGAGCATGTGCAGCACGTGCAGCGCGGTGAGCCCGTAGTACGCGGACGCGGGCACGCCGTCCTCGGGGATGCGCAGGTGGTGGTTCCACCAGGAGACGTGCGTCAACCCGGCCTGCCCCGCGGTGTAGAGCCCGCCCAGCACCAGGACTCCACCGAGGGCGATGAGGAGGCGCCGGTGTCCCTCGGGTCCGGCGTACGTGGCCCGCGAGGCCCGGTGGAGCCAGATGCTCCCCGCGATGAGCGGCAGGCCCGGAAGCGCGAGCAGCACCGGGGAGAGCGGCAGCGGCGGCCACGGCTCACGCATCCGGTACCAGCCCACCGCGAAGGTCAGCGCGACGAAGAACATCGACCAGGCCGCGAGGCCCAGCATCGTGCCGAGCCATGCGGTGTTCCCCGCGCGGGGTGGAGGCTCAACGACAGGTGGCTCGAAAGGATGGGTCATCGCGGTGTCGGGGGAGTGCGACGGCATGGTGTACCAGCGGCGGCCCCTCACGACAAAGCGGTCGGGGCACGATGGCTCGCCCTCGGAGTGAACGCGCAGGAGCGTCAAGGCCCCGGCGCGGACGGGGAGTACCACCCGCGTGGTAGCCCGGTTGCATTGGCCGACTTCGACTCCGCGCTTACTGATGAGTTCGCGAGCAACCGCACTCCGCGATTGCTTCGCGAGCAACCACACCCCATCAGGGAAGGAGTACCCAAGTCATGGCGAAAGTAGGAGACCGGTTCAAGACTGGCGATACGTGCGAGACCAGCGGCATCTACGCCTTCGATGGCTACACGGACGGAATGAGGACGACCACCCCAACGCCCGGTGAGCAGCGCATCACGGTCAGCAAGGGGGAGAGGTTCCCGCCTGTCAGTTCAGCGAGAAAGGCCGCTTACTGGAAGCTCGAGACCATCGGCTAGGCTCACGCTCTCCGCGTGGCACGGGGCCGCGACTCCGTGCCACGCGGTATCCGGAGTTCCACGCGGGCAACGACGCTACGTGGCACCGCCCACCGTGGACACTCGACCCGTGTCCGTGCGCTCCGCGTCCGCGCCTTCCACTGCTGCCTCCGGCAGCACCTCCGCCTGCCCAATCCAGTCCCGCCCCAGTCGCGCGAGCACCTCCGGCTGTGACAGCGCATGGGGCCCGCGCAGCACCACCGGAGCGGAATGGAAGTTCCATTCCGGCGGCGGGCTCGGCGCGCACGTCCACTCCAGCGTCCCCACGTGCCACGGGTTCGGCTCGGCCACCCGGCCGCGCCGCAGCGTCCACACCAGGTTCACCACGAACAACAGCTGCGCCGCCCCGAGCAGGAACGCGAACACCGTCGTCCACTGGTTCAGCGGCAAGAGGTGCTTCAGGTACGTGTACTGGTACGGGTCATACAGCCGCCGCAACTGCCCCGCGTATCCCGCCGCGAGCTGCCCGCCGAACACCCCGAGGAACAGCACCGCGCTCGACAGCACGTGCGCCTTCGCGAGCCCCTCGTGCATCGCCCGTCCGTACATCTTCGGGAACCAGAAGTAGAGCCCGGCGAAGACGGCGAGGAAGCTCGCCGCTCCCATCGTCAGGTGGAAGTGCCCCACCACCCACAGCGTCCCGTGCAGCGGCACGTCCGTGGCCACCGCGCCCAACGCCAGCCCGGTGATGCCTCCGAGCCCGAACACCCCCATCGTCCCCAGCGCCGCGAGCATCGGCGCCGTCAGCCGCACGCTGCCGCGCCACAGCGTCATCAGCCAGTTGAGGAACATCACCTCCGCGGGCAGCGAGATGAGCAGCGTCAGCACCATGAACGCGCGCCCGAGCACCGGCGCCATGCCGCTCGTGAAGAGGTGGTGCGCGTAGACCAGGCCGCTCAGCGCCGTCACCACGCCCATGGCCCCCGCCGTCAGCCGGTAGCCGTGCGCGGGCTTGCGGCTGAAGAAGGCCACGAAGTCACCCACCATCCCCCAGGCGGGGAGAATCAGGATGTAGACCTCCGGGTGGCCGAACAGCCAGAAGAGGTGCTGGTACACCACCGGGTCGCCGCCACCGCCCACCGCCGCCGCGCCCGCGACGAAGAATTGCGTGCCCAGCAGCCGGTCCATCAGCAGCAGCGCCGTGGCCGCCGCCAGCACCGGCACGAACAGCACGTTCAACACCGAGGCGAAGAACAGCCCCCACACCGTCAGCGGCAGCCGGCCCCACGTCATCCCTGGCGCCCGGCACCGCACCACCGTGACGACGAAGTTGAGCCCATAGAGGAACGCCGATGCCGCCGCGCACAGCACGGCCACCGTCACCAGCGTCTGGCCCAGGCCCGGCGTGAAGGCCGGTGTCGACAGGGGCGGGTACGCCGTCCACCCCGCGCTCGCCGGGCCGAGCCGTACGGCGAACGAGGCCAGCACCAGCGCTCCGCCCACCGCGTAGACCCAGAAGCCCAGCGAGGAGAGACGCGGGAACGCGAGTCCGCGCGCGCCGATGGCCAGCGGCAGGACGAAGTGCCCCAGCGCGCCGAAGAGCAGCGGCGTCACCGCGAAGAAAATCATGATGAGACCGTGCATCGTGAACACGGCCGTGTAGGCCGGAGGCGTCAGCGCGCCCCGTGACTCGGGGAGCGCCCACGCCAGCCCCGGCACCGGCTGCCCCGGCAGTGCCCACTGCCAGCGGATGAGCAGCGCCAGCAACCCACCGAAGAACAGGAAGCCGAGCCCACTCCAGAGATACCGCCGCGCGACGGCCTTGTGGTCCGAGGAGACGAGGCTCATGGCGCCTTCCACTCCCAGCCCCAGTGGGCCGCGAGGTCCTCCGCGTCGTACCCCTGCACGGCCTGCCGCCCCGCCTCGCGCAGCCAGTGGGCGTAGGACTCCGGCGTCATGACCTGGAGCACGCCGCGCATCTTGTAGTGGCTGGTGCCGCAGTGCTGGTGGCAGGCCACCTCCCACGTCCCCTCGCGCGCGGCCTGGAACCAGGTCTGATTCACGCGGCCCGGAATCGCATCCAGCTTCACGCGGAAGTGCGGCAGCGAGAAGCCGTGCACCACGTCCGTGGACACGAGCTGCACCCAGACGGGCACTCCCACCGGGACGCGCAGGTCGTTCCACGTCACCACGTCGTCCGGAGTGCCGAAGCGTCCGTCCTCGCCGGCGTAGCGGGCTTCCCAGGACCACTGGTGCGCGTTGACCTCGATGCGCACCGTGCGCGGGTCCTCCGCGGGCACGCGGAAGTTCCACAGCACGTCCCGCAGGTAGCCCTCCGAGCCGAGCAGCAACGTCCCATCCACCACCACGAAGGCGCCCAGGGCCAGCCCCAGCACCCACGCCCGCGAGCGCCGCGTGCCCCCATCGGGCGCGGCCCGCTTCGCGCGCCGGAAGCGCCAGACCGCCAGCACCAGCCACCCGAACGCCACCGCCAGCAGCACCGCCTCGAAGCGATGGCTCCATGCGAGCAGGGCGTCGATACGATGCCCGTGCGTGCTCGCGTCCTCGGGGAGCGCCAACGTCCACGCTCCGCGCGGGGTGTCTGGAGTCGTGCCAGCGCCGGGCGTGACACGCGGTGGCTCCAGCTCCGCGCCGCGCTCCGGACGGGACGATGTGGAGCCGGAGGGCGGCGTCATCACCCACGCTCCTCTCGCGCCGCACGCCGCACCGCCCAGACGCCCAGGCCCACGAGCAGGAACGGCGCGAGCACGAGCCCGCCCAGCAACAGCGCCGAGCGCACCGCCGACTCGGGAGCCCGCACCGTGCACGCGGGGCATGCGAACACCACTGAGGGAAACAGCACCAGGAGCACCGCGACGAGCGACGCCCCCATGTTCCGGGGGGAGAGGGCCACGTCACGGCCGGAAGTGGAGCGCTCGCCGGGCATCACCCCTTCCCGGGTAGCACGCGGCTCCACTCCCCTCAAGACACCGGCTCCTCCGTGCGGAGGCTCCTGGTGTCTGAACCGGCGAGCCGCCACCCGCCTCACAGATGCCGGACCTCGGCGGGAGGGGCCTTGAAGTTGTCGTTGCGTCCATCGACGAAGAAGACGGGCGCGTGGACGAGCGCGTTCAGGTCCACGTCATCGAGACAGTTGAGCTTCGGCGTGTAGAACCGCCCGATTTCCGGAGCCTCTCCCCAGCCGAACACGTGCACGCCGCAGTGCTTGCAGAACAGGTGGTGCAGGGCCCGGGTGTGGAACTGGTACTCGCTCAGCTCCGATTCACCCGCGAGCAGCCGGAACTCCTCCGGCTTCACCACCGAGTGCCACAGCCGCGCCTTCGTGCAAATGGTGCAGTTGCACTTCCAGGTGCCCTCGCTCAGGTCGATGTCCGTCTCGAAGCGCACGGCACCACAGTGACAGCTTCCCCGGTACGTCTTCTTCATGGCCAGGCTCCCGTCGGCTCCGCCGACCCCGCTCCATCGTGGCCCCCCAGCGGAGCATGTCCACCAGCCGTGGAGGAGGGCGACTGGCGCTTCCAGGCCCGCCTGCCCCCGGAGCGGCCATGCGCCGCCTACATCCCCGGAGTAGCCATGTTGTCGCAGGGGGCCCCCCGCCGCTTGTGCCGCCCGCCGCCTTCCGTTACCTCGGGGCTCCATGACCGCCGATTCCACGCTCGCGGCCCGCCCGGCCCGTCTCACCCAGCGCCCCGGCTTCTGGGGCGGTATCGCCGTCTTCACCCTCGGCATGGCCGTCGCCTCCGGCGCCACCCTGCTGCGCGGCCGGAGCGAGCCGCTGCCCCAGCTCGGCGCCCTCCCGGACTTCACCTTCACGCGCCACGACGGCCAGCCCTTCGGCAGCGCGCAGCTCCGCGGGAAGCCCTACATCGCCAACTTCATCTTCACGCGCTGCCCCACCGTCTGCCCCGAGTTCACCCGGAAGATGGCCCACGTCCAGGAGCGCACCGCGCCCGCGGGCACCGGGCTCCAGCTCGTCTCCTTCTCCGTGGACCCGAAGTACGACACCCCCGAGCGCCTCGCCGAGTACGGCCAGCGCCATGGCGCCGACTTCTCGCGGTGGAGCTTCCTCACCGGCGACTACGAGCAGCTCAAGGCCACCATCGTCCAGGGCTTCAAGATCAGCATGGGCCGCGAGGCCGGCGCCCCCGAGGATGACCTGCTCTCCATCTTCCACGGCACCCACTTCGTCCTCGTGGACCGCGCCGGACAGATTCGCGGCTACTACGACAGCGCGGACAGCGACTCCACCGACCGGCTCCTGCGCGACACCGAGCGCCTCGCCCGCGAGGAGCGCTGACCCCAGCGACAAGCCGCCCGGGCCTCGGGGCCTCGGGGCCCCGCGGGCTCCGTACCCGCGAAACGCCGAAGGGCCGGCCCCGCGCTCACGCGGGAGACCGGCCCTCGGGGGTCCTGCTCTGTCGCGCCAGGGGCGCGGGCGCTCACTCCACGAAGCGGGCGTGGTTCTGCGCGATGATGTTCTGGAAGTTCTGGAGGCCGAGCGGGTTCTCCGCGAAGGCGTCGACCTTGTCCGCGGCCTTCTTCACGGACTCGGCGACCTTCACCACGTCCTCCAGCTTGGGGGCCAGCTTCGCCAGGAAGCCGATGCCGCCCAGGGGACCCTCGCCGAGCAGGGACGTCGCACCCTGCTTCAGCAGGTTCTCCGCCATGGGGCCGAGGAACTTGCCGACGAACGGGAGGCTCCCGACCTTCTCGCCGACGAACTTGGCGACCGGCTCGATGAGCTTGCTCACCGGCGTCTTCAGGAACTCCAGCGCCTTGCCACCAATCTCGGCGATGCCGCCGGCGACCTTGCTGACCGTCTCGGCGACCTTGCTGACCGTCTCGGTAACCTTGCTGATGGCCTTGCCCACTGCGCCCATGATGGACCTCGGGTGTCTCGAAGTTTTTGGAAGAAGGATTTGTGCCGGAGTTGAGGCTCGAAAGGATTGTCGGGACAGCGGCCGAATTGTTTCCTCGTGATTTTCCGGCGGAATTTCATTCCCGAGCCCTTCCGGGGCGCGGCATTACACGCGGTTACCGCCGCTCCCGCCCCGCTTGAGCTGATCCTGCAGCGCCTTCTGCGCGGCGGGGTCCTGCGGACCCGTGGGGGCCTGCCCCTGGGGCGCGTTCAGGGAGGGCTTGCCGGCGCCCGACTTGTCCTGGGTGAACTTGGAGGAGTCGAAGTCCGGGGGCGAGCCGGGCAGCTCGCCCTTCATGCCCTTCACGATGATGTTCGCGGCGTCCTGGGCGGACAGGGGGTTGAAGCCATTCTTCTTCAGCTCCTCGTCGGAGACGACGGCGAGCTCGGGCTCCTTGTCCTTGTCCTGGGCGTACTTGAGGACCAGCTCCACGTAGTCCTCGAGCTTCATGCTCACGGCCGCGGCGATCTTCTTGGTCTCCGGGTCCTTGAGCAGCTCCGCGCGAACCACCTCGATGGGCCGCTTGAGACCGCGCTTGGGCTTGGCGGGGTTTTCCTGCGTCATGTCTCACTCCGGGAAGGAAAGGAAAGGGCTGTGAGGCGACTCTAGCCCAGATTTCCCGGCTCACACATTCCCGCCCCCCTCCGGGGTGGAGAGCTGGGTCAGCGCGCGCTGATACACTTCCAGATCCGGAGAAGAGAAGAGAACCACCGTCACCTTCTCGAGCTGGGGCAGCCGCGCGAAGGCCGCCTGGATTTCACGCAGGGCGATGGGCGCGGCCCGGGTGATGGGGAAGCCGTAGATGCCGGTGGAGATGGAGGGGAAGGCCACCGAGCGCAGCCCGTTGGCCTCCACCAGGGCGAAGACGCTCTTGTAGCAGCGCGCCAGCGTGGCCTCCTCGGACTGATTGCCGCCCCGCCACACCGGGCCCACGGTGTGGATGACGTGGCGCGCGGGGAGCCGGTAGCCCTTCGTGATGCGGGCCTGCCCCGTGGGACAGCCGCCCTGGGCGTAGAGGCGGCGGCACTCGTCCAGGAGCTCCGGCCCGGCGGCGCGGTGGATGGCGCCGTCCACGCCGCCCCCTCCGAGGAGCGAGCTGTTGGCGGCGTTGACGATGGCGTCCGCGGCAACCTTCGTGATGTCTCCCTGGATGAGCTCCAGCTTCACGATTCCTCCTCGCGTGGGTGGGCGGCGACGCCCCCTCGGACGGCACGCGGGCGCCCCGGCTGACGGATGGTACCGGGGCTGCTGGGGCGCTTCACCCCGGGTGCCACGTGACTACCTTTGGCGGCAACCGGGGTACCGCCGGCAAGCGAGGAGCGTCATGGACATGTCCAGGCAGGGGTTGATGGACGCGGTGAAGCGAGTGGCCTTCCGGGCCGGGACTCGCGGCGCCCGGGCCCTGGTGGAGACGGCGGTGCTGCTCGTGCGCACCGTGGATGCCCTCCAGGCCCGCTTGCGCGGGGCTCCCGCCGCGCCCCACACGGCGTCCGCGCCGAGCGGCATGATGTTCACGAACGCCCCAGCCCCCGCTCCCACGAGCGCGCCGATGTTCGTGGCCGGCGCCGCGCCGAGCACCGCCTCGACGAGCACCCCGGCCGCCCGCGCGCCCCGTGCCAGACGCGTCACGAGCGCCGGAGCGCCCTCGGCCCTCCACTCCGCCGTCGCGACGCGGAACACGCGTGGGACGGCCACGGCTCCGAGCTCCGACGGCCCGGCCACGAGGAGCACCCGAGGAACCGCCTCGGCACGCAATGCGCGCGGCACGGGAACCGGGACCCCCTCGCCCCTCCGCTCCGCCGTCTCGGCGCGGAACGCTGGCGGCACGAACGCCGCCTCGGCCCTCCGCTCCACCGTCCCGACGCGGAACGCTGGCGGCACGAACGCCGCCTCGGCCCCCGGCTCCGGCGCCCAGGCCCGGAACACCCGGGGCACGGGCGCGGCCGCGAAGACCGGCAAGGGCCACACGCCCTCCACCACGGAGCTCCGGCGCGCGGCCGTCTCGCCCCGGGGGGCCATCGAGAGCGCCCAGCCGGTGAAGGCCGCCACGCCACGCCGCAAGTCACCGGCCCGCGCCGCGGCCACCGTGGCGACGCCGGGCCGGGAGCACGGCCGCAAGAGCGTCCCGAGCCCGGCCCCCGCCGCGAAGCGGGGCACCCGGAAGCCGGCTCCGGTCAAGGCGAAGCGCGGCCAGAAGCACAAGCACGGGCACTGAGGACGGGAGAAGCCCCGCCCTCAGCGCGCCACGTTCCGAGACGCCGCCGCCTTGCGAGAGGCGGAGGCGACCGCCTTCCGCTTCGGGGCGATGCGCGTCACCGTCCCGGGCTGGCGCGAGTCGAGCGCCGCGCGGGCCTTCTCCTCCGCCGCCTTCGCCGCCGCGACCTTCGCCGCGAGCAGCTCGGCCTGCGCGGCCCAGCGCTTCTTCAGCAGCTCCCGCAGACCGTCCTGCTGCAGGTCCACCTGCGCCAGGTGCAGCCGGTAGTGCAGGTCCTCGCGCAGCGTGCCGCGCGTCAGCGCCGCGTCCGCCGCGCCGGACAGGCCCACCACCAGCTTGGGCCGCTCCTCCTGCATCTGCAGGCAGCGCAGGATGACGGACTGCGCCTCGCGGCCGAGCTTCGCCACGTCGGGGATGAACACCACCCCGTTGGGCTGCCGGAGCGCTCCGGGCAGGTCCGCCGCCTGCTTCACCTCCACCAGCTCCACGTCGAAGTTGCGGGCCGCTTCCTGGGCCCACGAGCGCCGCTCGTCCTCCGTTCCGCCATGGATGAGCAGCGACGAACGGTTGCTGATGAGCTCCCCTTCACGATAACCGCGCGGTGTCACCGGATGACCCCCTGCTGTCTGGAAAATCGTGGTTGCAGGGGAGTCTAACGCCCTACCGGGTCCTGCGTTCAACGGCCGAGGTGCCCTTCCGGGTAGTTTCGCCCGCATCCCACCTGAAATTCCTTTCACGTGGGTGGAAGTGGGCCACCGCTCGCGCTCAGGCGGTGGGCACCACCATGACGGGCCGGCGGCAGCGGGCCACCAGCTCGCGGGCCACGGTGCCCTTGAGAGCATCCGGCTCCCGCGAGTGCTCGTGCGGCAGGCCCATGCACACCAGGTCCACTCCCTCGCGCTCGGTGGCCTGGCAGATGGCCTGCGTCACGTCGTCCCCGGTGACGCCCTCCACGCTCCAGCGCACCGCCTGCGAGCCCTCGTCGCGCGGCACCAATTCCCACAGCCGCTGGAGCACCCGGGCGCGCTCCGGCGCGGGCTCGGGCAGCACGCCGTAGTGGTCCTGGAAGCCCACGTCGCCCACGCGGCGGCGGTGGACGTGGAGCAGGTGCACGCGGCCCCCGGGCCCCACCAGCGAGCGCGCCTGCGAGATGGCCCGCGCGCAGGCCTCGGAGAAGTCCACCGGCACCAGCACGCTGCGCGGAGGCGCCGCGGGGCGCGGCTCGCGCAGCGAGGGCGGCACGCACACCACGGACTGCTCCGCGTACCGCAGCACGCCCGCGGACACCGAGCCGTGCCACAGCCGGCCCAGCCCTCCGCGCGCGTGCGTGCCCACCACCAGCAGGTCCACCCTTCGCGCGTGCGCCACGTGCAGCAGGTGGTCCGCGGGCCGGCCGAAGCCCGGCTCCAGCACCACCTCCACGCCGCCCTCGCCCATCAGGTCGCCCACCCGCTCCCGCACCTCGCGCTGCAGTACCCGCTCCACCGACGGGTCCAGCGCCTCCATGCCTCGCACCGACGGGTCCAGCACCTCCACGTGCACGGGGGTGTGGATGCCCAGCCGCTCGCGCTCCTCCAGCGGCGAGCACACGTAGGTGGCCAGCACGTCGCACGGGCCCACCCGGCGCAGCTCGCGGAGGAACGTCACGGCGGCATCCGTGGTGGCCGAGCGCGGGTCCACGCCCACCATCACCAGGAGCCGCCGCCGGCCGCGAATCCAGTCCACCAGCGCCGCGTCGCGCCGCACCGCCAGCAGCGGGGCGCAGCCGTGCCGGGCCAGCCGCTCGGGCATGGACGCGCGCCGCCACGCGGAGGTGCGCCAGCCTCCCGACGCCACCACCACCCAGCGAGCGTGCCGGCACGTCTCGTCGCTGAGCACCTCGTCCGCCGAGGACGCAGAGCGAGGGAGCGGCCGCACCACCTCCGCGAAGGCCCTCAAGCGCTCACACTCAGCTTCGAGACGGCTCGGGGAGTCCGCCGCTGGTCCGCCCGCCTCGCCGGTGGCGGATTCTCCTTCCAGGACCCCTAGCAGGAACAGGGGCTCACCCAGCTTCCCCGCCAGGGCCGCCGCTACGTTCGCCGCCTCCTGCGAGTCGGGGGAGAGGTTCGTTGCGCAGACGATGGCCATGGCCGCCCTCCTTGCCGGGTGGACGCGTCACCCGTGAGAGAACAGATGGTCATCGCACCGCCGGGCGGCGGACCCCTCCTTCATGCTGGCTTGCCTTGGGAGCCGCCTTTCGGCTGCGAAGGGCGCTGCTCGCCCGCCCGCTCGTTGACCGCGTGTTACTTCACGGGCGGCTTCGGGTGCCCGTCGGTGTTGGTGTGGTCCTGCTCCTCGCCGTTGCCGCCCCGGTCGTCGCTCTTGCCGAAGGTCGCCAGGAAGTAGCGCTCGCCATTGCTGGTGTAGCGGTACGGCCGGCCCCAGGGGTCCATCGGCAGGGAGGGCAGGTACTTCGGCACCAGCAGCTCGCCCAGGTCCGCCTCCTCGGGAAGCGTGTTCCCGTCGGCGCGGTAGCGCTCCAGCGCGTCCTCCAGCACGGCGAAGTCGCGGTGGATCTGCTCGGTGTACACGGCCTTGGAGCGGGTGAACGCCCCCACGAGCACCGCCACGATGAGCCCGAGCGCGAACACCAGACCCACCCAGAGGATGGGCGAGCGGCGGGACGGGGGCGTCGGATGGGCGTTGGCGGTGGAAGTCATGGCGCCGGCCTTATAGCGCGCGGTACAGCGGGACGGGCTGCTGCTTTCCCTTCAGTCGCACGGGCGGCAGGTCCTCGAAGGCCGTCTCGTTGGCGTCCACCAGCTCGCGGGTGCGCTCGCCCACGAGGATTTCGCCCGGCCCGGCCAGCGCGCACAGCCTCGCGGCCACGTTCACCGCGTCGCCAATGCAGGTGTACTCGGCGCGCACGGTGCTGCCGATGTTGCCGGCCACCACCACGCCCGAGTTGATGCCGATGCCCAGCTCCAGCACCAGCGGCCGGCCCTCGCGCCCGTTGGCGGCCCACTCCGACTCGGCCTCGATGCGCAGGTCCGCCATGGCGTCCATCATCATCTTCGCGCACTGGAGCGCGCGCAGCGCGTCGTCCGGGCGGGCCACCGGGGCGCCGAACACCGCCATGAGGCCGTCGCCGAGGAACTTGTCGAGCGTGCCGCCGCAGGTGAACACCGCGTCCGACATCCGCCCGAGCACCTGGTTGAGCACGCCCACCACCTGCTCGGGCGGGAGGGTCTCCGACAGGCTGGTGAAGTTGCGGATGTCGGCGAAGAGCAGCGTCACCTCGCGCTTCTCGCCGGTGAGCACCACCGCGTCCGCGCTCTTGAGGATTTCGTCCACCACCGCGTCGGAGGTGTAGCGCGCGAACAGCTTGCGCATGCGCTCCGTCTCGCCGGTGCGGCGCACCACGCTCTCGATGCGCGCGGCCAGCTCGTCCATGGACGCGGACTTGTTGACGTAGTCGTCCGCGCCGGCGCGCAGGCCGCGCACGCGCTCGGCCTCGCGGTCATTGGCGGTGAGGATGATGACGGGCACGCCGCGGCTGGGGCCCTCCTTCAGCCGGCGGCACAGCTCCACGCCGTCGAGGCCGGGCATCTCCAAATCGCTGAGAACGATGACCGGCTGCAGGCGGCTCATGCCCTCCAGCGCCTCGAAGGGGTCCTGGAAGCAGAGGACCTCGTAGCCCAGCGCGACGAGCCCCTCCTGCACGAAGGCGCAGGCCAGGGGGCTGTCGTCCACCACCACCACGCGACGGCGGCCGTCGACGAAGGGACGCGGAGCCTCCTGGCGGCCGGCGATGCGGTTCTGGAGGCTGAGGCCCTCGTAGATCTGCTTGTACGTGCAGTGGCCGAGCTCCACGAGGATTTCGCCCAGCTTGCGGCCGTCGCGGCGCTGGCGGGCGAGCGCCTCCTCGAGCTGCGCGAGCGTCACGTACTTGAGGCCCACGAGCAGCTCGCCCAGCGCGGGCTGCAGGGGGCTCTTGTCCTGGTGCAGCCCGAGCGCCTCGCCGAGGGCGTCCTGAATCTGCTCGCGGGTGACGTAGCCCAGGGAGATGAGCGCCTCGCCCACGCGCTGACCGGTGAGGGCCTGGAGGGCGAGGGCCTCCTGCACCTGGCTGGGCGTGACGATGCCCAGCTTGAGGAGCAGGTCACCGAAGAGGGGGCTCGAAGCACTCATGGGCGTGAATCCTAGCACCCCTCCCCTGGCGCGTGCCTTCACGGGCAGCGGGGATTTGGTGCGGGGATGACACGGGATGTCAGCGCCCCGGCTTCCGCGTGCCGGAGGACTTTCCGGAGGGTGCGGGGAGGAGCAGCTCCACGCGCCGGTTGGCCTCGCGTCCCTGGGAGGTCTCGTTGGAGGCCACGGGGCGGTCCGGCCCGTAGCCCCGGGCGTCCAGGCGGTCGGCGGGGACCCCCTGCGTCACGAGGTATTCGCGCACGACCTCGGCGCGGGCCTGGGAGAGGGCGCGGTTGGCGTCGGCGTCGCCGCGGTTGTCGGTGTGGCTCTCGATGAGGAGCGTCTTGAACTCCGGGTGGACGAGGAGGACGCGGGCCACGTTGTCCAGCACGGGGAGGGAGCGCGCCTGGAGGGTGGCCGTGCCGGGCTCGAAGATGATGCGCTCGCGAAGCTCCAGCCGGTCCTGGCGGATGATGACGAACTGCTTCTGCTCGAGCGGGCAGCCCTGGTTGTCCTGCGCGCCGGACTGGCGGGGGCAGTTGTCGCGATGGTCCGCGACGGAGTCACCATCCGTGTCGCGCTCGGGGCAGCCGCGCAGGGAGGGGAAGCCCTCATCGAGGGGGCAGTCGTCGTCGGCGTCCGGGACGCCGTCCTGGTCCGCGTCCTTCTCGGGGCAGCCGTCGCGGGACGCGGGGCCGGCGTCTTCCGGGCACTTGTCGGCCGGGCCCTCCAGGCCGTCACGGTCGAGGTCCTCCACGGGACAGCCCTGGCGCTCCACCGCGCCGAAGACGCGGGGGCAGGCGTCCCTGGAGTCCTCGACGCCATCCTCGTCCAGGTCGCGCGCGGGGCAGCCCTCGCGAGACGCGGAGCCGGCGTGGCGGGGGCACTTGTCGGTGGAGTCGTCCACGCCGTCGCCGTCGGTGTCCCTGGGTGGGCAGCCCTTCGTCGCGGCGGAGCCCTTGGCGCGGGGGCAGGCGTCGTCGGCGTTGCGTACGCCGTCGCCGTCATCGTCGAGCGTGGGGGGATTCTCGGGGGTGTGGCTGCACGCGGGCGCGAGCGCCCCCAGCACGGTGGCGAGGAGGGCCAGACGAAGGAAGGCGCGCATCATGATGGAAGCAACAGAGCGCAGGGGACGCGGCGTGTCCAGGAGGGTCGGGGATGCATCCGTGGTGTCAGCGGACCCGCACCTCGCGGAAGGTGACGCCGTCCAGGGACAATTGCTTCACGGTGTCCACGAAACGCTCGGTGGCGAGGATGACGGCGGACCAGTCGGCCAATCGGAACAGGTCCACGTCCGTGGGCAGCGTCGCGGCGTCGAGGATGTATGGGTCCGGGAGGCTGTAGTTCGCCGCTCCGCACCGCTCGCACGTCCTTGCATCCGCGGGCAGGCAGTCCGGGTGGAACCCGCCACGAAGCTCCAGCTGCGGCTCCAGCAGCTCGGGTGGGTTCTTGCCGCGGAAGCGGACTTCCAGGGGGCAGCCATGGAGCCCTCGGATGCCGGCCTCCTGCAAGCGAGTCAGTGCCTCCCTGCGAATCTGCACGAAGCTGGGGTCATGCATGAAGAGCTGCCCGAAGGTGCCCGAGGCCTTTCCGACCATCGGGCCCAGCGCCATTCCTGGCATCAGCACCGCTCCGGGAGGGAGCAGCGGGCGGAGCTGCTCGCTCAGTCGGAGGTACTCATCAAGGGGCTGGGGCAGCTTGTACTCGTAGTCGCGTACGTTCGGCAGCGCCGACAGGTCCACGCAGGGGTAGCGCACCGTCGTGTCCCCAAAGACTCTGGCGCCACACCCAGGGCAGTCGACCACCGATGGCAGGTACCACTTGTAGATGCCGCTCAGGCTGCCCGTGTAGGGCGCCGACCTGTCGGCTCTCAGCTCGTAGAATTTCAAGCAGCACCCACGTGGCGGGACATCATCGGAACTGCCGGTAATAGGGCACGACTGGCCCGGTCAATTCGAATCGGTAGATGAGGGCTCCCGCATGGCGGAAGATCTCCTCACGCGGCACGTCCCTACGGCGGTTGGACACGATGAACTCTCTCCACGCCTCATTCCACAAACCTCCGGAAGGCCCTCCGCTATGGATACGCCGGTGGACGTATTCCGGAATGAGCAGGGTGTAGTCATGGATGTTGATGCCCTGCTCCCTGAACCACATGGCCAGGTCCTGCGCCTGAGGGAAGATGTGGTGCTTCTGCAGGCGCGGCGCCGGCAGCAATGCAAAGGGCACTCGCGGCGGAGGCGGCGGCGGTTGTGATGCCGCGTACCACCGGAACGTCATCACCGGCTCGGCGCCCCGGCGCATCGCCGGAGACCAGCGCGACACACGTCCCGGCCGGACGGGCCCCATGGGCAGGCCCGGCCTCACGTACTGGACCCGCTCTATCTCCAGCTCGGAGCCCTGGAGTGACTCCTCCTCCAGTTCCACGTCCTCGCAGTGGAAGAAGCCGCACAGGCGCTCCTCGCACGCGAGCACCACGCACGAGTCCTCTTCCGGCGACTCACACCCGACCGCGGGCGCCGCATCCTCCCACGCGCGCAGCGCCGGATGGGACGAGGCACATGCGCTCAACACCCCCGCGGCAAGCAGCAGGGCAAGTCCAGGGAGTCCTCTCATGAAGCCCAGGAATCTCCCTGATGCGCCGCGGGGAACGAAATGAAAAGCCGCGCAGGTGCGCGTGTCATCGCACCTCGATGGTGCGGGTCAGCCAGTCCGTTCCCCCGCGCTCATCTCGCGCGACCACGTAGAACGTGACCTGCTGTGCCGTATCGGGCGTGGTGTACTCAGTCTCCGGCTCACCGGGCTCGCCCTCCACCGGCTGCACCGAGCGGAAGAACTCCACATCCCCCGTGCCCGTCGCATGCCACGCGTACGAGATGCGCTCCGTGGCCTCCCCTTCCGCGCCCACGTACGTCTCCTGGCTGCCCTCCGCGAGCACCGGCGTGAACTCCACCTCCGCCCCCATCGGCAGCGGCCCAGAGAGCGGCGTCCCTTGGTACAGCACATCTGTCAGCCGGGGATTCTGGTTCGGCGTGTCCGTGAGCCGCGCCGTCATCCGGCGCAGTCCGCGCTCCCCACCCTCCGGCGTGCCGCTGCCGTCGCTCACCTCGTAGCCCACGTAGAAGTTCACCCCCGCTTCCAGACGCGCGCGCACCGCCGGGTCGCTCGTGTCGCCTCCCACCTCCTCCAGCAGCGCCCGCAGCGCCGGGTCCTCCGGAGAGAGCCGTCCCTCCGGCAGCGCCACTCCATCCTTCCCCGGGCACTCGAAGTCCGCCGAGTACACATTCCCCGGCCGGCACAGCGCGAACGTCACCGTGAGCGGCCGCGCATCCGGCGCCACCGCGAGCGCCTCCAGCCGCACCGTCTCTGGTGCCCCTCCGCCCGGAGGAAGCACCAGCTCCGCCGGCGTGCTCCGCACCGCGAGCACCCGCACCCGTGTCACCTGACTCTGCTTCTCCAGGTCGTTGTCACACCCGGAAACCCACAGTCCCGCCGCCATCACCGCGGCCCTCGCGAAACCCTGGCGCATGCCCATGGCTAGAAGCTCCCCTTGACGCCCAGCACGGGCAGGATGGGCAGCCCGCGGAAGTACTCCCGCTGGCTGTAGTTGTAGCTGTACGTGACGCCCTCGAACGCCGCGCGGTTGTACGCGTTGGTCAAGTCGAGGAAGAGATTCAGGCTCCACCGCTCGTAGACCCACGTCTTGTCCACGCGCACGTCGAGCTGGTGGAAGGACGGCAGCCGCTCGCTGTTCACCGCGCCGTAGAACGGCACGTAGACGTCCGCCAGGTCGTCGCGCACCGAGCCCACCACCGGCGTCGTCGGGTTGCCCGACGCGAACCGGAAGCGCGCCCCCAGCTCCCAGCCCCCCGGCAGCTTGTACGAGCCCACCAGCGTCAGCACGTGGGTCTGGTCGTTGTCGAACAGGCGCGTCCCCGCCCCGGGCCGGTCCGTCCGCTCCGAGCGGCTCACCGTGTACGCCAGCCACCCGAAGAGCCGGTCCGTCAGCGCGCGGCGCACCAGCAGCTCCGCGCCGTACACCGTGCCGCGCCCGTCGTTCGCCAGCCGCTCCGGAACCTGCTGCCCGCCCCGCTCCACCGTGCGACTCGAGTTGACCACGAGCCGGCTCAGCCGGTTGTAGAAGCCCTCCGCCGACACGAACCACTCCTGCGACGGCTTCCACTCCGCGCCCAGGCTCGACTGCACGCTGCGCTCGGCGAGCAACTCCGGGTTGCCAATCTCGAGGATGGGCTCTCCCTGCGTGGGGAACACGTGGTACACGCCCGTGCCGCCCTTCAGCGTCCACTGCTCGGTGAGCGCGTAGCGCGCGGCGAGCCTCGGGCTGAACACCCGCCGCGGGTCCGCCTGGTCCGTGTACACATACGACTCCGAGCGCAGCCCCGGCACCACCAGCAGCTCCGGCAGCGGCTTCAGCCGCGCCTCCACCCATGTGGCCGGGTAGTACTGCGTGGCGCGCTTGCTCTCGATGCGCGTGTAATCCCGCACCGGGTCGGGCAGCTCCGGCTGGCCCTCGCGCGAAATCGTGGTGGACGTCTCCGACGTCAGGCGCGCCCGCTGCGCGGAGACATCCAGCCCGCCGGCCAGTGTCACCGCGTCGGAGAACGGGTACTCGGCGGTGGTGCGCAGCGTCCCCTCGCGGTAGCGCAGGTCGATGCCGCCCACGCCGGGCGGGTTCACCAGGACGATGCCCCAGCCGTACATGCCGATGGTGTCCAGGCGCAGCTTCTCGCCCCGGTAACGGTGGCGCAGCCGCAGCTGCGTGAAGCCCGTTCGCAGGCGGAAGTCTCCGGACGCGGTCGGGTCGTCATCGGAGGGGCGCTCGAAGACGAGCCCCAGCTGGTCATCCGAGGTGAGCGTGAGGAAGTCGAACGAGTGCCGCGACGAAGCACGCCACTCCACGCGGGCCTGGGCGTCGTAGTAGCGCGGCGCCACCCGGAAGCCGTCGGTGACGTCCTCCGGTGCCAACTTCAACACGCCGTCGATGTAGCTGCGCCGCCCGGCGATGGCGACGCTCACGTCCTTCGCCACCGGCGCCTCCAGCACCGCGTTCGCCTCGATGAGACTCACCGACGCGGTGCCACCGAAGCGGTCCGTGCGCGGAGCCCGGCTCTTCACGTCGATGATGCCGCCAATCGCATTGCCGTACGCGGCCGGGAAGTTGCCGGGCAGGTAGTCCAGCGACTCCAGCAGGTCGGAGTTGTAGACGCTGTTGAGTCCCCCGAAGTGGTACAGCAGCGGGATGCGCACGCCGTCCAGGTAGACGCCCGACTGCTGCGGCCCCGTGCCGCGGATGACGATGTCTCCGCCATTGAAGGCGGGCCGCGCCACGCCGGGCAGGTTCTGCACCACCTTCAGCGTGTCGCCCTGGGTGCCGGGCACGCGCTGCACCTCGGCCACCTGGAGGGTGGTGCGGGTGACCTCCTTGCGCTCGCGCTCGCTGCGCACCACCGTCTCGAAGGGGCTGAAGATGCGCTTGCGCACGTAGTACGTGGCGCGCGTCTGCTCGCCCTCGGTCACCGTCTCCTGCGTCGTGAAGCGCTGGTAGCCGGGGAGCACCACCACCACCTCGTGGGTGCCCTGGGGCACGCCGCGCAGCGAGAAGCGCCCTTCCCCATCCGTCGTGGTGGACAGGCCCAGCGCGGGCAACGCCACCTCCGCGGCCTCCAGCGGCTTGCGCGTGCCCCGCTCCAGCGCGAGCCCGCTGAAGTTGACCGGCAGTTCCGGCACCCCGCCGTCCGCCGCCTGCGTCACCGGCTCCTCGCGCCAGACGAACTGGTAGGCGTAGTTGATGCGCACCGGCGAGGGGACACCATCCACCTCGGCGGGCTCGAACTCGAACTGGCGGACCGCGGCGATGGCCGCTTCGTCGAAGCCGTTGCCGGCGGGCTCCAGCACCTGAACGTCCGTCACGGCGCCGGTGTCGGAGATGTCCACCTGCAGGAGCACCGTGCCGGAGAGCTGCTGCCGGAGCGCCTCGGGGGGATAGGGCGCCTCCACCTGCCGCTTCAGCTCCGGGGGCCTGGTGAGCACGCCGGTGGCCGCGCCCCCATCCGCCGTGCCCGCGTCCGGCACCGCCCCCTGCGTTCCCTGCGCCAGCGCCAGGACCGGTGCGAGCAGCAGCACCAGCAGGCCCGCGCTCCGCCAGCGCCATTCTGCTACCCGGTTGATTGACTCTATCAAGAAAGGCCTCCAGGCGGTTTCAGCCCGTATAGAGGCCCAGGACGTCCCAGCGGAAATTCCGTTACCGGAAAGCTCGCTCCAGGACAGATATCTTCAATCAACTGGTTCCATAAACCCGCTTGCCCCTACTTCCGAGGCGCCTTCGCTCGACGTGCCCCCGGCCTCTTCCCGGAGGCTGCCTTCCGCGGGCGCGGCTCGGGGCGTCCCCCCTCCACCCCGTGCGCCTTCAGGAACCGCTCCACGTGGTCATCCAGGAACCGGTCGAGCGCGAGCGGACGGCACTTCGTGCCCTGCAACCCGTGCTGGTGCAGCAGGGCGAACATGAACGGCGTCACCAGCTCCAGCGCCGCATGGCGCAGGTCGCACGGGGCCAGCTCCCCCTTCGCCACGTGGAGCGCGATGCGCGCCTCCGCGGACTGGAGCGTGGGGTCCAGCACCTCGTTGAGGTACGTCGCGCCCACGTTCGGGTCCACGAGCCCCGCGGTGAACCCCAGGGTGTGCATGGGCCCCAGCCCCCGGGACCAGCCGCCCTGGAAGTACTCCAGGAACCAGCGCAGCGAGGCGCGCGCGTCCCCCCGGTCGGCCGTGGCCCCCTCGGCGACGTAGCGCTCTCCCACCTCGCGCAGGGCGACGAAGACGGCCTGGAGCAGCTCCTCGCGCGTCTTGAAGTAGTGCCGCAGCGTCGCCGGGTTGAGCCCGGCGCTGGCCGCCAGCTCGCGGAAGCTGGCCGTCGCGCCCCCCACGGTCAGCAGGCGTTGCTGCAGCGACCGCAGGATGGCGCGCCGGTTCTCCTCATGGTCGCGGTTGCGACTGCCCTTCGGCCTCGGCATCGCGACGACTTAACCGCGTTTCTTCCACCCGCGCATGAAAATATGGGAGCACCTATCCCGTCTGCGACACGGCCTCGGCCAGGGGCAGCTCCACGGTGAAGGTGGAGCCCTTGCCCGGCTCGCTCTCCAGGCGGATGCAGCCACCGTGGGCCTCGATGATGCGCCGGGTAATCCACAGTCCCAGGCCCAGCCCCTTGAAGTGCTGCACCGACGCCGAGCGCTCGAAGCGCTCGAAGATGCGCTCCTGCTCCTCCGGCGCCACGCCGATGCCCTCGTCGCGGACCGCCAGCCGTGCCACCGAGCCCCGCGCATCCACCGTCACCAGCACCGGCCGGCCCGCGCCGTACTTCGCCGCGTTGGTCAGCAGATTCACCAGCACCTGCTCCAGCCGCAACCGGTCCCACCTGCCCATCACCGGCGTGTCCGCCACCAGTCGCACCTCGCTTCCCGCGCGCACCAGCTCCTCGGACATGCGCGCCACCAGCTCGCGCGTCAGCGCCGCCAGGTCCACCTCCTCGCGCTGGAGGCTCAGCCGCCCGGCGCTGATGCGCGACACGTCCAGCAGGTCGTCGATGAGCAGTCCCAGCCGCTGGCTCGCCCGCGCCGCCCTCTCCGCGCGCTCCGCCAGCCCGTTGACCGCCATCGCGTCCTTCGCCATGCGCGCCAGCAGGTGAATCTGGAGCTGGAGCGCGTTGAGCGGCGACTTCAGCTCGTGCCCCGCCACCGACAGCAGCTCGTCGCGCGCCCGCACCGCCTGCGTGGCCGCGCCGTACAGCCGGGCGTCCTCGATGGCCAGCGCCGCGCGCGCCGCCAGGCTCTCCAGCAGCGCGCGCTCCTCCACGGTGTACTCGCGCCCCTGCGCCTCGCGCATCACCCCCAGCGTGCCCACCACGCGGCCCCGCGCGCCCAGCGGGACGATGATGAGGCTGTGCGGCCCGTAGTGCTCCAGGAAGGACACCACCTCCGGCAGCCGCTCGCCGTGAAGCTCCTCCGCCTTCAGCCGGGGCAGGAAGAGCGTCTGCCCGGTGGCCGCCACGCGCCCCGACAGCCCCTCGCCCAGCCGGGGCGGGTGCCGCCGCAGCGACTCCTCCAGCACCACGCGCGCGCCCGGGTTCGGGTGGTGCAGCGACACCACGTCCAGGTGCACCCGGTCCTCGGACAGGAGCTGGAGCACGCACGCGTCGCCAATCGCCTCGGACACCTTGCTCGCCAGCACGTCCAGCACCGTGGGCAGGTCCAGCCCCGCCTCGGCGATGAGCTGGCTGACCTGCACCAGCACGTGGAGCCGCGCGGCGCTCCTCCGGCTCTCCTCCTCCGCCGTGCGGGCCTGGCGCAGCAGCCGCGCGTTGTCGATGGCCAGCGCCGCCCGTCCCGCCAGCTCCACCGCCAGCGCCAGGTCCGCCTCGTCGAAGGACGTGCGCTCCTCGCCGCGCACGAAGGTGAGCGCCCCCTGCGTGCGATGGCGCGCCACCAGCGGCGCCACGATGAGCGAGCCCCCACCGGGCAGGCGCGTCCCGTCCGCCGCCAGCGCCTCCATCCCCTTCGGACGCGTCAGCATCCGCGCGCGCCCCGTGGCCAGCACCTCCGACAGCAGCGAGGCGTGCAGCGGCCCCGCGGCCTCGGGCACGACACACGGCATCTCCGAGTCCGTCGGCGCCTCGCGCGAGTCGGCGTGCAGCACCGCCAGCCGGCGCACCACGCCGTCCTCGTACGCGTCCACGGTGCACCCATCCGCGAAGCCGCCCAGCGCGAGCTTCGCCACGCCGGACACCGTGTCCTCCCACTCCAGCGAGCTGGCCACCAGGGCGCTCGCGTCCGCCAGCAGCTGCAGGCGCTGTCCGGCCTCCTCGGCCTGGAGCCGCGCGGTGCGCTCCCGCTCGTACAGCCGCGAGCGCTCCAGCGCCTGACCACACTGCCGCGCCAGCCCGGTGATGGACGTGCGCTCCAGCGCGGAGAAGCGCTTCGCCTCCGCGAAGCCGAAGCCCAGCGTTCCGAAGACGTGCCCCTCCACGTACAGCGGCAGCATCACCAGCGACTGCATCCGACCTGGCCCCACCAGGGACGACAGCCGCGGGTAGCGCGCGCGCACCTCGTCCGCCGTCTCCAGCCACACCGGCGCGCCCGTGCGGACCGCCTCGTAGCCCGGCAGGTCCTTGCCGCCCTTGGGCAGCACACGCATGGGCGCCACCAGGTCCTCGGGCACGCCCACCGAGGCCGTCAGCTCCACCGCCGTCCCCGCCGGGTCCACCAGGTGCACCATGCCGCCCACCGCTCCCACCGCGGGCAGGCCCAGCTCCAGCACCACGCGCGCCACCTCGTCGCGGGTGAGCGCGCGGCCGAAGGCCTCCGTCACCGCCTGGAAGCGGCTGAGGCGCAGCACCTCGCTCTGCTCCACCTCCGCGCGCGCGTGCAGCACCGACTGGCGCGTGGTCTCCGCCGTGCGCTCGCGCTCCAGGGCCAGCCCGGCCAGCCGCGAGTAGAGTCCGAAGCGTTTGATGTCCGCCTCCGTGGGCTGCCGTGCCTGACGGAAGAGCACCGCCAGCACCCCGGCGGCCCCCCTCCCCGAGGAGAAGAAGATGGGCAGCGACAGGAGCGCGCCCGCGGCCAGTCGCCGTCGCGCCTCCGGCTCGTCCGCCAGCAGCCCGTCGCGCTCCAGCTCCGCCGCCACGTACGGCACCGGCAGCTCGGAAGGGCCGGGCGCGGACGCCAAGAGCCGCTGCGCGCAGATGGTGGCGGCCTCCTCGGGCACTCCCGGCGTGACGAGTGTGCGCAGCCTCCCAGACTCGCCCCACCAGCACACGAAGGCACCGGGCGCGTCCAGCGTGGCCGCTGATTGACGTAGCAATTCCTCCAGCACCGCCACCACTGGCGGTGCCGCCGCGAACCGCTCCAGGGCCCGCGACATGCGGTCCACCGCGGCAACCAGGCTGCTCTCGGGCACCTTCATGCCCCACTCCCCCCGGCACGGGCCGTGACGCCCCTGCCTCAACTCGTATTCTCCCACGTCTGGGGAATCAGGGGAACCCGGGGGTGGGCTCTACCCCTCCCTACAGTGCTCAGTGCTCGAACACCCTGAAGAAGGCGAAGAAGATTTCGAGCACGATGAGGAGGATGATGATGGCCTCGAGCGTGTGGGAGCGGTCGATGTCCACGTCGCCCTTGAGCAGGCCATACGTCTGGGCGAGCAGCTGCTGCTTGCGGGTGACGGAGTCCTGCCACGCGGGGATGCGCATGCGGCGCACGGCGCCCTCGTAGACCTTGGCCAGGTAGAAGTCGCCGATGATTTTGAGGCTGTTCTCCACGCGCTCGATGAACTCGTTGAGGTCCACCAGCGTGCCCAGCGTCTGCCGCGTCAGGTTGCGGTAGGGACTGCGGAACAGCCGAATCCAGCCGTGGCGCTTGGCCTGCACCTCGTCGTGGATGCGGGCGATGTGCGAGTCGAGCCGCTCGTCGTAGTAGCGGAACTCCAGGAGCTGCGCGTTGGCGATCTCCAACAGGTCCGGGATGTCCCGGGAGCCCGAGGGCTCGTAGACGAAGGCGCTGTTCCAGTCGATGACGACCAGGTCGTTGACGGTGTAGCTGAAGCGCGTCTTGGTGACGGACTCGATTTCGTCCGCGGACAGGGGGACGGAGCCGTTCTCGCCCAGGAGGAGCCGGGCGATGTCCGCATGGGCGAGCAGCTGCTCCGCGCTCGGGTTGCCGCGGATGCTTTCGGCGAAGATGACGGTGTAGCTCTCGTTCTGGTCCCACAGGTGCGGCGCCTGCACGGCGGGGGCGATGGTGCGGCGCACGCCCTCGACGAGCTCCAGGGCGAGGTCCTCCAGCGCCTGGCTGTCATAGAGCTCGTCGGCCACGCGCGTGAGGTGCTCGAAGGAGGTGCCGGGGACGACGGGGACGCGGAGGATGATGGAGGCGGCGCCGTGGTCGAACAGGCGCGCGGTGGCGTCCACCGTGACGGGCCCATCCTTCAGGGCGAGCGGGCGGCGGCCCAG
This sequence comes from Pyxidicoccus fallax, assembly GCF_012933655.1. GTDB lineage: Bacteria > Myxococcota > Myxococcia > Myxococcales > Myxococcaceae > Myxococcus > Myxococcus fallax. The sequence goes on along the minus strand of NZ_JABBJJ010000011.1, from coordinate 48,843 downwards.
TTCATAGGCCAACGGCGGGTTGGGGAGCTGGAGGTACTGGCTGTTCTCGCGGGACAGCTTCAGCCGGCGCGAGTCCTCGGTGAGCGCCTTGCGCGCGCGCTCGAGGTCGATTTCCTCCGCGATGTCGAACGTGCGGTAGCAGAGGAAATGGGCCTTGTCGAAGAGCAGGGGGACCGCGGCATCCATGGTGCGGACAGAGTAACCGCTCACACCCCCCAGAGGACGCGAAGTTCCAGGGAGAACACATCGAACGGTTCGGCACGGACGATGGCCCCACCCGCATGTGTGGCGAGTGGAACGTAGCGTGAGTCCTCCAGCCGGAAGACCTCCAGGGTGCGAGGCTTCGGGTCGATGAGCCATACGTGCCGCACACCTTCACGCGCGTAGACGGTCATCTTCCGGTCACGGTCCAGCGCGGCGGTGGAGGGCGAGAGCACTTCACAGACCCAATCCGGAGCAATCCTGACGCCGACACCCGACGGCAGCTCTGGCACGCGCTCGCGCCGCCAGCCCGCGAGGTCGGGCACGAGCACGTCGTCGCCCAGGTGCAGTTCGGGCTCGAAGATGAGGTGCCAGCCCCCGGGCCCGTCACCACCACCGCGGCCGAAGGGTCCATACAGCTCTCCATATAGATGGGAGGCTGCCCGCCCATGCGACATGGTCGGCCGCGGACTCGCGTACAGCACGCCGCCAATCAGCTCCCCTATCTTGTCGGACGGGAGGGCCTCCAAATCGGCATAGGTGGCGGGCTTCTGGGTCATTTGCTGGATGGGCAACCCGTGAGGTAGTCTCATGACCGGAGATTCGCACCCCGGTCCGACATTGCAAGCCGTGGCTACGTCAGGACAATCCTCCAGGCAAAAGACTCGCGCCACCCGCGCGCAGGGGATGGCGCGACACGTCCGATGTTACAGGAGCGCGGGGCCGGCGGAACCGGCCCTCACTCACTCCTCCGGCTCATGCGGCGGGAAGACGACAGGCTTGCCAGGGCCGGGGCTGTCATCCGGCAGGTTGCCGATGTGCCCTGGCGAGGGAACGGGCCGATCGCCCGCCTCGCGCTTGAGGGGCGCCTCGTCCTCGGGCAGCCGTGGGTCCTTCTTGGGGACATCGCGCTCGGCCATGGTGCTCTCCTCCCGTGAGGGAACGAAGGTGTGGGTCTCCTCAAGCTAGGGAGCGGCCCCGGAATGGGCAGTCCACGCGGGCCGGACGCAGGGCAACCGTCCAACCAGCCATTCCGCGCCGGTCGAATGCCCGCCCTCTCCGCCAACGTCATCACCGTGCCCCCCTCGCTCCGGAGGGAATGCGCCTCTAGAGTGCCTCGCCAGCACATGGGCGGAGGGGGGCCGGGCTCCGCCATCTGAAAGGACGGAGTCGTGGTTCAGCGCATGGTGCGTCGTCTGGGTCTCTTCTCGGGCGCCGCGGTGGCGGTGTTGCTGGCATGTTCTCCCGCCAGCGCGAAGGCCCCTCCAACCCCTGACGCGGGTACGCCCGCCGCCCAGGACGCCGGCTCCGCCAGGGACAAGGCGAAGCCGGAGCCGGAGAAGGGCGAGTCCACCGCCGCGTCCGAAGAGGGCGGCCGCTGCACCGGCAAGGCCACCTTCTGCGCCGTCTATGGGCAGACCTTCTGCAGCAGCCAGCCGGGGTGCGCCTACTCCTTCGCCACCCGGACCTGCATGGGCCTGGCGCCAAAGTGCGAGACGGCCACCAACCCGGCCTTCTGCAAGAAAATCAAGGGCTGCCAGTGGCAGTGAGCGGTACTCGCTGAGTCAACCGCTCACGGCCCCCGGTTGCGGGCCGTGGGCGGCGCCAGCTCCGTGCGCACGTCCCACAGCTCCGGGAAGAAGCGCAGGTCCAACGCCTTGCGCAAAAAGCCCACGCCCGACGAGCCGCCGGTGCCCTGCTTGAAGCCGATGATGCGCATCACCGTCATCATGTGGCGGTAGCGCCAGAGCTGGAACCGCTCCTCGGTGTCCACCAGCTTCTCGCACATCTCATACGCATCCCAGTGCGCGTCCGTGTCCTCGTAGATGCGGCGGAACACCTCCATCACCTCGGGGCTCTTCTCGTACGGCGTGCGCCAGTCGCGCTGCACGTGGCTCTGCGGCACCTTGTGCCCCATGCGCGCCAGGTGGCGAAGGAATTCGTCGTAGAGGCTGGGGGACTCGAACAGCCGCTCCAGCTCGCTGTGGATGGCCGGCACGTGGCGGAAGGGCCCCAGCGCCTGCGGGTCCTTGTTGCCCAGCAGGAACTCCACCGCGCGGTACTGGAAGCTCTGGAACCCCGACGCGCTGCCGAGCGTCTCCCGGAACTCCAGGTACTCGTTCGGCGTGAGCGTCTCCAGCACGCTCCACTGCTCGAAGAGCATCCGCTGGATGTGCGCCACCCGCGCGAAAATCTTGAACGAGGGCTCCAGCCGGTCCGCCTGCACATAGCGGATGCACGCGCTCAGCTCGTGGATGAGCAGCTTCATCCACAGCTCGCTCGTCTGGTGCTGGATGATGAAGAGCAGCTCGTCGTGATGCGGCGGTTGCGAGCGCGGAACCTGCGCCGACAGCAGCCGGTCGAGCTGAAGGTATTCACCGTACGTGGTCCTACCGGCCAGGTCGGTGAGGATTCCAGGCTCCAGGTCTCGTTTGTTCATGGGCCCGGGCATACATGCTCCTGCGAGTCCCCGCGAGCAAGTCTCTCTCGCACGGACGAACCCCGAACCCTCTCCCTGCACGGCATGGGAGCACGGTAGACGGGGGCGCGGTCACGTTCCTGCCCGGGCCGGGGCAGCGTGCCGCTAGGCTAACCGGCGTTGCCGGCCTGGGCGGCCGCCGCCAACGCCTTGGACGCGGCGCGTCCACGCGGCAGCTTGATGTCCTCGACGGAGTCCGGCTCGGCGTAGTCCCGCCACGCGGAGGGCCGGCGGTTGGTCTTCTCCAGCATCCGCAGCTTCTGGTAGTGGGCCGCGCAGTAGCCCTTGGTGCGGCTGGGCTTGCCGCAGCCGATGATGGCGCACGCGCGCGAGCCCTCGGTGCCACTGGCCGCCGGCTTGCGGCCGCGGCGCTTGCCACCCGCCGCCGGCGGGGCGCTCACCGCGGCGCGCGCGGGAGGACGGCCCGGCCCACGACGGCCCGCCTTGGCCGCCGGCGCGTTGGCGCCGAACAGGGGGCCCACGACCTCGGCCAGCGGCGCCAGCCGCTCGGCCACGTTGCGAAGCGCGTCCAGATCCGCCGTGCCCGCCTCCAGACGCGACACCACGTCACGGAGCGGCTTGAGCTGCGCATCGATTTCGTTGCGGATCATGTCCCGAAACGCTTTGTCCACGGACATTCGTTGAATCCTCACCTGGGAAACGAGGGGGGTAGGTCAAAGAAGGGGGGATGCTGTCTTGTGATGCAGCCATACCCATACCTTCCAAAAAAGGATTTGTCTAAAGGAAGCGATAAAAGTTGTGACTCTGCAACGTCCCGACAGCCCTTTTGTCGCAGGTCTCACCTGTTTCCCGGTGTTTCGGGAAGGGGTATAGGCGCCTCAGCCGTCCCAGCGGAGGGACTCCAGGAGGGGGCCCCGTCCGGGGATGTGGAAGGCCTGGGTGCGCGCGAGGAGCTCCTCGCGGGTGGCCGATAAATCACGCCGGATTTCATCCAGTTGCAGGGGGTCCAGCGCCTTGGCCAACCGTGGCAGGATGGCGTTCTCTTCTTCTTGGAAATGCGCCACCACCAGGTCCTCGAGGGCGAACAGGCGCGCCTGCCATTCGGGGTGACCGGGTGGCAGGTCTTCCAGCTCGTCCATCAGCTCGCGCATGGTGAGGTGGTCCTCGGCCTCCTGCAGGGTCCGGTCGCGTCCCTCCACCTGCATGAGCAGGGGATAGAAGCAGCGCTCCTCCAGTCGCGAGTGCAGCCGCAACAGCTCCAGCAGCTCCGCCACCTCCCCTCGCGCATCTTCGAAGTCGGCGTCGGACACGAGCCGCTCGAAGCGCTCCTCCAGCTCCCGGTGCTGCTCGATGAGGATGTCGAACGGGCTGCCCATGTCCCAACGTTCGACATGGTGGTACAGGCAGACAACCAGAGCAGACCTTCAGTCAGCCATTAAATATCCTGACAACCTGTCGGGTTCCGACCGTCCGTTCGGTCCGCTGGAGGGATTGCGGGCGGCGGGCGCCTGCCTGGCGGCCTGCCTTCGCGGCAGGGTCTGGGTGCCGGAGCGCGGGGGCATCTCCATCTTTCTTCCCCGTGGAAGCCTCGCTCGCCAGCCTGCGCCGGGCCGTGTTCCGCTTCGCCGAAAAGGGCGCGGAGCTGTCGGCCCTGTACCACCGCGCGAAGCTGTTGGGCGCCGAGCACCTGCCCCTGGACGGGCCCGTGCTGCTGGTGGGCAACCATGGCGTGTGGGGTTACGAGACGCCCGCCTTCTTCCACCTCGTTCATCAAGCGACAGGCCGCTACCCGGTGGGCCTGGCCGAGCACGGCTTCTTCCGCATCCCCCTGGTGCGCACCGTGCTGCCCTGGCTGGGCGGCATCGAGGGCACGCGGGAGAACGCGCTGGCGGCGCTGGAGGCCGGGCAGCTCGTCGTCTGCTACCCCGGCGGGGCGCGGGAGACCTTCAAACGCAGCCAGGGGCGCTACCGGCTGCGCTGGGAGCGGGCCCTGGGCTTCGCGCGGCTGGCGGCGCGCGCGGGCGTGCCGGTGGTGCCCTTCGCCGGCTTCGGGGTGGACGACGCCTTCTTCTGGCCTCCGGCCGAGGAGCGGCTGTGCCTCCAGCTGGCCCGGGGGGACAAGTACCGGATGCCGCTGGTGATGGGCCCGCTGCCCGTGCAGCTCACCTTCGCGGTGGGCGAGCCGCACGAGCCGCCCCCTCCGGACGCGCCCGAATCCCGCTTGTTAGCCTTCCGGCACCGCGTCGCCGCCAGCGTCCGGCGGCTGCTCCTGAGGGCCTGCCATGCTTGATGCCTCGTCCCCTCCCGCCGTGAGCCACCGCAGCCCGCCGCTCGTCCCGGACGTGGAGGACATCCAGTCCGGCTACGAGCACCTCCTCCACGAGGAGCGCTTCGTCCGTGGCACGCCGGTGCGACTGTTCACCTTTCCCCAGGGCACCCAGGACGAATCCCGCACCGTGGTGTGCCTGCCGGGACTGGGCGCCAGCGGGCGTTCCTTCGCGCCCATGGGGCCACTCGCGGACGAACTGCGCCTGCTGTTGTGGACGCCGCCCCTGCGCACCCCGGCCACGCACACGCCGCTGCAATGGAACCTCGCCGTGCTGAACCACGCCGAGGCCCTGCTGCCGGAGCGCTTCGCGCTGCTGGGCTCGTCGTATGGCAGCCTGCTGTCCATCGCCTACACGCTGGCGCACCCGGAGCGGGTGAAGGCGCTGGTGCTCATCTCGCCGGTGGCCAGCGTGCGCCGCATCCGCCGGCTGGCGTTGACGCTGTCCACGCTGGTGCGCTCGCCCCGGCCGCTGGCGTATGTCTTCGCGCCCACGGTGGCGAGGGTGCTGGGCGGCATGTACCTGCCCCCGGAAGGACGCGCGGAAATCGTCCGCGAGGCGCGGCGGCTGTCCTCCATGGAGCTGCTGCGCCGCCTGCGAGACGTGCTGGCGGCGGACTTCCTGCACCGGCTCCACGAGATTCGCGTGCCCACGCTCGTCATCCAGGGTGGCAGGGATTTGCTGGTGCCCGGCTGGGCCGCGCGCGACGTGGCCGAGCGCATCCCTGGCGCCCGCATGGAGGTGCTCCGGCAGGCCAGCCACCTGCCGTACATGAGCCACTCACAGTCCTTCAACAGCCTCGTCGGAGACTTCCTCCTCAAGCACGCCGTCTGACATCGCCGCCGTTACTCCAGACACCATGACCGCCGCCGACCAACTGTCCCGCTCCGCCCTGCTGTACCTGTCCCGCCAGGAAGGCCTGAAGGACCTGGCCACGCGCATGCGTCCCTTCCGGAAGATGGCCTCGCGCTTCATCGCCGGAGAGACGCTGGAGGAGGCGGTGGACGCGGTGAAGGCCCTCACCGCGCGCGGCCTCATGGCGTCCTTCGACCACCTCAACGAGGCGGTGAAGACGCCGGAGGAGACACGCGACGAGGTGCGCCAGTACCAGCGATTGCTGGCGCGCATCGACCAGGTGGGCGTGAAGGCCAACGTGTCGCTGAAGCTCACCCAGTGCGGCGTGCTGTTCGACAAGGCGCTGGCGTTGGAGAACGCGCGCGCGGTGGTGGAGGACGCGAAGCGGCGCGACTCCTTCGTGCGCATCGACATGGAGCACAGCGCGGTGACGCAGGTGACGCTGGACATCGTGCGTGAGCTGCACGCGGAGTTCGGCGAGCCGCACGTGGGCGCGGTGCTGCAGAGCTACCTGCGGCGCACCGAGGCGGACGCGAAAGCGCTGTGCCAGGAGCGGGTGCGCATCCGGCTGTGCAAGGGCGCGTACCTGGAGGGCCCGGACGTGGCCTTCCCTGACAAGGCGGACGTGGACGCCAACTTCGTGCGCTGCATGAAGGTGCTGCTCGACAGCGGCGTGTACCACGGCATCGCCACGCACGATGAGCGCATGATTGACGCCACGCTGGACTACGCGGCGAAGCAGAACCTGCCGCGTGGGGCGTATGAGTTCCAGATGCTCTATGGCATCCGGAGGGACTTGCAGGAGCGGCTCGCGAAGGAGGGCCATCCGGTGCGCGTCTACGTGCCGTATGGGCGGCACTGGTACCCCTACTTCATGCGTCGTCTGGCCGAGCGCCCCGCCAACCTGTGGTTCGTCATGCGCAACCTCGTGCGCGGGTGATATCTCTCGCTCGCGGAAGCGCACGGGGGAGAAGCCATGAGCACACAGCAATGGATGGACGTTGACCGTTACATCACCGACCAGCTCGTGCCGCATGACGCGGCGCTGGAGGCGGCACTCCATGCCAGCGACGCGGCGGGCCTGCCCGCCATCAACGTGGCGCCCAACCAGGGCAAGTTCCTGCACCTGATGGCGCGGATGCAGGGGGCGCGCACCATCCTGGAGGTGGGCACGCTGGGCGGGTACAGCACCATCTGGCTCGCGAGGGCGCTGCCTCCGGATGGCCGGATGACGACGCTGGAGCTGGACCCGAAGCATGCCGAGGTGGCGCGCGCCAACCTCGCTCGCGCGGGACTGGCGAAGGTGGTCGACGTGCGCGTGGGAAAGGCATTGGAGACCCTGCCGAAGCTCCAGGCGGAGGGCGTGGGCCCGTTCGACCTCGTCTTCATCGACGCGGACAAGCGCAGCAATCCGGACTACTTCCAGTGGGCGCTGAAGCTGTCGCGCCGTGGCAGCCTCATCATCATCGACAATGTCGTGCGCAACGGCGCGGTGGTGGACGCGGCCAACCCGGACCCTCACATCCAGGGGGTGCGGAAGCTGTATGACATGCTCGCCGCCGAGCCCCGGGTGAGCGCCACGGCCCTCCAGACCGTGGGCAGCAAGGGATATGACGGCTTCGCGATGGCGCTCGTGGTCGCGGACCCGTAGCCGGGGCACCGGGGGGCTGCTCGGCGCCCCGCCCACCCTTGAGGGCCTCGCGGTCCGCGCCCCACCTTGGGGTTGGACACGAACATGGGCGCGACGTTTCCCCAGGCATTGATTGCCGGAGTCACCGGCACCGTGGCGCTCCGGGCCCTCGTGGCGCTGCGCAACCGGGTGCTCGGCGGTCCGCCTCCGTACGCCGCGCGCCACATCGCCGCGCGGCTGGCCCGCTCCACGCTCCACGTGGAATTGTCCCCCGCCCAGGCCCGCCGCTGGGGGGATGCGATGCGCGCCATCTACGGGCCCATGCTCGGTGTTGGCTGGGCGCTCGCGCGCGAGTCGGCGCCGGCGGGTCCGGTGCCTCCGGGCCTGCTGCTCGGCCTGGGCGTGCTCGCGCTGGAGCTGTCGAGCTTCCCCGTGCTGCGCGCGACGGAATCTCCCCGCGGCTGGAGCATCGAGGAGCATGCGTGGCTCGTGGCGCAGACGGCCGTGTTCGGACTCGTCACGGAGGCGATGTTCACCTCGATGACCCGCTGACTGGCGTGCCTCGTCCTCCGGGGCGATCCGCTGTCCGCTGGTCACCGGCGGAAGGGGCCCACGCGAAGTCTCATGGTTCCGTCACGCCGTCAGGAATCCCTATCAACGACGGCGGCATCCGCGAACGAACGTGGCGCAATGGACTTTGACCCACGACCCGCGGCGCTGACTGTCAGCGCCGGGCTCACGCGAACGTCCGTTCATTCACGGAGCCCTGTCAGACCTCTCTGAAATCCTTGGGCTCGCATCACCCGGGCACGACTCGCTCGCTGGAGGTGTGACATGTCCTTGCGTCCCATCCGGTGTCTCTCCATGGCCCGTGACCTCGCGGGCGCGGTGCTGCTCGCCGTCCTCGTCTCGGGTTGCGCGGGCACTCCCAAGCGCGGGGGCGGCCCCGGTGGCCACGTGGACCCGGAGCGTCCGTCCTTCATCGACATCAAGGCGGGCAGCGAGGAGGCCGCGAACGTCGCCGCGCGGGTGTGGGCCGTGGCCAGCGGCGTGCGCGACGTGGACTCGCGGCTCGAGTTCACCTTCTGGTCCGAGCAGGGCGCGCTCACGCTCACGAACTTCGTCGCCGAGAACCGCGGCGGGAAGCAGGGGAAGCCCACCCCGAACGCGGAGGCCCTGCAGCGCGAGGTGACGAGGGCCCTCGTCGCCGCCATGAAGCATCCGGCTCGCGAGGTGTACCTGCGGCTGCATCGCGGCGAGTCCTCCTGGCGCGTCGAATCGAGCGACGTCGTCCAGACGTTCCGTCCCACCGGCGCGCGCACGCTGCCTCTGCGCCAGGGGGCCCTCCCGCCGCGACAGACCTCGAACGACATCGCCGCGGCCGTCCGGGCCGTGCTCAGCGGTGTGAAGGTTCCCGCCGAAGGCACGGTGGCCGTGGACCTCACGGCGCACGTGCGCAACGGGCGCATGGTGGGTCTGCGTCTGACGGACGATCGCGTCCTCCGCTCGGGTTACGTGGACAAGCCCCGCCCGGTGGCGCCCCAGGTCTCCACCGAGGTTGCCAACCTCATCCTCCTCTACGCTCCTTGCACGCGGACGCGCTCCATCCACCTCGGCCTTCGGCTGACCCACCGGGGCAACGCGATGGTGGCGACCGGCGGCGTGGAGGAGACGCGCGTGGACCTGACCTCGCTCCCCGGGGACGAGGACCTCGCGCTCCGTCTGCCTCGCTGAACGGCCCCCGGGAGCCGACGTCACGCTCCGTCGGCCTCGCTGAGCGGACCTCCCGGAGGCCGACGTCGAACTCCTCGGCCTCGCTGAGCGGACCTCCCGGGAGCCGACGTCACGCTCCGTCTGCCTCGCTGAGCGGACCTCCCGGGAGCCGACGTCACGCTCCTCGGCCTCGCTGAGCGCCCGCCGCACGGGGCCCATGTGACGAGCCTTTCGCTCGGGCCACGTCGCTCCACCGTGGAAAGCGACCGGGCGCCTGCCCTCCCCCCCGCTTCCTGACCTGGGCGGGGAGGCGCCCGAAGGATGGGCCTCGCGCTCCTTACCTTTCACGGATGGCGCTGCCCCTCGAAGCGTACGCCCTCATCGGAGATACCCAGAGCGCCGCTCTCGTCGGACGGGACGGCTCCATCGACTGGCTGTGCTGGCCCCGCTTCGACTCCGATGCCTGCTTCGCCGCGCTGCTCGGAAACGTGGACCATGGCCGCTGGCGCGTCGCCCCGCGCATCCCCGTGCGCGACGTGCGCCGCCGCTACCAGCCCGACACCCTCCTCCTGGAGACCGAGCTGCACACGGACACCGGCACCGTGCGCCTCTTCGACTTCATGCCCGTGCGCTCCAACTCGCCGGAGCTCATCCGCATCGTGGAGGGCGTGTCCGGCGAGGTACCCATGCGCATGGAGCTGTCGCCCCGCTTCGGCTACGGCGACCGGACGCCGTGGCTCAACCTGTCCCCCGGCGGTGCCATCACCAAGGCGGGCCCGGACGCCCTCTTCCTCCACGCGGACCTGCCGCTGCGCGAGGAGAACGCCACCGTGGTGGCGGACTTCACGCTCCGCCAGAACGAGCGCGTGCCGCTCGTCCTCTCCTGGTACCCGTCGCACCTGTCACCTCCCGCGCGTCCGGACCCCATCGGCGCGCTGGTGGAGACGCAGCGCTGGTGGCACCACTGGGTGAGCCACTGCACGTACACGGGCCCGTGGCGCCAGCAGGTGGTGCGCTCGCTCATCACCCTCAAGGCGCTCACCTACTCGCCCACGGGTGGCCTCGTCGCCGCGCCCACCACGTCCCTGCCCGAGCGCCTGGGCGGCGTGCGCAACTGGGACTACCGCTTCTGCTGGGTGCGCGACGCCACCCTCACCCTGCTGGCACTCGTCAACGCCGGCTACACGCAGGAGGCCGTCGCCTGGCGCGACTGGCTGCTGCGCGCGGTGGCCGGTGAGCCGGACGAGCTGCAAATCATGTACGGCGTGGCCGGAGAGCGCCGCCTCACCGAGGTGGAGCTGTCCTGGCTGCCGGGCTACGAGGCCTCGCGCCCGGTGCGCATCGGCAACGCGGCCGTGGGCCAGCTCCAGCTCGACGTCTTCGGGGAGATTTTCGACTGCTTCTACCAGGCCCGCCTGCGCGGCGTGCCTCCGGCCCAGGAGGGCTGGGACGTCGCCGTTCACCTGATTCGCTGCCTGGAGGAGCGCTGGCGCGAGCCGGACGAGGGCATCTGGGAGGTGCGCGGCGGCCGGCAGCACTTCACCCACTCGAAGGTGATGGCGTGGGTGGCGCTGGACCGGGCGGTGAAGGCCGCCGCGCTGCGGGGCGTGGCCGGCGAGCAGGTGGAGCACTGGAAGGCGCTGCGAGACGAGGTGCACGCGGAAATCTGCGCGCGCGGCTACGACGCCCGCCGCAACACCTTCACGCAGACCTTCGGAGGCACCGCGCTCGACGCGAGCCTGTTGCTGATTCCCCTGGTGGGCTTCCTCCCACCGGAGGACCCGCGCGTGCGGGGCACCGTGGAGGCCGTGCAGCGCGAGCTGTGCCACGACGGACTGGTGCGCCGCTACCACACGCACGAGACGCAGGACGGCCTGCCCCCGGGCGAGGGCGTCTTCCTGGCCTGCAGCTTCTGGCTGGCGGACGCGCTGCTGATGCTGGGCCTCCGGAACGAGGCGCGCGAGTTGTTCGAGCGGCTGCTGGGGCTGAGCAACGACGTGGGCCTGCTGGCGGAGGAATACGAGCCTCGCGCCGGCCGCATGGTGGGCAACTTCCCGCAGGCCTTCAGCCACCTGGCCCTGGTGAGCACCGCGCAGAAGCTGTCCTGCGACGGGGTGGGCCCCGGCCAGCAGCGCCCGGGGTGCTGGCGGAGCCACTGACGGGAAAAAAGCCGGGCCCCGGCACGCGACGGAAGACCGTCACGCCCGGGGCCCGGAAATCACCCTGACTTCGTGATTAGAAGTGGCCGCCGATGGTGCTGAAGAGACCGAACACGACGCCCACGTCATCGCCGATGCCCAGGTCCAGGCGGGGCCCGCCGCCCACGAAGAAGTTGTTCGTGAGGTGGAAGAGGAAGGGCGCGTAGATGTCGAACGCCAGCGTGGCGTCGGTGGGCAGCACGCCGGCGAGCGGCAGCACCTGCTCATCCCCGAGCTGCAGCGTCAGGCCGACCTTCGGCCACACCGACACCCGGTCGCCGACGGGGATGTTGTAGCCGCCGCGGACGTTGAGACCGATGGCCGTGGCGTCCGCGTCGCCGAAGTAGGCGCGGATGCGCAGCGCGCTACCCACGGAGAGGTTCTGCTTGATGAAGTAGTCGGCGCTCGGCTCGAGGACGAAGAAGCCGACGTCGCTCTCACCGTAGGTGCCGTAGCCCAGGCTCGCGGAAGCATCCGTACCGATGACCAGCCGCCCGGGGCTGCCGAAAGCGCCGCCCGTCTCCTGCGCACCCGCGTTCAGCGACACCATGAGCCCGGCCACCGCGGCCAGGAACTGCCACTTGTTTGCCTGCATTGAAGCGTCCCTCCGTTGCGTAAGCCCGGACTGCATTCCCGGGCGCTCGGCGGCCCTTCTAGCGAAAGGGCACGGGGGAGCACGTGTTTTTTCGTCAGGCGTGTGCGCAATACCGTATCAGCGGACCGCGCGGGCCAGTCCCCGGGCCCCCAGAACGGCTCCGCCCGCCAATGCCGCCAGGCCCGCCACGGCAGTGAAGCGCTTCCACCCCGGCGTGGGCGGCACGCTCCCGTAGGCCCCCACGCCCTGGGACACCGGCTGGAAGAGGTTGCCGTCGGGCCGGTGCAGCGGCTCGCGGGCTTGCTGCATCCGCCGGCCGTAGCGCCCCAGGATGAGGTTGCCCACGAAGGGGGCCACCCGGTCCATCCACAGCAGCATCGTGCCCTGGAGGAAGGCGGGGATTTCCGTGCGTCCGGGCTTGCGCGCGCACTTCACCACCGCGCGCGCGGCGAGGTCCACGTCGTACGTGGGCGGCACCGGCACGGGCTTACGCTCGAACTGCGTGGGCGCATGGTCGAACATCGGCGTGGACACCGACGGCACCAGGACGTTGGACACCTGGATGCCGGTGCCGTGCAGCTCCAGCTTCAGCGCCTTGGCCCAGCCCAGCGTCGCGTGCTTCGCGGCGACGTAGGCGGACAGCAGCGGCGCGGCGCCCTCGGACAACATGGACTGGACGTTGAGGATGTGGCCGCTGCCCCGCTCGCGGAAATGGGGCAGCACCGCGTGGGCGAAGCGCAGGTAGCCCAGGCACGACACCTCCAGCGTGCGCTGGATGTGCTCCCACGGGAGCTGGTCGAAATAGCCATACGTCTGCACCGCGGCGTCGTTCACCAGGATGTCGATGCGGCCGTAGCGCTGGAGGCATGCGCTCACCACCCAGCGCACGTCCCCGGCCACCGTCACGTCCCCGGGCACCACGAGGCACTCGCCGCCCCGGGCCTCGACCTCTTTCTGGAGCACCTCCAGCGCCTCGCGCCGCCGCGCGGTGACGCACAGCTTGACGCCCTCCTCGGCCAGGCGAAGCGCGGACTGCCAGCCCACGCCGCTGGATGCCCCCGTGACGATGGCGACCTTCCCCTTCAGCTCCTCGCGGCGGGCCATATGCGCACGTCCCCTCGTACGGTGTGTGGTTCCTCGGGACGATGCTGCGCACCCTTCCGCACGGCGACCGGCCCGCCGCCTCTGCCCGGCCGGCCGCCTGCCCCACGCTCGCTCCCATGCAGGGAGCGGGAAGGGCAACACGGACGAGGGGGTCGGCCGGTGGAGGAGTAGGAGCCCGGCCGGCCCCCTGTCCGCTCGCCTCGCGCTCCCAGCGGCGCGGGCCGCCGGGGAGGAGTGCGCGGAGCGAGTCGCTTCGGTTGCGCCGTGGACCCAGATAGCAAGCACCGCGCCATGGGGCGCCATGGCGAACTCCCAGTGGAAACGGGGTGTGCGGGCCCGCGTGGCGCTCGCCTCCGGGACATGCGCGTCCCAGGAGCGGACACCGCGTGAAGGCGCGACTCCCTCGCGAGGGTCCGCCGTGCTACGTGGGGGACATGAAGCGGGAGCAACTGCCGGACGGTTCACTGACGCTGAGCGCGGGCGGCGTCACCTATACCGTCACCCGGCTCCGTCCTGGCGCCATGCTGGTGTGCATCCAGGGGTTCGACCGGGGGGAGATTGGCGACACCATCTTCGAGCTCCTCCGCGCCGAGCTGGGCCAGCACGCCCCCCTGGACCTGCTGGTGGACACCCGGGCCACGGAAGGCGCCACGGCGGTGGTGAGCAATGCCTGGACGGCCTGGTTCCAGGAGCAGCGCGCGCGCCTTCGCGAGGTCCACATCCTCGTCGCCTCGAAGTTCGTGTCCCTCACGGTGAACGTGACCAAGCACTTCTCCCGCACCGGCGAGCTCATCCGCGTCCACTCGGACCCGGCCACGTTCGAGGACGCGGCCGCGCGGCTCGTCCCCGGGCTGAAGCGGCTTCCTGACGCCCGCCCCTGAGGCGCCGGGGTACTCCTTACACAGACACGTGCAAAAGATTGCATCCCGGGCGCTCCCGCGGGTGCAATTCCAATCATTCCCTGCCCGCCCGGCAGTGTCCCGGCTGGGAGGACGGGGGGCCCGCATGTCATGCTTGTCAAAGGACCCCGGCGGACTGACCGGTTGGAGGACCATGTCTCGCGTACGCCCTCCCGCGGTGGCGGGCTCGTTCTATCCCGCCAGCCCCTCCGTCCTGGCCCACCAGGTGGACGAATGGCTCCAGCAGGCCGCCGGTTCCGCTCCCGGCAGGCCCGCGGCGCTCATCGTCCCCCATGCGGGGTATGTGTATTCGGGCCCCGTGGCGGCCACCGCCTATGCCACGCTTCGCGCGCCGGGGAACACGCCGCCGCGAGTGCTGCTCCTGGGACCCTGTCATTTCCTGCCACTGCGCGGGCTGGCCTGGCCGGACGTGGACACGCTGTGCACGCCGCTGGGCGAGGTGCCGCTGGACGAGGACCTGCGCCGGCGCGCCTCGGCGCTGCGGCAGGTGACGGCGTCCACGGAGGCGCACGAGGCGGAGCACTCGTTGGAGGTGCAGCTTCCCTTCCTCCAGCGCGTGCTGGGGCGCTTCCGCGTGCTTCCCCTGGTGGTGGGCAGCGCGCGCGCCGAGGAGGTGGCGGAGGTGCTCGACGCGCTGTGGGACGCGGACGTGCTGCCCGTCATCAGCTCGGACCTGTCGCACTACCTCCCGTACGAGGAGGCCCGGGTCGTGGACCGTCACACGGCCGAGCGGGTGCTCGCGCTCGACAGTCCCCTGGACGCGGGGAACGCGTGCGGCGCGGCGGCCATCAGCGGGCTGCTGCTGGCGGCCCGCGAGCGGGGCCTGCACCCGAGGCTGCTGGATTTGCGCAGCTCGGGGGACACCGCGGGCGGACGTGACGAGGTGGTGGGCTACGGCGCCTTCGCCTTCTATCCGGCCGGCGAAGGCGGCGCGCGGGCCTGAGCGTCAGTCGCCCCAGGCCAGCATGTACTCGCTGTTCAGCAGCGAGGTCTGCCAGCCACGCACCTGGATGTCCTGGGCGCCCACGGCCTGGAGGGCGCCCTCGAGCATGCCCTCGTTGTAGGCGACGGGCGTGAAGATGCGGTTCATGACGATGCGGCCGGCGCGCGGGCCGGTCCACTGCACCTGCAGCTCGCCGAAGTTGATGGCCATGCGGTAGGCCTCGGGGAGCATCTCCACCAGCCGCTTCGGCTCCATGCCCACCTGCTGCCGGACCTCGGCGCCGAACATGGAGTTGATGAAGGCGAGCGTGCCCTGCACACCAATCTGCCGCATGGCCTCCTCGACGCCGCCAAGCTGCGGCGCCAGCATCCTGGCCGCCGAGAAGAACAGGCGCATGAAGGGCGGGACGGGGTACAGCTCGGAGAGGTCGAGGTCCTTCGGGTAGTCCCCGCCCTCGACGACGCGAGCCACGGCCTGCTCGCCGCCGAGGAAGCGCACGGTGTCGAGGACGGCGGCGAAGTGCATGCCACGAATCCCCTCCGTGGGCTCCACGAGGGCCAGCCGCGAGGACAGCTCGCGCTCCACGTCCTCAGGCGTGTCCCACCTGCCGCGTTCCATGGTCATTCCCTGGCGCATATCGCGCGGGATGCTCGCATGGCTTCCGCGCCCGCGCGAAATCCTGGAGACCCGTCCGGGGCCCCTGGCGCGGCAGGTCCGGTGCCTCGGAGCCGATGCGGTACGTCCGGTGCGGACGGGCGCTCCGAGCGTGCGCCCGGGGGACGCTCAGGGAGCGGGCTGGATGGACGTCGCCTGCTCCTCGCGCCGCAGCCGCGCGTCGAGCACGAAGGTGCCGAACGGCACCAGCGACGCGATGAAGGCCCCCACCGCGCGCACGAGCGACCAGCGACATGCGATGGCGGCCTCCATGAGGGCGAAGAGGTAGAGCACGAACAGCAGCCCGTGCGCCCAGCCGACGTACTTCACGGCCAGCGGCATGCCCGCGCCGTACTTCAGCGGCATGGCGATGAAGAGGAGCACGACGAAGGACAGGCCCTCCGCCAGGGCCACCGCGCGGAAACGTCCAAGAGGGGTCTTCAGCATCTCGGGTCCCTGTTTCGCATCTCCGGCCGTCCGGGTCCATGCGTCCCGGTGACGCACCCCAGGGGCGCCTGGCGGAGGTCCTCCGGGCGGCCGACCGGCGCGTGATGCTGGCTGGAGCGCGAGCACGCGAGCGTGGCACGGAGGGCGCGGCGACATGGGGCGTCCGCCGTTAGGGATGTCTTTCGTTCGAGGCCCGCATGCGCGCGGAAGGCTGCCGCCAGCGCCGGGCCGGGGGAGGACTTCGACAATGAGCACGGCGTTTCCGGCTCGCTGGTGGCACACGCTGGAGGACGGGCGCGTGCAGTGCGACCTGTGTCCCCGCGACTGCAAGCTGCACGAGGGGCAGCGCGGCTTCTGCTTCGTGCGCCAGCGCGTGGGCGAGGGGATGGTGTTGGACACGTATGGGCGCTCGTCGGGCTTCTGCGTGGACCCCATCGAGAAGAAGCCGCTGAACCACTTCCACCCGGGCAGCAGCGTGCTGTCTTTCGGCACGGCCGGCTGCAACCTGGGCTGCCGCTTCTGCCAGAACTGGGACATCTCCAAGTCGCGCGAGCAGGACACGCTGGCGGACGAGGCCTCGCCCGAGGCGATTGCCCGGTACGCGGTGCGCACGGGCTGCCAGAGCGTGGCCTTCACGTACAACGACCCGGTCATCTTCGCCGAGTACGCCATGGACGTGGCGGATGCGTGCCACGCGGTGGGCGTGGAGACGGTGGCGGTGACGGCGGGCTACATCCACGCGCAGCCGCGCCGCGAGTTCTACGCGAAGATGGACGCGGCCAACGTGGACCTGAAGGCGTTCAGCGAGGACTTCTACCACCGCGTCACCTTCGCGCACCTGCAGCCGGTGCTGGACACGCTGGAGTACCTGAAGCACGAGACGCGCGTCTGGTTCGAGGTGACGACACTGCTCATCCCCGGGCACAACGACTCGGAGGAGGAGGTGACGCGGCTGTCGGAGTGGATGATGGACCGGCTGGGGCCGGACGTGCCGCTGCACTTCACGGCGTTCCACCCGGACTTCAAGATGCGGGACGTGCCGGCCACGCCCCCGGCGACGCTGCGCCGCTCTCGGGACATCGCGAGGCGCACGGGGCTGCGGTACGTGTACACGGGCAACGTGCATGACAGCGACGGCGGCACCACGCTGTGCGGCGGGTGCGGCACGGCGCTCATCGTCCGTGACTGGTACGAGCTGCTCTCCTACCGCGTGACGCCGGAGGGCCGGTGCCCGGACTGTGGCGCGGACGTGCCGGGGCGGTTCGACGCGGAGCCGGGCGCGTTCGGGGCACGGCGGATTCCGGTGCGGATTGCCCTGGGAACGTCGGGGGCGTGAAGCCGGCGCTCACCTCGCGGGCAGTGTGACACCGTGCCGCGCGAGGTCCTCCGGCGTGTTCACATTCACCAGCGAGCGCAGCTCCGGGTCCACGGCGCGCAGCATGCCCTCTGGCAGCAGCCTCGCCCGGAAGCGTGACAGGAGCTGACGCAGCGACGGGTCCTCCCCCAGCGAGCGTCCCCACGCCTCCGCCAGCTCCGCCCGGTACACCGCGAGCAACGGCTCCAGCCTCCCCGCCACCTCGAAGCCCACCGCGTCCACGTCGTCCGCCCTCGCGCCCAGCAACACGCGCAGCGCCTCCAGCCCGA
This sequence comes from Pyxidicoccus fallax, assembly GCF_012933655.1. Classification (GTDB taxonomy): domain Bacteria; phylum Myxococcota; class Myxococcia; order Myxococcales; family Myxococcaceae; genus Myxococcus; species Myxococcus fallax. Next base: position 31,172 of record NZ_JABBJJ010000011.1, on the reverse strand, counting down.
CGAAGGGCATGTCGCACGCCACCGCCACCACCCACCGCGTGCGCGCCGCTACCAGCGCCGCGTGCACACCTCCCGGCGCTCCCTTCCCCCGCACGACGTCCGCCACCGTGCGCACCCCGAAGCGCGCATAGGGCTCCGGCACGTTCGCCACCAGCAGCACATCCCCGAAGCACGGCGCCAGGGAGAGCAGCCGCTCCACCACCGTGCGGCCCTCCACCGACAGCAGCCCCTTCGGCACGCCCGACAGGCGCCGGCCCTCGCCTCCCGCGATGATGGCCAGCGTCACGTCCGGGTACTCCACCCCAGCGTCCATCTTTCGCGCTCCCCTCTTCGGCGGCGTCACCCGGGACCCAGGTCCGCGCCTCACTGTGCAGCGGAGTGCACGGCATGCGTGCCCTCCCCTGCGCAACCTCGCTCGCGGCACGAGTGAGACCGGCTCCAAGCGGGTCCGGCACCCGCCTTGCTATCGTCGCTGCCCATGAATGCTACACTTCCACCCGTCCAGCCGATGAAGCGCTCGAAGGCCGTTCTCGTCTGCCTCGCGGTGTCAGCGCTCGGCTTCCTGGGACCCGCGTCGTCTGGCTTCATCCTCGACTGGCTCCCCAACTCCCCCGGCCCCCGGGACGGGTTCTTCACCGTGATTGGCCTCATCGTGGGTGCCGCGCTGGCCCCGATGGCCCTGGGCGTTTCCCTGCTCGTCCTGTTCCTCATCGAGCTGACACGCTCCCGGCACACCTGACGCTCCCGCTCCCGGATGGGGGGTAGGGAAGCGAACGGCCATCAGCAGCCCGTGGACAAGCGCCAGGGTTCCCCGCGTAGGCTGCGCGCCCGACGGATGCCGCTCACGCCCCTCTCCACAGCCCGGCAGGCCGCGCTCGATGCCATCGCCCCCGCGGCCCCCGAGCGCGTGTCCCTCCTCGACGCCCATGGCCGCTTCCTCGCGGCCGCGGTCACCGCGTCGCGCTCGCTGCCCGGCTGTGACACCTCCGCGATGGACGGCTGGGCCGTGCGCGCCGAGGAGACCCGGGGCGCCAACCGCGACCACCCCGCGCGCCTGCGCGTCGTCGACACCGTCTACGCCGGCGCCCTGCCCTCCCGCGTCCTCCAGCCCGGCGAGGCCGCCCGCATCTTCACCGGCGCCCCGCTTCCCTCCGGCGCCGACGCCATCGTCCGCCAGGAGGCCGCGCGCGCCCACGACGACGGCGCGCACGTGGACGTCTTCATCACCGTCACTCCCGGCCACGACATCGTGCGCGCGGGGGAAGAGGTGGTCACCGGCACGCCCCTCCTCGCGCCCGGTCAGCCCGTGAATGCCGCGGTGCTCGGCGTGCTCGCCTCCCAGGGCGAGACGACCGCCTGGGTGCGCCCCGCGCCGCGCGTGGCGGTGCTCGCCACCGGCGACGAGCTCGTCCCTCCCGGCCAGCCCGCCCTGCCGCATCAGGTCTACGAGAGCAACCTGCTCCTCGTGGCCGCGCTCGCCCGCGAGGCCGGCGCCGACGTGCGCCACCTCACCCGCGCGCGCGACGACGCGGCCGAGCTGCGCGACACCCTCGCCCGCCTCGCCTCCCAGGTGGACGTCCTCGTCACCACCGGTGGCGCCTCCGTGGGCGACAAGGACCACGTGAAGCGCGTGCTCACCGCGCTCGGTGCCCGCTTCGTCGTGGACGGTGTCGCGCTCAAGCCCGGCAAGCCCGTGGCCGTGGCCCGCCTCGGCGACACCACCGTCGTCGTGCTGCCCGGCAACCCCGGCGCCGCCACCGTCGCCTTCGACCAGCTCGCGCGCCCACTGCTCCTCAAGCGCCAGGGCGTACTGGAGACGCGCCGCCGCGTCCGCGCCCGCCTCTCCGCGCCGCGCCACAAGCAGGCCGGCCTCACGTACCTCATCACCACCACGCTGGAGGCCCGCGACGACGCAGCGCCCGTCGCGCGCCTGCGCGTGCAGGGCGCCGGACAGATTCTCCAGAACGTCCAGGGCGAGGGCTGGGCCGTGCTGCCTCCGGGCCGCGCCGACTTCGCCGAGGGCGACGTCGTGGACGTGGAGCTGTTCCACGGCGCCGCCTACGCCCCGGCCGACGGTGCCTCCGCATGAGCGCCGTGCCCGCCATCAGCATCGTCGGCTGGTCCGGCGCCGGGAAGACGACGCTGCTCACGAAGCTCGTCCCGGAGCTGGCCTCGCGCGGCCTGCGCGTGGGCGTGGTGAAGCACTCGTCGCACGCGCACCCACTGCACCGCCCCGACAGCGACACCGCCCGCTTCCAGGAGGCTGGCGCCGTCTTCACCGGCTTCGCCACGCCCGCTGGCGTGCAGCTCACCACCGGCGAGGCTCCCGCAAGTACGTTGCCGTTGTTACTCACGCGATTCTCCGGCGGCGTGGACCTGGTCCTCGTGGAGGGCTGGAAGGACGGACCGCTGCCGAAGCTCGAGGTGTGGCGCGAGGGACTGGGCCCCCTGCTCGCCTCGTCCCACCCCGAGGTTTTCGCGGTGGTCGCGTGCTCGCTTCCTCTGCCCGCGGGTCTCCCAGATGGCATGCGCGTGCTCGACGCAGGAGATGTACGCACCGTCTCGGACCTGCTCGCCTCACGGGTGAAGTCCGACCGTGGCATGACGCCTCCGTCCCCCGCGGACTCGCGCGGGGTGGCGCGCCGGCCGGTGCGCCGCTGGAACGGCGCCGAGCTCGCTTCCTCTCAAGAGGACGATGTCGCCGTCGAGGAGCCGCTGGAGATTCGAGTCAGCGGCGACCCGGTGGCCATCACCATGCGCACCCCCGGCCAGGACCGCGAATTGGCCACCGGCTTCCTCTTCTCCGAGGGCATCCTCCGGAGCGTGGAGGATTTGGGCGGGCTCGCGCACTGCGGCCGCCCCGGCGAGGAGGGCTGGGGCAATGTGATGGAGGTGACGCCCGCGCCCGGCGCCGTGCTGGACGTGGAGCGGGTGCGCTCCGCCCGCCGCGGCACCCTCACCACCTCGGCGTGTGGCGTGTGCGGCCGCCGCAGCGTGGAGGACCTGCTGGCCGTCTGCCCGCCCGTGCCGCCCGGCCCCGTGCTCCGGCCCGACGTCATCGCCCGCGCCATCGAGCGCCTGCGAGACGTGCAGCGCAACTTCGCCCGCACCGGCGGTGTCCACGCCGCCGCCGCGCTCGACGCCGACGGCCAGGTCCTCGCCGCCTTCGAGGACGTGGGCCGCCACAACGCCGTGGACAAGGTGGTGGGCGCGCTCGTCCTGGAGGGTACCGTGCGCTCCACGCGGGTCAGCCGCACCCCATCACTGACACGTCAACCCGTGCTGCTCTGTGTCAGCGGACGCGTCAGCTTCGAAATCATCCAGAAGGCCGCCATGGCCCGCATCCCCGTCGTGGCGGGAGTTTCTGCAGCCAGCACCCTGGCGATTGAACTGGCGCTGCGTTCCGGAATGACGCTGGCAACGTTCGTCCGGGACGGCCGCTTCAACGTCTACGCGGGCCCGGAACGACTCGCACTTTCTCAACCCCCCGGAAATCCTTAGCGCCTCAGTCCTGACGCTCCGCGATTCACAGCCATGAGAGATCTGAAGTCAGACCGGCACCGTACATGCAGTCTCGTGGGACGAGGTCCGGCCACAGTGGGAAGCAAGCAGACCTGACAGGGTGTTCGTGGGGCTTCATCGACCCGGTACCGAGGTCCGGGCGATCCCAAGAATTCACCTCGTGTCACGTCTTAGTCGCGGGGCGGCGGTTGCAACGGGCTGTCCCATCAGGCATTTTGTAGTTCTCTCCGACTTGAAGATTTCTAGCCACAACGGCATCCTCTGCTCGAACTGGAAGAAAGTATGCATTCGGCGCAGAGGGGGGTGGAGACGATGAGCAGCGCAACGGCAAGTGCGGCGGTCGGTGCTCCTGAGGCTTCCTCTCAGGGCCAGGGGTTCGAGGATGTCCAGACGCCCAAGCTCGCGCCGGGGTTCGCGGCGAAGCTGAACCTCACGGTGGACCTCGTGTTGATGTCGGGGGTGCTGGTCGCCGCCGGGTGGCTCAACGGCCAGCTGGTGCCGGCCACGAGCTGGCTCGTCCCGGGCATGGTCGTGGCGGCGCTGGTGACGTGGATCATCACCGGCACGGCGCTGTGCCTGTATGACTCGCGCTTCGTGGAGCGCAGCAAGCTGGACCACGTGGCGCTGGTGTCCGTGGCGACGCTGGCGGTGGTGACGGTGCTGGCGTTCGCGGGGCTGATGCTGCCGGACAGCGTGAACATGCTGAGCGTGGCGCCGCTGCTGGTCGTCTTCTGGCCGGTGGCGCTGCTCTTGCGCCTGTTCGTCTTCCGTCCGGTGGCCGCGCAGGAGCGCCCCATGGACTCGGTGCTCATCGTCGGCACGGGCGCCATGGGCCGCTACACGGGCGAGGACCTGGTGCGCCGCGGCCGCCGCCAGGTGCTGGGCTACGTGCGCTTCAAGGACGACACCAGCTCCACCTCCGAGCTGCCCGCGCAGGTGATGGGCTCGTTGGATGACCTGGAGCACATCCTCCGCAACACGGCGGTGGACGAGGTCTACATCGCGGGCAACACGCTGAAGCAGGGCGAGTCCATGCAGGCGGCCATCAAGCTGGCCGAGCGCTTCGGCGTGCCCTTCGCGCTGCCGGCGCACAGCTTCCGCCTGGACCGCGCCCGGCCCATCGAGCGGCGCGCGGTGTCCGACGGCTTCCTGCACTTCGCGGCGGTGAGCCCCAAGCCGCACCAGATGGCGATGAAGCGCCTGTTCGACATCTGCGTGTCCGCAGTGGCGCTGTGGATGCTGCTGCCGCTCCTGGCCTTCGTCGCGCTGGCGGTGAAGCTCACCTCCAAGGGCCCCATCTTCTTCAAGCAGCTGCGCGTGGGGCAGAACGGCAAGCCGTTCTACATGCTCAAGTTCCGCTCCATGGTGGTGAACGCCGAGGAGCTGAAGGCGAAGCTGGCGGCGCAGAACGAGATGTCCGGTCCGGTCTTCAAGATGAAGAACGACCCGCGCATCACCGGCATCGGCCGCTTCATCCGCAAGTTCTCCATCGACGAGCTGCCGCAGTTCATCAACGTGCTGCGCGGTGAGATGAGCATCGTCGGGCCGCGCCCGCCGGTGCCGAGCGAGGTGGCGAAGTACGAGACGTGGCAGCGCCGCCGCCTGTCCGTGCGCCCGGGCCTCACCTGCATCTGGCAGGTCTCCGGCCGCAACCAGATTTCGTTCGAGGAGTGGATGTACCTGGACATGCAGTACATCGACCACTGGAGCCTCACCAGCGACCTGACGCTGCTGCTCCAGACGGTGCCGGTGGTGCTCACCGGCCGCGGCGCGAGCTGAGCGGAAGCACCAGGGAATCCGGCCGTCCACGGGCGCTGCCTCCTTCGCGAGGCAGGGCCCGTTTTTCTTCGGGGATTCGCGCAATTCCTGCGCTTCCCGCGCCGCCCCGACGCCTGCCTGCCCCCTGGGGCAATCGACAAACACAAACCACCGCTCGGGGCTCCGCGGGGTCTTGGCCTTTCAGAAGCGGTATGTCAGCGTGAAGACATGAGTGGTTCAGAAAGCACTATCGGAAAGCTGCAGTTCCTCGGGCACGCCGGCTACGTCGTCGAGCGCGGGCCGCTGTACCTCGCCGTGGACCCGTGGCTGGACGGGGCCGCGTTCGACAACGGCTGGGATCCGCTCGTGCAGTCGGCGCGCTTCGACCCCAAGCGGGTGACGCACCTGTGGTTCAGCCACGAGCACCCGGACCACTTCAGCATCCCCGCCGTGAAGTCCATTCCGCAGGAGCGCCGCGCGGAAGTGACGGTCATCTTCCAGGAGACGGCCGACAAGCGCGTGGTGGGCTTCCTGCGCAACAACGGCTACGGCCGCGTCATCGAGGTGGGCTCGGGCCAGCGGCAGGATTTGGGCAACGGCGCGGCGCTCACCACGGTGATGGCGCGCGACGGTGACTCGTGCCACCTGCTGGAGCTGGGCGGCCTGCGCATCCTCAACTTCAACGACTGCTATTACACCTCCATGTCCGAGGTGGAGGACGTGATGCGCGCCGTGGGCGTGAAGCCCGGCGAGGTGGACCTGATGGCCACCCAGTTCTCCTACGCCAACTGGGTGGGCAACCCGAGCGAGACGGAGCGCCGCCGGCACGCGGCCCTGCGCAAGCTGGACCACCTGGCCATGCAGGTGCGCTCCGTGCGCCCGCGCTACGTGATGCCCTTCGCGTCCTTCGTGTACTTCTCGCACGAGGAGAACGCGTACCTGAACGACGCGGTGAACCTGCCCTCCACCGCCGTGGGCCGCGTGCGCGAGGAGGGCTTCCCCGCCGTCATGCTGCGCCCCGGTGACACGATGGAGCTGTCCGCGGACGGGCTCAAGGCGGCGGCCGAGGCCACGGACGCGCGCGCGAAGGAGCTGGACGGCTCGGTGGAGGCCGTGCGCCGCAAGGAGAAGCCGCTGCGCAAGAGCGCCGCGGTGCCGGTGGACGACGTGGTGACCACCGTGAAGGCGGGCCTCACGCGCCTGCGCAACGGCGTGTCCCGGCTGGACCACACGCTCATGCGCCTGCGCCTGTCGCGCGCGGTGTTCGAGCTGAGCGACCACCGCGTCCTCATCGTCATCGACCGGCTGGAGGACGTGCGGGTGCAGCCGCTGGACGGGACGGTGACTCCGGACGTCGTGCTGTCGAGCGAGGCGCTGCGCTTCGCGTTCGCCCAGGACTTCGGCTTCGACACGCTGCTCGTCAACGGCCGCTTCCACGAGGCCCGCCCCGGCGGCGCCGGCGTGGTGATGACGCTGTGTGGCCAGTTCGGCTACGTGCGCCGCAAGGTGTCCCTGGCCGCCTCCATCCTCCGCCGCCGCTTCGTGGAGGCCCCCCGGCTGGTCCTGGAGCGGCTGCGCAACCGCGCCCTCGCCCAGTAACGTTCCCGAGACATTGGGCCCTGGTGGGCCCCTGACCTGGGTGGGGCCCCTGCCCCTCCAGGCAGCCGAACTCCCGCGGGGGTGGCATTGACGTGCCGCCCCCGCTCGTCTTCTATGCCCCGGGGCAAGTACGCCCCAGGGCCGGGGGGCCCGCCTCCACCGTGAACAGTCCCAGCCAATCCATTCCCCAGGAGCCCGAGACGCACGGCGCGGCCCCCGCGCAGGAAGCGACCGCCCACCAGGCCTCCAACGAGGCCATGGGCGCCGTCCGCAATGGGCTGCAGCTCGGCGGCTCGCTGCTGGTGACGTACGCCATCGCCATGGGCGTGCGCTTCCTGCTCCCCGCGCACCTGGGCCCGGAGCGGTTCGGCAGCTTCAACTGGGCCGACAGCTTCTCCGCCGTCTTCTTCATCGCCACGCACCTGGGCCTGGAGATGTACATCCGCAAGGAGGTCACCCGGCGGCCGGCCCATGCCAGTGACTTCTTCGGCACCACGCTGCTCCTGCGGCTGGGGCTCACGGTGGTGCTGATGGGCGTGCTCGGGCTCGTCATGGCGAACGACGAGCACTCGTCCGACGTGCGCAACCTCGTCTACGTCACCGCGGTGGCGCAGTCGCTCATCATGGTGAATGCGTCCGTGGCGGCGCTGCTGCACGCCAAGGGCAAGGTGGCGGGGCTGTCCGTCTCCAACATCGTCACCAAGCTGGTGTGGGGCGGCGGCCTCTTCGTCGTGGCCTGGGCGGGCCTGCCGCTGCCGTGGCTGGGTGTGCCGCTGGTGGCGTCCGAAGCGGTGAAGCTGGGCGTGGGCTGGTACCTCGCGCGAGTGCACATGGGGCTCACCTTCAAGGTGGACCTGCCCGCGACGTGGAAGGTGCTCAAGGCGAGCCTGCCCTTCTTCATCACCGGCGCGGCCCTGGCCACCAACGGGCGCCTGGACGTGATGATTCTGGGCATGAAGGCCAGCCACCAGGAGGTGGGGTTCTACGGCGCCGCGTGGAACATCGCGGGCCTCACCTTCTTCCTCAACCCCGTCTTCGGCTGGGTGCTGATGCCGCTGGCGTCGCGCGCGGCCGAGCGCTCCGAGGAGGAGCTCACCCGGCTCGTCCGCCGCGCCATGGAGGGCACGCTGGTCGTCACGGTGCCGATGATGATGCTCATCGTCATGGGCGCGCCGCTGTGGGTGGGGCTGATGGGCGACCAGTTCGCCCCGTCCACCCTGTCGCTGCGGCTGCTGTCGCCGCTGTTCGTGCTGGCCTTCGTCACGATGAACGCCGGCCTCTGGCTGACGATGACGAACCGCGAGTGGTGGGTGACCATCACCAACTCCACCGGCAGCCTGCTCTTGAGCCCCATCCTCAACCTGATGCTGGTGCCCTTCATGCACCGGGCGCTGGGCAACGGCGGCGGCGCCGCGGCCACCGCCACGGCCCTGCTGGTGATGGAGGTGCTCGTCACCATCAGCCTGATGGGCCGCATGGGCCGCGCGGCGTTCGACTCGCGGCTGTTGTCCATGGTGGTCCGCACGGCCGTGGTGTGCCTCACCATCGTCGTGGCGGACCAGACGCTGTTCGCCCCGCTCAACCCGTGGGTGCGGCTGGGCCTCGAGGCCGTGCTCTACGTGGTGGGCGTGCTGGCCATCGGCGCGGTGCGCCCAGGCGACGTGCTCCAGGTGCTGCGCCTGGCCCGCCGCCGCGGCCGCCCCGAGCCCGAGGCCGCGGCTCCCGCCGTCGCCCCCGTTCCCTGAGGAGACCCTCGCGTCCCATGCCGTCCCCGCGCTCCCATCGACCGTCCTCCCCGCGCCCCGCCGTCCGCGCGCTCGCCTGCGCCATGCTGCTTCTGGCCTCGGCCTGCAGCGGGCTGGGCAAGTACGTCTGGGTGGAGGAGTACCAGGAGAAGCCGCCCCCGCCGGACACGAGCTACCGCATCGCCGCCGGGGATTTGCTCAACATCCGCGTGTGGAACCAGGAGGCGCTCACCACGTCCGCCCGCGTGCGCGAGGACGGGCGCATCAGCCTGCTCTTCCTGGATGACGTGGAGGCCGCCGGCCACTCGCCGGCCCTGCTGTCGCAGCAAATCCAGACGCGGCTGAAGGACTACATCAACCACCCCGTCGTCACGGTGGCGCTGGAGCAGGCGCGCCCCATCAAGGTGACGATGGTGGGCGAGGTGGCCCGCATCGGTCCGCTCGAAATCGAGCCGAACTCCACGCTGCTCCAGGTGCTCGCCGGGGCGGGCGGCTTCACGGAGTACGCGCACAAGGACCGCATCTTCGTCATCCGCCAGGAGGACGGCGGGGCGCCGCAGCGCATCCGCTTCCGCTACGACGACCTCGTCCACGCCGAGGGGCGCGCGTATGCCTTCCGCCTGCGCCCCGGTGACGTGGTGGTGGTGGAGTAACGCGTGCTGGGGGCCGCCCTCACCGTCGCGCTGCTGGAGGTGTCCTCCGCCTCCGTCACGTATGCCGTGGCGGTGCGGGCGGACTCGCGCGTGCGCTCGAACGAGGCCCCCACCGAGGACGTGCCCTCCGTGGCCGGGGACACGGACATCGTCCCCACGCTGGGCCTCGAGCTGCGCGACGGCAACACGTCCGTGCTGCTGGACTACGCGCCGCGCATCAGCATCCGCGAAATCACCGTCCAGCCGCGCACCGAAATCCAGCACGTGGGCCGGCTCACCACCAACTGGCGCCCGCAGCGCGGCCTGGCGCTGCGCTTCTCCGAGGAGCTGGTGCTGGGCAGTGTGAATCTGCTCACCACGGACCCGCTGCCAGTGGCGGGCGGGGGCGACGACCCCGACGGGCCCCTGCGGCCTCCCGAGGGCGGCGGCCCCCTGCAGCCGCTGCCGGAGGCGGACACCGTCTACTTCCTGTCGTCCGCCACGACACTGGGGGCGGACACCACGTGGCTGGGGCGGCGCTGGCGGCTGGGCGGCTCGGTGGGCTTCAACATCAGCGGCGGGCTGGACGGCCCCGCGCAAGAGGCGGTGCCCCTGCAGTACGGCCCGCGCTTCGACGTGGCGCTGGCCCACACGCTGAATCGCCGGAGCGTCCTCACCACCTCGCTGTCCGCGACGCACTCGCAGTTCTCCACGGGCGCCGGAGCCACGGTGGTGACGCTGGCGGAGGCCTGGGGCCAGCGGCTCAGCCGCCGCACCTTCCTGGAGGGCGGCGCGGGCGTGGCCATCGTGCGCGCCGTCGAGGGCACGGAAGAGACGGAGCCCGGAGCGGAGCCCGCTCCGCCGCCCCGGGCCGAGATGGGGCTGTTGCCCTACCTCACCTTCGGGCTGGGCCACCGCGTCCCCTCGCGCGCCGCGGACTTCTACGGGCAGCTCGGCATGCGGCTGACGCCCTTCGTGGACCGGCTGACAGGACGGGTGTACCCCCGGGCGGACCTGACGGCGACGGGCACCTGGACGCTGAGCCCGAGGGTACGGGTTTCCACCAACACCGGCACCGCCTTCGCGGTGGGGGGCGCCAGTGGAGACCGTATCGTCTCGGGGGGCATGTCGGCGTCCTGGGCGTTTACACGCTGGGTCACGATGGACGTCGACACGCGGAGCACGTGGAGCCGCTCGCCCGACCTCCCCACGGCCCGGCTGAGCTGGTCCGCGTCGCTCGGGCTGTCCGTGCGGCAAACTGGTATCCTCTGAGGGCTGGAGACATGGCGAAGCTCATCCTGATGTCCGTCCTCATCCTCACCATCGCCCTGCCCGCGAAGGCGGCCAGGGATCCGCATCCCGTGCGGGGGTTGAAGAAGGCCATTCTCTGGTTCTTCCTCTTCAATGCCGCGTACACCTACGGCGTGCTCGTCTGGGTGCAGAAGCTCGGTTTCTCGAAAGGCTGACGGATGGAACCCCAACTGCAGACCGTCTTCCTGGTGGAGGACGCCCCCTTCTTCCGGAAGATGCTGGGCGACTACCTCCGCGACCTGGGCTTCGAGGAAGTCGTGGAGCTGCCCAGCGGCCGCGCCGCCCTGAAGCACATGGAGACCGCCGCGTGTCCGGACCTCGTGTGCCTGGACCTGACGCTGCCGGACATCTCCGGCTATGACCTCTGCGAGCACATCCGCAAGTCGCCGACGATGAAGGACGTGCCGGTGCTGGTGGTAAGCGCGCGCGACCTGCCCGAGGACAAGGCCCACGCCGAGGAGGCGGGCGCCAACGGCTACCTGGGCAAGCCCTTCACACAGGAGGAGTTCACCCGCCGCGTGCAGCAGGTCCTGAAGGACTACGGGCCCCCGAGGAGGACTCCGTGACGTACCCCGCGCCCGGGGCCCCCGGGCCGCGCCCGCAGCCGGTGCCGCCGCCCCAGCCCCTGCACGTCCCGGAGCGCCCGGAGACGAACGCCCCCGCGGACCTCATCGACTGGGGTCTGGCCATTGACGCCGTCCTGTTCGTGAAGAACGCGGTGGTGCGCCACTGGTTCCTCGCGCTGGTGGTGATGGTGGCCGTGTCCGCCCTGGGCGTGGGCGTCGGCAAGATTCTTCCGCGCAAGTACAAGGTCGAGACGCGGATGCTGACGCAGCGCAACTTCATCATCGCCTCGCTGGCCAACCCGGGCCGCTCCATCCCCGTGGAGGCCGACCAGCCCACGCGCAGCGCGTGGGAGATGATCATGAAGTTCGAGAACCTCAAGTCCATCGTCCAGCAGGCGAAGCTGGTCGAGTACTGGGACTCGAACCGCTCACCCATCAGCAGGCTGAAGGAGAAGCTGACGGGGAAGGCGCCGGCGCCCATCTCCGACAAGGACAAGGAAGACGCGCTCATCGGCATGCTGGAGCGGGCGATGCTCGTGAGCGTGGAGGGCGGCTCGGGCACCGTCTCCATCGGCGTGGAGTGGGGCGACCCGCAGCTGGCGCTCAACATCGTGGAGGCCGCGCAGAAGAACTTCCTGGACATGCGCCAGGCGGGCGAGATGGGCGCGGTGGCCGAGGCCATCACCATCCTGGAGAAGCAGGTGGTGGAGGAGGCCGAGGGCATCCAGAAGGCGCTGGCGGACCTGAACGCCACGGTGAAGCGCGTCGAGGCGCGCATCCGCAAGGAAGAGGAGAAGGCCGGCCGCAGGAAGCCCACGCCCCCGCCGGGCTCGCGCCTCATCAACACCGACCACATGCTGGCGCAGATGCGCTTCATGATTCAGACGAAGCGCCGGGCCATCGCGGACGTGGAGGAGTTCCGCGCGCGGCGGCTGACCGAGCTGCGCAACCAGCTGGCCGAGCAGCGCGTCATCTACTCGCCGCAGCACCCCATCATCACGGACCTGGAGCAGCGCCTCGTGGCGCTCCAGGAGGACTCGCCGCAGCTGGTGGCGCTGCGCTCGGAGCTGAACGAGCTCATCAACGAGTACCTGCGCAGCGGCGGCAGCCCGGCGGAGCTGGACGCCGGGCTGGCGGGAATGGGGATGCCGGGTGGCGGCCCGCTGGGCGGCCCGAATGCCTCGGACAGCCCGGAGGTGTCGGTGGCGTCGGACCGGGTGCGCATGCTGGTGATGCGGCACCAGGAGAAGATGCGGCGGCTGGACCAGGCGCGCACGGAGCTGGAGATTTCGCGCGCGTCGGTGAAGCACCGCTTCAGCGTGCTGTCTCCGCCGACGTTCCCGGAGAAGCCGTCCAAGCCCAAGGTGCAGCTCATCGTCGCCGGCGGCGTGATTGGCGGCATCGCCCTGGGCATCTTCGCCGCGCTGGCGCTGGACATCATCCGGCGGCGGATTCTTGAGAAGTGGCAGGTCGAGCGTTTGCTGCGGCTGCCGGTGCTCGCGGAGCTGGAGCGGCGCTGACGGCGCCCTCGGGGGAGATTGTCGTGACGGTGTGGACCTGGGTGGATGTGGCGCTGTGCGTGGGGCTGCTGCCGATGGGGGTGGCGTGCGGCTACCTGCTGCTCCTGACGCTGCTGTCGTGGCGGCGGGCGGCGCCGGTGCCTCCGGCGCCCGCGCGGAAGTTCGACGTGGTGATTCCGGCGCACAACGAGGAGCTGGGTATCGCCCGGACGGTGGCCAACCTCTCCGCGGTGGACTACCCGGGCGCCCTGCGGCGCATCCTCGTCGTGGCGGACAACTGCTCGGACGCGACGGCGCAGAAGGCGCGCGAGGCGGGCGCCACGGTGCTGGAGCGCCACGACACGCAGAAGCGCGGCAAGGGCTATGCCCTGGCCTACGCCTTCGAGTACAGCCAGAAGGACGGCTTCGCGGACGCGGTGGTGGTGGTGGACGCGGACACGGTGGTGTCGCCCAACCTGCTGCACGCGTACGCGGCGCGGCTGGAGCGGGGCGCGCACGCGGTGCAGGCGCACTACGGCGTGATGAACCCGACGGCGTCCTGGCGCACGCGGCTCATCACCATCGCCCTGGGCATGTTCCACAAGGTGCGCTCGCTGGGCCGCGAGGCGCTGGGCGTGTCCTGCGGCCTGCGCGGCAACGGCATGTGCTTCAGCCACGCGGTGCTGCGCGAGGTGCCGCATGACGCCTTCAGCGTGGTGGAGGACCTGGAGTACGGCATCCGCCTGGGCAAGAAGGGCCACCGCGTGCACTACGCCTGGGAGTCGGAGGTGCTCGGGGAGATGGTGTCCGGCGAGAAGCAGAGCCGCTCGCAGCGCCAGCGCTGGGAGGGCGGCCGCCGGCAGATGCGCAAGCTGCACGGGTGGCCGCTGCTGAGCGAGGCCCTGAAGCAGCGCAGCGGGCTGCTGCTGGACCTGGCCATGGACGTGCTGGTACCGCCCCTGAGCCAGCTGGTGCTGGCCACGGTGGCCGGCGCGGTGGCGGCGGCGGTGGTGGCGTGGCTGTCCGGAGGCACGGCGGTGCTGGCCACGAGCCTGTCGGGCTTCGCGCTGGCGTCGCTGGGCGCGTACGTGCTGCGCGGCTGGTGGGTGTCCGGCGTGGGGCCTCGCGGCCTGCTGGATTTGGCGTGGGCGCCCGTCTACGTGGTGTGGAAGGTGTGGCTCATGCTGCGCGGCCCCGGCGCGGAGAAGCGCGGCGAGTGGGTGCGCACCACGCGCGAGGGCGAGCAGCGCTGAAGCTTCCGCGGCGGGCGTGGGCCGAGGCTCCGGGGCGCCGGGGCCGGGGAACGCTCGCGGGGCCGGCGGCATACCGGCCCGTGATGAAACCATGATGAAGGGCGGAGCCTCCCGTGCGGATGGGGGAGGCTCGCTTCCGGATGATGGCCACCTCCTGACTCACCGAGGTGGCCCTGATGGAACGCAGCGCTCGCGGTCTGCTGTGCGGTCTCTTGTTGTGGATGGGCGCGCCGGCCCTGGCGCAGCCCGATGCCGGCACCGGTACCAGTGTCATCATCGGCACGGTCATCGACGCCCAGAGCCGGCAGCCCGTTCCCGAAGTCGTGGTGACCGCCACCTCCCCCAACCTCCAGGGCGAGCAGACGGTGGTGACCGATGCCCAGGGCAACTACCGCCTCCCCCAGCTCCCACCGGGCATCTACACGCTGCGGTTCGAGAAGGAGCAGTTCAAGCCGTACGCGCGGGCGGACATCCAGCTGCGCCTGAACCGCACCATCCGCGTCAACGTGGAGCTCCTGCCAGAGTCCGTCGGCGAGGTGGTGGAAATCATCGGCACGCCCCCCACCATCGACGTGGGCTCCACGACGGGGGGCGTCAACGTGGACCAGGAGTTCATCAAGCGCATCGCGGTGGCCCGTCCGGGCGGCAGGGGTGGAGCGTCCCGCGACACCGCGGCCCAGGCGCCGTCACAGCCAGCGGCCCGGGGTCCGACGGTGACCCAGAGCCATGCCGGTATGTCCACCGGCGGCACGCCCCGCTCCTTCGAGTCACCCGCCGGGGTGGCGCCCTCGGCCCAGCCCGACAGCTACGGCGTGTCCATCAACGGCGCGACCTCGCCCGAGAACGGCTACGTGGTGGACGGCCTGTCCACGAATGCCCCGGCCTACGGCATCAACCCCTCCACGCCGCCCATCCCCGAGCCCCTGCCGACATCGCGCGTCCGCGCCTCCGAGCGCACCACGCCTCCGAAGGGCCGCTCCTTCTTCGACATGTACTTCCAGGGCTACGGAGTCAACCCGACGGTGATGACGGAGGAGGAGCGCTTCTCCACCTTCTCCGTGGACACGGACACGGCCGCGTACACGATGACGCGCGCGTACCTGGAGCGCGGCGCCCTGCCGGAGGAGCAGGCCGTCCGCGTGGAGGAGTTCGTCAACAGCTTCGACTATGGCTACACGGCCGCCGAGGACGCGCCCTTCAGCGTGCACGTGGAGGGCTTCCCGTCCCCGGCGCGCAAGGGCTACCAGGTGGTGCACATCGGCGTGAAGGCGCGCGAGGTGCGCCGCCACGAGCGCAAGCCGAGCCACCTCGTCTTCGTCATCGACGTGTCCGGCTCCATGAACCTGGAGAACCGGCTGGGGCTGGTGAAGCGGGCGCTGCGGCTCCTCGTGGACGAGCTGGACGAGCGGGACCGCGTGTCGCTCGTCGTGTACGGCTCCGAGGCGAGGCAGGTGCTCGGGCCCACGAGCGCCGAGGACAAGGACGTGCTGCTGGACGCCATCGACGGGCTGACGACGGAGGGCTCCACCAACGCGCAGGCGGGACTGGAGCTGGGGTACCGGCTCGCGGCGAAGCACCTGCGCAAGGGCGGCATCAACCGCGTCATCCTCTGCTCCGACGGCGTGGCGAACAACGGCATCACCCACGCGTACGGCATCTGGGACCGGGTGAAGGACCAGGCGAAGAAGGGCATCACCCTGTCCACGGTGGGCTTCGGCATGGGCAACTACAACGACGTGCTCATGGAGCGGCTGTCCCACGTGGGCGAGGGCAACTACGCGTACGTGGACAAGCTGGAGGAGGCGCACCGCATCTTCGTGCGCAATCTCACCGGCACGCTGCAGGTGGTGGCCAAGGACGTGAAGCTGCAGGTGGAGTTCGACCCGGAGACCGTCCTCCGCTACCGGCTGATTGGCTACGAGAACCGGATGCTCACGAAGGAGCAGTTCGCCGACGACCGCGTGGACGCGGGCGAGGTGGGCGCGGGCCACACCGTCACCGCGCTGTACGAGGTGAAGCTGCGCGAGCCCGGCGACACGCTGGGCACGCTGCGCATCCGGTACAAGGCGCCGGAGGGCGGTGACTCGCGGCTGCTGGAGAAGCCGCTGCCGTCGCGCCTGCTGCGTCCCGCGTACGGCCGCGCCGCCCCGCCCACGCGCCTGTCCTACGTGGCGGCCGCGTTCGCGGAGAAGCTGCGCGGCTCGTACTGGGTGCGCCCGCTCTCCTACGCCGCGCTGGTGTCCCTCTGGGAGGAGGTGGGCCAGCCGCTGAAGGGCCGCTCGGATGTGATGGAGCTGGGCGCCCTCATCCGCAGGGCCCAGTCCCTGGACCGGCGCGAGGACCGCTTCGAGCGCTTCGCGCCCGTCAGCTCCATGGACTTCGACCGCGTGCCCACGGTGCCATGACACCGTGGGCAGCCCGGGGACGTGAGAAGCCACGCCCCCCGGGCCAGGGCTGCTTCAGTCCGCCAGCGGCATGCCCCAGTCGGGCTGGCCGCGCTCGCCGAGCAGCCAGCGGTACACCTCCAGCACCTGCTCCGCCTTGGCCTTCCAGGTGAAGTACTTGAAGACGCGCTCGCGGGCGCGCTCGCCCATGGGGCGGATGACGGACGGGTCCGCGGCCAGCTTCGCCAGCACCTCGCGCACGCGCAGCACGATTTCCTCCGGCGTGCCCATGGGAATGGCGAAGCCCGTGGCCGGGCTCACGATTTCACCCGGCCCGCCGTAGTCCATGACAATGGGCACCAGCCCCAGCGCCATTGCCTCGCACACCACCGCGCCGCCGAACTCGCGCACGCTCGGGAAGCCGAAGACGTGGTTCTTCGCCAGCCGGCCCTGCAGCTCCTGGTGCTTCACCCAGCCGGCGAACGTCACCCCGGACTCGATGCCCTCGCGCGCCGCCTGTGCCTTGAGGTTGGGCATCTCCTGCCCGTCGCCGATGTACTCCAGCACCACCTTGCCCTCGCGGATGAGCGGCGCGGCGGCGTCCATCAGCATGGCCATGCCCTTGTACGGCACGAAGCGCCCCACGAAGGCCACCCGCAGCGGCAGCTCCACCGGCCCTTCCGACTTCGCCGAGCCGAAGCGCTTCGGGTCGATGGCGTTCTCCGGGATGTAGACCGTCTTCGACTGCCACCGGTCCGAAATCTGCCCGCGCGTCGCCCGCGAGCCGGTGAGGATGGCGGACGCGTTGTCGCGCGTGGACTTGTAGAAGGGCATCAGCTTGTACGCCTCGCGGATGTAGCTCAGCCACTCCTTCTCCCGGCGCCGGGCGCCGCCGAAGCCCTTGGGCCACGGCAGGCCCCCGTTGAGCGGGCCCAGGAGGAAGGGCACTCCGGCCGCCTTGCAGCGGGGCCCCAGCGTGCTGGGCGTGGTGGGGCTGATGGGCGTGTAGCGGTGCACCAGGTCGAACTCACGCGCCTGGATGCGGGCCCCGAAGCGCTGCCAGAGCACCTCCTCGAAGTAGTAGTACGGCAGCGCGCTCAGCGCGGTGGCCGTCGTCCAGCCCACGCCGGTGCTGCCGCGCAAGAGCTGGCCCACCTTGTCGAGCGGCTTCTCCACGGGCGAGGAGTCCAGCGCGGTGAACTGGGAGCCCTCCTGCACGCCCTGCTTGAGGATGTTCTCCCGGTTGCGCACGTGGGTGACCAGGTGCACGTCCGCCACCTCGGTCAGCGCGCGGTAGAGCGACCAGCCTTCCAGCGGGACGCTCACCCAATCGGGGTTGCACAGCTCGGCAATCAGGAGGACACGAGGACGGGAGGCAGGCATACGTGGCGCATCATCTATCCCAACCGGGCCTCCGGATGTAGCCTCCCCCGCGTCACGATGTACGCCCCTTATCGTCCCTCCTACCTGCGCTTCGCCGCCCTCCTGGGCTTCCTGGCGGTGGCCGCCGTGGGAGGCTCGGTCATCCACCCCGTGGTGGGCCTGGCCCCCATCCTCGGCATCGGGG
The DNA here is from genome assembly GCF_012933655.1 of Pyxidicoccus fallax. Classification (GTDB taxonomy): domain Bacteria; phylum Myxococcota; class Myxococcia; order Myxococcales; family Myxococcaceae; genus Myxococcus; species Myxococcus fallax. The sequence goes on along the minus strand of NZ_JABBJJ010000011.1, from coordinate 13,336 downwards.
TGGTGTGGGTCGTCCACAGCGTGCCCATCCGCTACCCGGTCCTCGTCCTCACCTACCTGGTGCTGGCGGTGGACTACGGGCCGGACCGCCCCCAGTCCGGCTTCTGGCCGTCGCCCCTGGCGCCCATCGGTGATCTGCTGTTCACCCAGCTCAACGCGCTCACCAAGATTCCGGTGCTGCGCTTCCCGCTCATCGACGGGCTCATCTTCTGGTTCCTGGGCCTGGCCGTGTACCGGCGGGTGACGAAGTCCCCGCTGGAGCCGAACCTGCCGCCCATGCCGCGTCCGCTCGCCATCATGACGGCGCTGACGCTCATCTCCATCCTGGCCATGGAGTTCCGTGGCCTCGCCCGTGGCGGAGACTTCAAGAACTCGCTCTGGCAGTGGCACCAGGGCGCGGTGCTGCCGTTCATCGTGGCGATGTACCACTACGCGCTGCGAGGGCCCGAGGACTGGCCCATCCTCTCGAAAATCGTCATCGCCGCCGGCATCACCAAGGCGCTGGTGGGCAGCTACTTCGCGCTCGTCGTCGTGCCCGCCATGGGCATCGAGGTCGAGTACACCACGTCCCACTCGGACTCGATGACGTTCATCTTCTGCGTCCTCGTGGTGCTGACGCGCTTCATCGAGAAGCCGAAGCTGGCCCATGTCCTGAGAGGGCTCGGCGTGCTGGCCTTCATCGTCCCGGGCATGATCTTCAACGACCGGCGGCTGGCCTACGTCAGCCTCGGCGGCTGTCTGATGGCCGCGTACCTCATCAACCCGTGGACGCCGCTCAAGCGCTTCATCACGCGCGTGCTTCCGTTCTTCGTCCCCATCATCGTGGTCTACCTCGCCATCGGCTGGAACCGCTCGGGCGGCGTCTGGGGGCCGGCGGAGACCATCCGCTCGCTGATTGACGGCCAGGGCGGCGAGGGCAACCTGGACTACCGGGACCTCGAGAACCTCAACATGATTGCCACGTGGGACCAGTTCCCCATCCTGGGGACGGGCTACGGGCACGAGTTCCTCGAACCCTATCCCCTGCCGGACATCTCGTTCGTCTTCCCCACGTACCGCTTCCACCCGCACAACTCGCTCTTGGGGCTGCTCGCCTTCGGCGGGCTGATTGGCTACACGGGCGTGTGGATGTACATCGCGGGCACCGTGTACTTCGCGGTGCGCGCGTACCACCGCTCCACCGTCTCCGAGTACCGCTCCGCCGCCCTCGTCATCGTCGGCGTGCTGGCGTCGTACGTGAATCAGGTGTTCGGAGACATGGGCATCATCTCGTACATCTGCACGTTCCTGGTGGCGATGTGCGTGGCCATGGCGGGCAAGCTGGCGACGACCACCGGCGCGTGGCCCATTCCGAACAGCGCGCTCATTCCTCCCCCCGCGCGCGCGCCGGAGCCGCCTCCGGGCGCCATCGTCTACTCGAACCCGGGCGAGCCCCCGACTCCGGCCGTGGCGGTGGGAGGCGGAGGCACCACGCCCGGCTCGCAGGAGGCCCCGCCTCCCGCGGCGCTCCGCGACGGGAGCGCCACGGGCTGACGCTGCGCTTCCGCCAGGGCCCAGGATTGAGCGCGAGTCTGGCGACGTCACGGAGCGTCGCACGCCTCGCACCTGGCTCCGTGGCGAAGAAGCGCCCGCCTCAGTCCTCCCCGCGTCGTGGCAGCACGACGTGGAAGGTGCTCCCCTCGCCCGGGAGCCCGACGGACTCGGCCCAGATGCGCCCGCCATGGCGCTCGACGATGCCGCGCGAGATGGCCAGCCCCAGCCCCAGCCCGCCGTACGAGATGCCGTGCGCGCGGCCGAAGCTCTCGAAGATGTGCTCGAGCTGACCCGGTGGAATCCCCATGCCCCCGTCCCTCACCTGCACGTGCACCTGGCCGGGCTCCTCGCGCGCGATGAGCCGCAGCCGCCCGCCCTCCGGCGAGTAGCGCAGGGCATTGGAGACCAGGTTCGTGAACACCTGCTCCAGCCGCTCGCGGTCCGCGCGAATCACCAGCCCCTCCGGCGCGTCCAGCTCGACGCGGTGCCCCTCGGGCAGCGGCTGGAAGTGCTCCACCACCTCGCGCAGCAGCGCGCCCAGATCCACGTCCACCCACTTCAGGACGAGCCCTCCGCGCTGGAGTTGCCCCATGTCGAGGAGGTTCCCCACGAGGCTCGCCATCCGATTCACCCCGCGGTCGATGCCCTTCAGCGCCCGGTCCACCTCCGGCGCTACGTCCGGGCCGGCCTTCACCCGCGCCAGGTGCGCATAGCTGCGCGTGGCCTGCAGCGGCGTGCGCAGCTCGTGCGCCGCCATGGTGAGGAACATGTCCTTGGCCTCGTTGGCCGCCCGCAGCACCTCCACCGCCTTGCGTGCGTCGTCGATGTCCGTCGCCGTGGAAATCCACCCCACGAGCCGGCCGTCCTCGTCCCGCTCCGGCAGCGTGCGGCCCAGGAACCAGCGGAACGCCCCGTCGCGCGCGCGGTACAGCCGGTACTCCTGCTCCAGCGGCTGCCCGGTGCGCAGCGAGGCCTCCCAGGCGGACCACACGCGCGGCAGGTCCTCGGGGTGGATGAAGCGCCGGTTCTCCTCCTCGCGCCGGGCCTGCTCGGGCGTCAGCCCCGTGTACTCCAGCCAGCCCCGGTTGGTGTAGCTGACGGTGCCGTCCTCCAGCAGCGCCCAGACGAGCTGCGGCATGGAGTCCACCAGCCGGCGGAAGCGCAGCTCGCTCTGCCGCTCCAGGATGAGCCGCTCGCGCTCGCGCAGCAGGGCCTCCTGCCGGCGCAGGTGCTGCTGCTGGCGGTACAGCTCGATGAAGGCCTCCACCTTCCAGCGCAGCACGTCCGGGTGGAAGGGCTTCACCACGTAGTCCGCCGCGCCTGCCGCGTAGCCGTGCACCAGGTGGGCTTCGTCGCGGCTGTGCGCGGTGAGGAAGATGATGGGCGTGTAGCGGGTGCGCTGCCGCTGGCGGATGAGGCGCGCCGTCTCGAAGCCGTCCATGCCCGGCATCTGCACGTCGAGGAGGATGAGGGCGAAGTCCTCCAGCAGCAGCCAGCGCAGCGCCTCCGGGCCGGTCGAGGCCTTCACGAGCCGCTGGCCGAGCGGCTCCAGGATGGCTTCCAGGGCGAGCAGGTTCGACGAGTGGTCGTCCACCAGGAGCACGCTCGCGGTGAGCGGCTCGGACTGAGCGGACGGACTCGAGGTGAGCTGCTGGGCGCCTTCCACCGGCACGGTCTCCCTTCTCGCCGTGAACCCTCGCGGTAATCAGTCTCCATCCGCGCGGCAACGGGAGCCGAGGCTCCCGGTCCGAAAGCGGACGGGACGGCGAGGAGCGCACGCACCGAGCCTGGAATCATGGCGTGGGTGTACGCGGCCCTCCAGCTCGGGGCCGCGCTCCCGGCCTGCCCGCACGTGGAGCGAGGGGTACCCTCACAGCGCGGCGCGCTGGAGCATCCGCGCGAGCATCTCCGCGCTGCGCTCGCTGCTGAATTGCGTCTCCACCTTGCGGCGGCCCGCCTCGCCCAGCCGGTGGGCCTCCTTCGGGTCGCGTGCCACGGTCTCCAGCTTCTGCGCCAGGACCTGGGGGTTCTGCGGGGGCACGAGGATGCCGTCCACGCCGTCATCCACCAACTCCGGCACGCCGCCCGCGCCCGTCACCACCACGGGCACGCGCATGGCCATGGCCTCCATGATGGCCACGCCCAGCGGCTCCTGGAGGCTGGCCAGCGAGAAGATGTGCGCGCGCTCGATTTCACCGCGCACCTTGTCCTCGCTCACCGCGCCCAGCAGCGTCACCGCGTCGCCGAGCTTCGTCTCCGCCAGCTTCGCCTCCAGCACCTTGCGGTACGTGGTGCCGCCCGCCTCGTCCTCGCCGGCGATGGCCAGCCGCGCGTCGATGCCCTTCGCGCGCAAGAGGCCCACCGCGTCGATGAGGTCCGCGTGGCCCTTGCAGGGGTTGAGACGGCCGCACGAGAAGATGCGCAGCGGGCCTTCGCCCGTCCACGCCGAGTACGGCACGGAGCGGTTGAACTTGTGGAGCTCCACGCCCATGGGCGCCAGCTCGATGTCCTTCGGGAGGGCGCCGGCCAGCTCGTGGTTCACCTCGTCGAGGAGCTTCTTGGTGATGACGAAGGCGAACTTCGCGTGGCGCCACTTCTCCTTCTGGTTGGGGCCGTAGTCCTCCAGGGGGCCGTGCAGCGTCAGGCTGTAGGGCAGGCCCGTCAAGAGGTTGGCGAAGAGCGCCACGTGCGCGGCGTTGGCGCACGAGTGCACATGCACGTGCTTCCAGCCGCGCTCACGGGCCAGCGCCGCGAGCCGCCCGCCCATGACGGCGAAGGCGAGGAGCTGCGCGCGCCCCTTGGCGTCGAGCCCCTCGGCGCGGGCGATGGACGCGAGGCACCGGGCCCAGCCCGTGGGCATGGCGCGGGCCACCTCGGCCGCGGCGCGGGCCAGCCCGAACGCGCCCTTCGCGCCCGGGGGCGCGAGGTACTCGGTGCGCGACATGGCTTCCTTCGCCCAGCTGTGACTGATGATGCGCGCGGGCGGCGGGCGGGTGGACACCAGCTCCGGCGCGACGCCCTTCCCCGGCAGCGCCTGCAGCTCGCGCCAGAAGAAGATGTGTGTCTGACCGGGGAACTCGGGAATCAGGTAGCCAATCTTCTGCACGGGCCTTCCATAACACGGCCGGCCGTCGGCGCCTGCCTGCCTGCCCGGAGTCGGGGGAGACCCTGGCGCCTGGTCTCAGGCCGTGGCGCCGGTGCGCTCCAGTGGGAGCCGGGCCAGGGGAGGACAGTAGGGATAGTACCCGTCGGGAATGGCGATGCCCGCGCGCGCTCCCAGGCGGAGCAGGGCCAGCCCCTCGAACCAGAGAAACCGGTACGGCGCGAGCTTCACTTCCGACGCTGTCACGGCCAGGACTCGCTCTTCGATTTCTTCCTGGTGAAGCTGCAGCAGCCCCGAGAAGGCGTCCGAGAGCGCGCCGACCTTCTGTTCGAGCAGCGCACGGGCCCACGCCACGCGGTCCCCGTTCAGTGTCCCACCCAGCTCGTCCAACCTCGCGAGCAACGCCTCGATTCGAGCGTTGCCTCTCCCCTGCGTGAGCACGAACTCATGGAGGAGGATGGCCCAGCAGGCATCGTCCTCGTACTCCTCGCCCCGCCGCCACTGGTTCGTCGTCAGCTCGGCGAGCCGCTGCGCCAGCTCCCAGTGACCGGCCAGGACAGCGCCCAGGAAGGCCGTGTTCCGGCTCGCGGGCGGTGGCTCCCAGTGCTGGGCGTGCTGGTGCTGGAGGAACCTCAGCCACTGACTGGCGGCGTTGTGGAGCTCTTCACGGAAGGCCCGCGGCTCGCCGTCGACCAGGAGGGACGCGGCGGCCAGGGTGTGCAGGTTCAGGCACAGCTCCTGGAACTGCCGCAGTGTCGGGTCGCGGTCGCCCCCCTTCAGGTCGATGCGGCGGAGCAGCGAGGGAACGGTCTCCGCCGCGCGCTGCCCCAGCGAGACGAGGTCGATGTGAATCATAGCGCGAAGCCATTCCAGCCCTCCGCGGGGACGGCCTTGAGACCGGTGACTCCCGCCTGGAGCAGGGCCTCATGGAGTGACGCGTTGAGGAACACCTCTCGCATGCGGGTCCGGGCGCGAAACAGCAACGCTTCCGGCGCCACGCCGTCCGTCTTCACCGCCAGCCGCTTGATGCGGAATATCTGGCTCGAATCGAACGGACTGAGGTCGTACTCGGAACGCTCCATGTCGATGATGTCCTGGACGTCCAGGATGTGGATGATGCAGTGGTCGTTGGACGCGACCCGGCCCTTGTGGTCCTGGAGCACGACAGGCAGCGGCTCGAACCGCTTCGCACCCAGCCGGGTGAGCACGTCCAGCACCCGAGTCGAAACGATGGGCAGCCCCAACGTGTTGGCGACGATGTCGAAGACCTGGATGAAGTCGGGGTAGTTGTTCGAAAAGCTCATGGTGCCGCCCCGAGGGAAGCTGTCGCCCAGGGGAACGGCCTCGAAGAAGTCGGACTTGCCAGGGCTGCCTCCCGGCAGCTTTTCGAGCACCGCGCCTCCGTTCATTCCGGAGGGAGTCATGACCCAGTAGCTCATGATGAAGTCCATCAACGAAGAATGCCGAAGAGGTGTCGGATCCGCTGGCCCAGCTTGTTGGTGGTCCAGAACCTGAGCATGTCGCCGTAGGCCTGCGTCGCCTCCTCTTCCTGGTCGTTCAACACTGCGGCCGCGGCGGCGTTGCTCATGAGGATGACGAGCGACCAGAACTCGTCCTCCAGGACATGGAGCGCCTTCAGGATGGCCTTGAAGGGAGCGAGGTGCTTCTTTTCCTTCTTGGCTTTCTTGAAGATCTTATCGAGCTCCGCGGAGACTTCGTCCATGCGGGACTGAATGTGGCTCGTGTAGGCGGGGTGGTCCGAGAAGTGGACCAGGAGCTTGTGGACAGGGCTGTACTTCGGATCCGCAGGCAGCATGATGATGTTGTGCCCGTTGTTGATGTCGTAGAACGAGCGCTTCAGCACCATCATCTGGTCTTCGTTGAACGGGGTGTTCTTGTCGAAGAACACGGACTGCGGAATCAGGTGGTGCGCCTGCCATGGATAGGGGAAGCGCTGTCCCTGAGGAGACAGGTAATAGAAGTTGCCCTGCTCCCCCGGGAACCGACCTCCCGCCTCCGGGAACATGACCACCTGCATCCACTTCTCGCGGCTGGCCGTGACGTAGAGCGGTGGCTTACCGCCTCTGAAAGCGCGTCCGCGGTAGTAGATGACGCTCATCTTGCTGAAGATGGAGCGATTGAAGTCGTTGTATATCTTCTTCCGCGGCTCATCCTGGAAGATGAACCTGGGGCCGCGGTACGCATAGTACTTGCCGCTCGTGAGCACCGAGTTTTCTGGCTGGGTCACGTCCATGTGGAAGGAATTGGAGTCCGCCTTTTCCTGGATGAACGAGTCGGGATAGCCCGCCTTCAGCTCGGGAAATTCGCCGTCGTCGGGTGGAGAGGAACTCCGGACCTTGGACTTCCGCTCCAGCTTTCTCGCGCTCTTGCCACTGCTCGACATGTGCCCCCCAGGCAGCTCACGTGGCCACCGAGACAACCATGGCCGCGCGCGCGCCCTCGTCTGAAGCGGAGAGGACGACAGGTGTCGGTGACGGGCTGTAACGGCGTTGCAGGCTCCGCACCGCCACGCAGAGCCCGAGCGCCCCGGAAGCAACCCCCGTGTCCCCAAAACCCTGCGCCGGAAACCAGGAGACCCGCGACTCCTCGCCCAGGCGCTCGGAGTTCAGGTGCATCAGCAGCATTCCCCACTCACGGGCACGGTACTCCTCGCCATTGTGGTCTCCGACGAGCACAAGACGCCTGCCATCCGCGCCAGCCATTCGGAGCGCGGACGTGACACAGGCCGCCAGGGCACGACCATCCGGAGGGAGTTCCGCGCCCCGGAACCGGGCGACATCCGCCCCCAGCACCACTGCCCGAAGCGCGACCTGAGGCTCCGAACCCAGCAGGGCCCCGGAAGCACTGCTCCGCTCGCACAGCCAGAGCGCGACGCCACCCTCACCGGGGACGAATCCCGTCGGAGTATCGGACGTCTTGAGCCGGCGCTGCACGCTGAACTCGGGCAGCACGTCAGGGCCGCAGAGGCTGTCGACCGCGATGACGAGGCAGTTGCCACAGCGCCGCTCGGCCATGGCCTCCATGGCGGCTTTCAAAGCCTGGGCAAAGCTCGTGTGCCCGACGCTGAAGAAGTGCCAGGCGCCGCCCCGCCACTTCACGCCCATCACCTCCAAGGCCCGTTCCATCACCCGGCGACCAAGCGCCTGACACCGCCGCGACTCATCTGCTTCGAGTTCGGGCGAGAGGGGAATGCCGCGCTCCACGGGGTCTGGCATCGCCACGAAGAGGAGGGTATCGGCCGGCATCGCGGAGAGGCTCACGCGTCCGGACAAGTCCTCCAGCGCCTCCACGAGCAGGGCCACCAGCCTTCCCACGTTCGAGAAGCCCAGGGTGACGGAGGACGCCTCACAGGTCATGACAGGTTGGGCGAGGCTCTCCCCTTCGCCAGCGTGCGACAGGTAGAGCGAGGGGCGTGCGCGTGAAAGGCCGGCGCGAATCGCGGCGCACCCTTGCACCAGCGTGCCGAGCGGGCTCGACATCCCGAGCGCCTGAATCCAGGGAGCCATGGTCGCGCACGTCCCTCCACGAGAAGAACCCCGCCACCCATACCGCCCCCTCCAGAAGTGTAGCGGGTTTCGCTGTCCGTGTTGGACCACGGGTCACCGCCCATCAGGAGACCCGAGCGGCGGGGCGGATACCACGTCACGTGGCCGGTACTGGATTTACTAGAATTTTAGCTTAAACAGCTTTCCTGCCAGTGCGGGCCACGGAGTCCACACGGGCAGGTCACGTTTCGTTCTCAGGGGGATGTCCATGACAGGGAAGCGAGTCGTCACGCTGTTCGCCACCACGGCGCTGCTGGGCCTGGGTTGCGGCCCGGAGCAGCAGCCCGCGCCAGAGGCGGCCCCGCCGCAATCACTCACGTGGGAGGAGTTCCGGGCGCGCGTGTTCCAGGAGCCGGAGACGGGCGCCTTCATCACCAACGGTGACGAGAAGTTCGCGACCGAGGCGCAGCTGCGCGAGTACTACGAGGCGCACGTGCGCACGCCCGAGCTGGGCCAGGCGCGTGGGGAGCTGGCGGTGATGTTCCGCAACGGCGCCCGTGCCCGCTGGAGCGACGCCCAGAAGCGCAACATCACCTACTGCGTGAGCACGGCCTTTGGCTCGCGCCACGCCCAGGTGGTCGCGGCCATGGCGGGCGCGGCGGGTGAGTGGGAGGCCGCGGCGGACATCGACTTCGTCCATGTCTCCGGGCTCGACGGCTCCTGCACCGCGAGCCAGACGAGCGTGGTGTTCGACGTCAACCCCATCAACGTCGGCTCCTATCTGGCGCGCGCGTTCTTCCCCGACGACGTGCGCGCGGCGCGCAACGTCCTCATCGACAACTCGTCCTTCGGCTCGCTGCCTCCCGGCCTGACGCTGCAGGGCATCCTCCGGCACGAGCTGGGCCACACCCTGGGCTTCCGTCACGAGCACACGCGGCCGGAGGCCGGGACGTGCTTCGAGGACAACCAGTGGCAGGCGCTGACGGGCTACGACCGCAACTCGACGATGCACTATCCCCAGTGCAACGGGAGCGGGAGCTGGGTGCTGGCGCTGACGGCCCTGGACCGGGCCGGCGCGGCGTCGCTGTACGGCGCCCGGCGCACCCGGGGGACGGAGTTCGACTTCGATGGGGACCGCAGGGCCGACCTGGCCGTGTGGCGGCGGCCCGGCGCCCACTGGTGGATCCAGTACAGCTCCACCGGGGGCAGCGGCGTGCAGCAGTGGGGCCTCGACGACGACCGCATCGTCCCGGCCGACTACACCGATGACGGGCGCACGGACATGGCCGTGTGGAGGCCGAGCGAGGGCATCTGGTACATCCTCGACTCGGCCACGGGCGGGTGGGTCTACGCTGGCGCGCACTGGGGGCTGGCCGGCGACATCCCCGTGCCCGTGGACTACACCGGTGACGGCCGCGCGGAGCTCGCCGTGTGGCGCCCGAGCGAGGGCAACTGGTACGTCTTCGACATCACCACGGGCGCGCCCTCCATCTACGGCGTGCAGTGGGGGCTGCCCGGCGACGTGCCCGTGCCCGCCGACTACACCGGTGATGGCCGCGCCGACCTCGCCGTGTGGCGCCCGAGCGAGGGCAACTGGTACGTCTTCGATGCCACCACGGGCGTGCCCTTCATCTACGGCGCGCAGCTGGGCATGGCCGGCGACATCCCCGTGCCCGCCGACTACGACGGTGACGGCCGCACCGACCTCGCCGTGTGGCGTCCGTCCACCGGCTTCTGGCACGTCATCCGGAGCGGCACCGGCGCCGCCTGGGAGACGCATTGGGGCCTGCCGGACGACGTCCCCGTGCCCGCCGACTACGACGGCGACGGCCGCACCGACCTCGCCGTGTGGCGCCCGTCCACGGGCCACTGGTACTACCTGCGCAGCAGCGATGGCGCGAGCGCCGCGCCCCAGTGGGGCAGCCAGGCCAACGGCGACATCCCGGTGAAGGCGTACCGCTGAGGCCGTTCCCGGCGGCTCCGGCCTCCCACGCGGACCGGAGCCGTCCGGCCCCTGGCCTCAGACCTGGTACTGCTCCACCACGCTCGCCGCCGAGCGGGACACCTCGCTCACCCCATTGGCGGTGAGCCGGGTGGACTCGAGGCCGCGCAGGGAGGCCTCCATCATCTTCTGGAGTTCTCCCAGCGCGAGGAAGACCTGGTGCACGCCCGCGCTCTGCTGCGTGACGGCCGACGAAATCTGCCGGGCCGCCGCCGAGTTCTCCTTCACGATGGCCGACAGCTCGCGAAGGCTGTCACCCGTGGCCCGCACCTCGACGAGGCCGGTCTCGATGCGCTGCATTCCCTGCTGCGTCATGCTGACCGTCTCGTGGATGGCGGAGGTGATGTCGTCGAGCACCTCGCGCACGCGGCTGGTGGCCTGGATGGACTGGTCCGCGAGGCTGCGGATCTCCCGCGCCACCACGCCAAAGCCCCGGCCCTGCTCTCCGGAGCGCACCGCCTCGATGGCCGCGTTGAGTGCCAGCATGTTGGATTGGTCCGCCAGCTCCTTCACCGTGTCGGTGATGCCGGCAATCTGCTGGGCCCGCTCGGACAGCCGGGAGATGCGCCCGGTCATCTGCTGCACCTGCTCGCGAATCTCCTCGAGCCGCTGGACGCCATTGTCCACCGCGGCCTCTCCCCGCGAGGACACCTGGTCCGCGCGCTCCATCACCTCCAGCACGGACCGGGCCTTCTCCGCCGCCATCGTGGACGTCTGCTGAATCTCGTTGGCGGTGGTGTGCGTCTCCTGCAGGGCGCCGGCCTGGCGCGTCAGCGTCTCCGCCTGCTCCGTCGTCACCGTGGTGAGCTCGCCGACGGACGCGTCCAGCCGGCGCGACGACGTCTGGAGGCTGCCCAGGGCCTCGCGCATCTTCGCCATCATCGCGGCGAACGCGGCGGCCAGCCGGCCAATCTCGTCGTCGGACTCCACGCCGATGGGCTGACGCAGGTCCCCGGTGCGCACCACCGTCTCCGCCACGTGCGTCAGCTCGCGCACCGGCCGCAAGAGGCGCCGCGTGAGCAACACGACCCCCAGCCCCGCCGCGAGCAGGCTGATGACCAGGTACACCACCACGAGGGCAATGCCGCTCCGGGTGTTCTCCTGGAGGGCCTCCCGCGAGAAGTACACGCGCATGGCCCCCAGCTTCCGGCCCTCCCCGTCCACGAGGACGCGCTCCTCGCTCAGCAACGACGCATCTCCCACCGGCTCGGCGGGAGGAGACTCCTGCTGCGTGAGCGGACGGCCGTTCTCGTCCACGAAGCCCACGAAGGCGATTTCCGGGTCCCTCGCCGCCTGGGTGGTGAGCAGGTCCAGGTTGCGCAGGTTGTAATACGAGACGGAGTCCTGCCCGATGTTCGAGAGCAGGTCCGCCATGAAAGTGGCCCGTGTCCGCAGCGTGGACTCGTAGAAGCCGCGCATGACGCGCACCAGGAAGAGGCCCTGGCCGCACAAGAGCAGCAACAGCAGGCCCAGGATGGCCACGAGGAACTTCCGCTCGACGCCCTGGCGCTTCATCGCCGTGCCTCCCGGGCCCCGGCCGCGAGGCGCTCCAGCGTGAGCGGCTTCTTCGCGGCGCGCCGCTCGGCCTCCCACTCCTTGCGCGTCTGCACCGCCTCGGCCCCCGACATCTGGTCCACCACCTCGAAGTAGCGCAGCCGGTACTTGTCCGAGCGCACCACGTCCGGAGGGTTGCCGCGCACCACGTAGACCGTCTGCACGGACTGATGGTCCAGCGCGCGCCACTCCTGCGCGTCCTTCAGCCGCGTGTAGCGGTGGCCCTCCAGCGCCTTCACCACCGCGTCTCCCTGGAACGAGCCCGCGCGCTCCACCGCGGCCTTGAACTCGTGGACGATGGTGTACGCGGACGCGCCCGCCGTGGAGGGATAGCGCCCGTGGCGCTTCGCGTACGCCTCCACGAAGCGCAGGCCGCCCGCGAACTGGTACTTCTCGGCGACCTCCCAGCTCCAGGGCAGCGTGCCCACCACTCCGGCCATGTTCTCCGGCCCCGAGCCCTCGGCCATGGGCAGCGTCAGGTTGGGCACCACCAGCTGCATGGACTTCTTCAGCCCCCAGGCCGAGGCGATGTTGATGGCGTTCACCAGGTCCTGCCCGAACAGGACGAGCACCAGCACGTCCGGCTTCTCCGCCTGGGCGGCGCGCAGCGCGCGCTTGAAGTCCTCCGCGGTGGAGACCGGGAACGGCGTGCGCACGCCCTTGTGGACGGAGGCGTCCGTGGTGCCGGTGAAGCGCCGCAGGGACTCCTCGGTGCTCCAGCCCCAGTTGTAGTCGGCGGTGACGTAGAAGTACTTCCCGCCCCGGAAGTGCCTGTCGAGGTGCTTGGACAGCGCCTTCGCCGCCATCCACGCGTTGTTGCACTCGCGGAAGGTGTGCCGGTGGCCGTCCGCGCCGGTGGTGGCGTTGGCGTAGGTCAGCGTGCCGAAGAAGGGCACGCCTCGCTCCTCGGCGACCTCGCCCATGGCCACGGCGACGTTGGACGAGGCCCCGCCGAAGAGCATCACCGCCCCTTCCTTGTCGATGAGCTCCAGGGCGTTGGCGCGCGCCACCTTCACGTCACTGTGCGAGTCCCGGATGGCCAGCTCCACGGGCCGGCCCAGGATGCCGCCCTGCGCGTTGACCTCCTCCACCGCCAGTTGCGCGGCACGGAGCTGGTCCAGCCCCTCGCCGAAGTAGGGCCCGGTCCGCGGGTAGTTGAAGCCCAGCTTGACTGGAGTCGCCGCTGCCACGGCAATCCAGGGGACCAGCAGCAGGGCCAGCAGGCAGTGCGACGCACGTCTGGCGGGAAGCGAAAACATTTCACTCGTTTGGGTGCCAACGCCATGCCACGGCGGAGCGCCCGCGAGAGGGCGGCAAGCAAGGCGACGCCCTCTCACGTCCCGTGTCCGCGCGAGGCCTGGAACCTCACGTCCGGAGCACCTCGCCCGTTACCCGCTCGTTCGGATGTCCGTCCGTTTCCTGCCTGCCTGGTCTCCCTCCAGGCTCCATACCTCCCGGGTCTCACCACACCCGGGCTGACGGATTTCGGCACGAGATGACCCAGGGTGGCGCCATGGGCCGAGGACGCCCGCTTCCCCGCTGGATGTCTCCGGGTGAGGTCCATCCACACGCGGGGCGGGGGCTGCCTTCCGGAAACACCTGGAATCACTGGAGGCGGCCCACCTCTCACCCCCTCCCC
>NZ_JABBJJ010000119.1 GCF_012933655.1 Pyxidicoccus fallax | reverse complement strand
CCCGACGCCCGCGTTGCCCGCCACCGCGGACGGCTCGGCGGCCGGCGTCTCCACGGGCTCGGGCTGCTGGGCCACCTCGACGGGCGGCTCGGGCACGGGCTCGGGCTTCGTCTCCACGGGCTCCGGCTTCGGCACCGGCGGCGTCAGCTTCCGCTCCACCTGGCGCGGCGCGCGGGCCTGCGTCGCGGGGGCTTTCTGCGCCACGGGCTGGGAGGCTCCGCCCGCGGAGGGCGCGGGCGGCGGAGGCGCGAAGGTGAGGAACACCAACTCCGGCTCCGGCGGCGTGGGGGCCTTCTCCGGCCGCGCGGCCGCGAGCGACAGCCCCGCGCCCAGCAGCCCCGCGTGCACCACCACGGCGAGCAGCACCGCCCCGCCCCAGCGCGCCCACGGCCCCTCACCCGAGGACACCTCGCCCATGCGGAACAGCCCCGGCTGTGGCCGGGCCCGCTCCACCGAGGCGGTGGCATCGCTTATTGCCATCAGGTAGTCGAAATTGAGAATCGTTCTCACTTTCACGAGTACACGGATACTCCCCCGGCGAGCCACCCGTCAATGGGTGAGCCTCATAGGGCGTACCCCGTGTATGAGGTCTCCGAATACCCGCAGCGCAGCTGTTGGCTGGAGGACCCGCAAGTCCCGGATACCGTCCTACAAACGGGTGTAGGACCAGCTCACCGCGCGGCCCCCGGCGTAGGGCATGACGCCGTGGAAGGGCCGGGGGTCCGCGTCGAAGACGAGCGGCAGGAAGTGCCGGTCCCCGTCCCACAGGTTCAGTCGGGGAATGTCCACCACCGGCACCCAGGACAGCGAGCCCTCCGGGTTGCGCTCCAGTGGCGTGCCCTCGAAGCGCTCAATCCGGAAGATGAAGCCGAGCCAGTCCTCGCCCTGCTTGCCGAAGCCGGGCCAGGAGATGGTGCCGCGCAGCACCATCTCCACGCACTCGATGCCGGCCTCCTCGCGAATCTCGCGGCGCATGCACGCGGCCACGTCCTCGTCGCGGTCCATCTTCCCGCCCAGGCCGTTGAACTTGCCGTAGTGCGCGTCATCCGGCCGCGCGTTGCGGTGGATGAGCAGCACCCGCTGCCGGTCCGGCGACATCACGTAGCCCAGCGTGCCGATGATGGGGGTGTAGGGCATGGAGCACTCCTCGCGGCGGCGCATGACGTTGACGCGCGCGCCTGCCTAGAACAGGGCGCGCCACCGCACCAGCGCCATTCGCGAGGCCAGCGCCCGGGAGAGCCCGAGCCGACGAGCGCTCCTGGCGCGGCGTGGCGGTGACGCCAGCCGGGGAACCGGCCTCGCCAATCCCCCCGGAATGCGTCGCCACCGGGGACTGTAGAGCGCCCGACACTCGCACTGTGCCCCGCGTCCGGGGCGGCAGCTCGCGAGTGCCCGGCAGCAGACGCCCTCACCTTGTCCAAGGTCGGCCAGGTTACTCGGCATCCCACCCGACTTTCCCCCGTACCTACCTTCCTTTACGCAACCCAACGCGCCGCGTTAGCGTGGCGCGTTACAACCATGACCTCCCGCGTAAAGCGGGAAAGGGGGAAGTTGATGTCCGCAATCCTCCCCGGCCGGTACGGCCTCTACGAGCCCGATACCGAGCATGACGCCTGTGGCGTGGGCTTCGTGGCCCACATCAAGGGTGAGCGCTCCCGCGGAATCGTCGAAGACGCCCTGGAGCTGCTCAACCGGCTGAGCCATCGAGCGGCGGCGGGGAGGGACCCTCGGACAGGAGACGGCGCGGGCATCCTCGTGCAGCTCCCCCATCGCTTCTTCGAGCGTGAGCGGCAGCGGCTCGGCTTCGAGCTGCCGCCGCGCCGACACTACGGCGTGGGGCAGGTCTTCCTCCCGACGGAGCCGGTGGCGCGCGCCGCCTGCGAGGCGGTCTTCGAGGAAGTGGTGGCCGAGGAAGGTCAGCGGGTGCTCGGCTGGCGCGACGTCCCCGTGGACCCGGAGCACCTGGGCCCGGTGGCACGCGAGGCCGCGCCCGTCATCCGCCAGATTTTCATCGCCCGGCGGCGCGTCGTCCCCAGCGCGCTGGAGCGCAAGCTGTACCGCATCCGCAAGCTGGTGGAGAACCGCATCCGCGAGCGGGGCCTGGACCCCAAGGGCCGCTTCCACGTGGCGTCGCTGTCGTCGGAGACGCTCATCTACAAGGGGCTGATGCTGCCGGTGGACCTGCCGCGCTTCTACGCGGACCTGCAGCAGCCGGACTTCGTGAGCGCGCTGGCGCTGGTGCACTCGCGCTTCTCCACCAACACCTTCCCCACCTGGGAGCTGGCGCAGCCGTTCCGCTTCATCGCGCACAACGGCGAAATCAACACCCTGCGCGGCAACCGCAACTGGATGACGGCGCGTCGCGGCCTGTTGCAGACGGCGCGGCTGGGCGGAAGCCTGGAGCCGCTCCAGCCCATCATCGTCCCCGGCAAGAGCGACTCGGCGCAGTTCGACAACATGGTGGAGCTGCTCTACCTGGGCGGCCGCACCCTGCCCCACGCGCTGATGATGATGATTCCGGAGGCGTGGGAGGGCGACGCGCACATGGCCGACGAGCGGCGCGCCTTCTACGAGTACTCCTCCTCGCTCTTGGAGCCGTGGGACGGGCCCGCCGCCATCGCCTTCACGGACGGGCAGCTCATCGGCGCCACGTTGGACCGCAACGGCCTGCGGCCCGCGCGCTACCTCGTCACCGAGGACGACCGCATCATCCTCGCGTCGGAGATGGGCGTCATCGACGTGCCGCCCTCGCAGGTGCGCCGCAAGGGGCGCCTGACGCCGGGGCGCATGCTGCTGGTGGACACCACGGAGGGGCGCATCCTCGAGGACGAGGAGGTGAAGCGCGACATCACCACGCGCTGGCCCTACCGCAAGTGGCTGGAGCGCAACGTCTACACCTTCGAGGACCTGCCCACGATTCCCGCCCCCGAGCGGCTGCGCGGCGAGGAGCTGTGGCGGCTCCAGCGCGCCTTCGGCTACACCGCCGAGGACGTCCGCACCCTCCTCGCACCCATGGCCGAGGGCGGCAAGGAGCCGGTGGGCTCCATGGGCACGGACACGCCGCTGGCGGTGCTCAGCGACCAGGCCCCCAGCCTCTTCTCGTACTTCCACCAGCTCTTCGCGCAGGTGACCAACCCGCCCATCGACCCGCTGCGCGAGTCGCTGGTGATGACGCTCGCCACCGCGCTGGGCCCCGAGAGCAACACCCTCGAAGAGACGCCGGAGCAGTGTCACCGGCTGTCGCTGCCGGGCCCCATCCTCACCAACGGGCAGCTCGCGCGGCTGAGCACCATCCAGGGCGAGGGCCTCTTCGAGACGAAGCGCCTGTCGCTGCTCTACCCCACCGACGGCGGCGAGGGCGCGCTGGAGGCCGCGGTGGAGAAGCTGTGCACGGCCGCCGTGGACGCGGTGGACTCGGGCGCCAGCATCCTCCTCTTGAGCGACCGCGGCGTGGACAGGGCGCACGCGGCCATTCCGGCGCTGCTGGCCGTGGCCGCCGTGCACCAGCGGCTCGTGCGGGACGGCATCCGCATGTACACGGGCCTCCTCCTGGAGACGGCCGAGGCGCGCGAGGTGCACCACTTCGCCTGCCTCTTCGCCTACGGCGCCGCGGCGGTGAACCCGTACCTCGCGCTGGACACGCTGCGCGCCATGGCGGACGCGGGCGAGCTGGCCGTGGACGCGGAGAAGGCACAGGACCGCTTCATCCACGCCGTGGAGGAGGGCCTGCTGAAGGTGATGTCGAAGATGGGCATCTCCACGCTCCAGTCGTACCGGGGCGCGCAGCTCTTCGAGGCGGTGGGCCTGCAGCGCTCGCTGGTGGAGCGCCACTTCACGGGCACCTCGTCCCGCGTGGAGGGCGTGGGCCTGCCGGAGCTGGGCCGCGAGGTGCAGGAGCGCCACGCGCGCGGCTTCGACTCCGAGGCGGACCTGGAGGCGGGCCTGCTCCCCGTCGGCGGCCAGTACCGCTGGCGCCGCCTGGGCGAGCGGCACAAGTGGAACCCCGCCACCATCGCGAAGCTCCAGGCCGCGGTGCGCGCCAATGACCCGGTGCAGTTCGCGGAGTACTCGCGGCTGGCGGACGACGAGACGCGCGAGCACTGCAACCTGCGCGGGCTGCTGGAAGTCTCCACCGAGGGCCGCACGCCGGTGCCGCTGGAGGAGGTGGAGCCCGCGCTGTCGATTGCCCGCCGCTTCGTCACCGGCGCCATGTCCTTCGGCTCCATCAGCGCGGAGGCGCACGAGACGCTGGCCATCGCCATGAACCGGCTGGGCGGGCGCTCCAACAGCGGCGAGGGCGGCGAGGAGTCGCGCCGCTACACGAAGGACGAGAACGGGGACTCGCGCCGCAGCGCCATCAAGCAGGTGGCGAGCGCGCGCTTCGGCGTCACCACGGAGTACCTCGTCAACGCGGACGAGCTTCAAATCAAGATGGCCCAGGGCGCCAAGCCCGGTGAGGGCGGCCAGCTCCCCGGCCACAAGGTGGACGAGCGGATTGCCCGCGTGCGCTGGTCCACGCCGGGCGTGACGCTCATCTCTCCCCCGCCCCACCACGACATCTACTCCATCGAGGACCTGGCGCAGCTCATCTATGACCTGCAGTCGGTGAACTCGCGGGCGCGCGTCAGCGTGAAGCTGGTGAGCGAGGTGGGCGTGGGCACCATCGCCGCGGGCGTGGCGAAGGCGGGCGCCGGCGCCGTCGTCATCTCCGGCTACGAGGGCGGCACGGGCGCCTCGCCGCTGTCGAGCATCCACCACGCGGGCCTGCCGTGGGAGCTGGGGCTCGCGGAGACGCAGCAGGTGCTGGTGCACAACGGCCTGCGCTCGCGCATCCGCGTGCAGGTGGACGGCGGCCTGCGCACCGCGCGCGACGTGCTGGTGGCCGCGCTCCTGGGCGCCGAGGAGTTCGGCATGGCCACCGCGAGCCTCGTCTCCATCGGCTGCGTCATGCTGCGCAAGTGCCACCTCAACACGTGCTCGGCGGGCATCGCCACGCAGGACGGGGCGCTGCGCGAGCGCTTCCAGGGCAAGCCCGAGGACGTGGTGAACTTCTTCCTCCTCGTCGCCGAGGACCTGCGCGCGAAGATGGCCGCGCTGGGCGCGCGCACGCTGGAGGAGCTGGTGGGCCGGGTGGACCTCTTGCGCCAGCGCGCGGCCGTGGACCACTGGAAGGCGAAGCGCGTGGACCTGTCCGCGCTCCTGACGGCCCCCGCGGCGCCGGCCAGCGAGCCACGTCACTGCAAGGAGGCGTGGCGCAAGGACGTGTCGGACCACCTGGACCACGCGCTCCTGCGCGACGCGAGCCAGGTGCTGGACGGCGGGCCCCCGCTGCTCCTCACCGTGCCGGTGAGCAACACGCACCGCGCGGTGGGCGCCATGCTGTCGGGCGAGATTGCCCGGCGCCATGGAGGCCGGGGCCTGCCCGACGGGCGCATCCACGTGCGGATGAAGGGCTCGGCGGGCCAGAGCTTCGGCGCGTTCCTCGTGGCCGGGGTGTCGCTGGAGCTGGAGGGCGACGCCAACGACTACGTCGGCAAGGGACTGTCCGGTGGGCGCATCATCGTCTACCCGCCGCACGGCAGCCGCTTCGCCGCGGAGGAGAACGTGCTGGTGGGCAACACGGCGCTGTACGGCGCCACCGCCGGCGAGGTGTACCTGCGGGGACTCGCGGGTGAGCGCTTCGCGGTGCGCAACAGCGGCGCGCAGGCGGTGGTGGAGGGCGTGGGCGACCACGGCTGCGAGTACATGACGGGCGGCGTGGTGGTGGTGCTCGGCTCCACCGGGCGCAACTTCGCGGCGGGCATGAGCGGCGGCACGGCGTACGTGCTGGACCGGGAGATGACCTTCCGCCAGCGGTGCAACCTGGAGATGGTGGAGCTGGAGTCGCTGGTGGACGAGTCCGAAATCTGGCTCGTGCACGGCATGGTGGAGCGGCACCTCCGTCACACGGGCAGCACGGTGGCGAAGCGGGTGCTGGACAACTGGGAGCTGATGGTGCCGCGGTTCGTGAAGGTGATGCCCACGGACTACAAGCGCGTGCTCCAGGCGCGCCGCGCGGCCCGCAGGCCTCCGGACAACTTCGCGGAACAGCTTCAGCACATCGCCGGAGGGAGGGGCTAGCCATGGGAAAGCCGACGGGATTCATGGAGTGGCCCCGCGTGCCCGTGCTCAAGCGGGAGAAGCAGGAGCGGCTCGGGGACTGGAACGAGTTCGCCCTGCCGCTGGCGCCGGAGGAGGCGAAGCGCCAGGCGGGCCGGTGCATGGACTGTGGCGTGCCCTTCTGCCACCAGGGCTGTCCCTTGGGGAACCTCATCCCCGACTTCAACGAGGCCGTGTACCGGGGCCGCTGGCGCGAGGCATACGAGCTGCTCAGCCGCACCAACGGCTTCCCGGAGATGACGGGACGGCTGTGCCCCGCGCCCTGCGAGGCGGCGTGCGTGCTGGCCATCGACCGGGACGCGGTGACCATCGAGCAGATGGAGAAGGAAATCGCGGAGCGGGCCTTCGCGGAGGGCTGGGTGAAGCCCCGGCCTCCGGCGCGGCGCACGGGGCGCACGGTGGGCGTGGTGGGCTCGGGCCCCGCGGGGCTGGCGGCGGCGGCGCAGCTCAACGCGGCCGGGCACACCGTTACCGTGTACGAGCGCGACGCGCGGCCCGGCGGGCTGCTGCGCTACGGCATCCCCGACTTCAAGCTGGAGAAGTCGGTACTGGACCGGCGGCTGGCCATCATGGAGGCGGAGGGCATCACCTTCGTCAACGGCGTGGACGTGGGCGGGGCCGTGAGCTTCCGCGAGCTGCGCGCGAAGCATGACGCGCTGGTGCTGGCCATGGGCGCGCGGCGGCCGAGGGAGCTGGAGGTGCCGGGGCGCGAGCTGGCCGGCGTGGTGCAGGCGATGGAGTTCCTGGAGCACCAGAACCAGCTCGTGGCGGGCCAGCGCGAGAAGGACGCGCGGCTGGACGCGGCGGGACGGCGGGTGGTGATTCTCGGCGGTGGCGACACGGGCTCGGACTGCCTGGGCACGGCGCTGCGGCAGGGCGCGGCGAGCGTCACCCAGGTGGAGCTGATGCCGGCGCCGCCCATGGCGCGCGCGTCCGGCAATCCGTGGCCGAAGTGGCCGGTGGTGTTCCGCACGTCGTCGAGCCAGGAGGAAGGCGGCGCGCGGGAGTTCGCGCTCCTGACGAAGCGGCTGGACGGGAGCGACGGGCGGCTTCAGGCGCTACACGCGGTGCGGGTGGAGCTGAACCGCGAGCATGGGAGCCTGCCGCGCATGGTGGAGGTGCCCGGGTCCGAAGTGACATTCGGGGTGGACCTGCTGGTGCTGGCCATGGGCTTCACGGGGCCGGAGCCGGGGCGGCTGACGGAGGAGCTGGGGGTGAAGCTGACCCCACGTGGCACCGTGCAGGTGGACGCGCGCTTCGCCACCACGGCGGACGGGGTGTTCTGCGCGGGGGATGCCAGCCGCGGAGCGAGCCTCATCGTCTGGGCGCTGTCGGATGGCCGTGAGGCGGCGAAGGCGGTGGACGCGTACCTCTCGGGGCAGCGCTCGGTGTTGCCGACGAAGGGAGTAGACTGCGCGTTCTGATGGAACGTGCGGCACTGGAGGCGCGGTTGTTCACGGAGCAGGAGCTGATTCAACGACGCAAGCGGAGGGCCGCGTGGCTCTTCGGCATCCTCGCGCTCATCGGGGTTTCCGTGGCCGCCGTCACCGTGCTGCCCCACTGGCGCATGAAGGCGCGCGTGGGGAAGCCCCTCCAGCAGGTGGAGCGTGAGCTGGGTGCTCCGATCCACCGGTGGACGAAGGAAGAGTTCCACTGCCGCCTGCTACCGAGCTTCCCGTGCCGGAAGACGGCGCCGGCCGAGGGGCCGGTGCTTTTCTACAAGGCGGGTTTCCTCTGGTACTACCTGTACTTCGACTCGGCGAACGTCCTGGTCGAGGTGGAGCCCAACGGGAGCTGAGCGCATCCTCCCGTCGTCACGCCCTGCCCTGCCTCCGCTCGTGATACTCAAGCTGCAAGAGTGACGGGTCATACAAGACCCGGCATTCACTCACTGAACCGTCACGCATTCCGGTCACTTGGACTCCAGAGTGACCCGAGTCCTCGCGCTGCTCGCGGTTCCCGAGAGCGGACGATTGTTCCCTCCCGTCGTGCTCTGCTACGACGCCGCCACCGGGCCACCCCCATGGCCCCGCTGAAGTGGTTCGGAGGACTCCCCGTTGGACCAGATGGGCAAATACCAGCTGATGCGCAAGCTGGCGACGGGTGGCATGGCCGAAGTCTTTCTCGCCAAGTCCTCGGGGCCGCTGGGTTTCGAGAAGCACCTGGTGGTGAAGCGAATCCTCCCGCACCTCGCGGAGGATCCGCAGTTCGTCGAGATGTTCCTGGCCGAGGCCAAGCTGGCCGCGCGGCTGAACCACGCCAACATCGTCCAGATCTTCGACTTCGGTATGGAGGGCGGTTCGTACTTCATCGCCATGGAGTACGTGGACGGCGTGGACCTGCGCACGCTGAAGCGGCGTGCGAAGCACCAGGGCACTTCCATTGCCTTTCCCCTGTGCGCGCGACTGCTCTCCATGGCCTGCGAGGGATTGGCCTACGCGCACGAGCTCGTGGACTCCGCGACGGGTCAGCCGCTGAACCTCATCCACCGGGACATCAGCCCCGACAACATCTTCGTCTCCAAGACGGGCGGCCTGAAGATCCTGGACTTCGGCATCGCCAAGGCCACCACCGCGGGGCTGCGCACCCAGAGCGGTGTCCTCAAGGGGAAGGTCCCCTACATGCCGCCGGAGTACCTGCTGGGCGAGCCCATCGACGCGCGGACGGACATCTACGCGCTCGGCGTGGTCCTGTTCGAGCTGGTCGCCGGCCGCCGCCCCTACCGGAGCGACAATGACGCCCGGCTGATCCAGGCGGTCCTCAACGAGCCACTCCCGGACATCCGCGACCTCCGACAAGGCGTGCCGGAGCAGCTGGTGCAGATCCTCTCCCGTGCGCTCGCCAAGCATCCCCACCGGCGCTACGGCAGCTGCCGCGAGTTCCACGCCGACCTCGAGCGCTTCCTGTACCTGTACAGCGAGCCGGTGGGGGCGATTCAAATCGCCGCGTTCGTCCGGGAGATGAGCGGCCCCCTGCCGCCTGAAGCCGCGAACGAGTCCGTTCCCACGACGCCCGAGCCCCGGCTGTTGCTCGAGAACAACGAGATGGAGGCGCCGAAGTCGGTCGTCACGCGGCGCGACCGCACGCCCGGTGCCTCCAAGCCTCCCGTCGAGGCCCCGAGCCCTCCGCCCGAGGTCACCGAGGTCGAGACGAAGCAGGTCACCGTTCCAGTCACCGCGCCGCTACCGGCGCCGCCTCCGCCGCGAGCCGCCACGCCGCTCCCCAGGGCCCGTCCGCTGCCGGCCACACGCGAGGAAGAGGCGGTCCCCTCCCCGCGCCCGGCGGAGCCCCGGTCCCCGGCCGTCGTGCCCAAGCCCGCGCAGCCGGTGTCCAAGCCCCATCCAACGGTGGCCAGACCCGCGCCGGTGGCCAAGGCTCCACCGGCCGCCAGGCCTCTGCCGCCCGCGCGCGCCAGGGCCGTGACGGAGGGCGACGAGGAGGCCTTCAGGCCACAACAGGGCTGGATGCAGCGGAACCTGAAATGGTGGGCGCCCGCGGCGCTCGGATTCCTGACGCTCGGCGTTGCTTCCGCGGTCGTCGGGAACAACAAGCCGCCCGCGAAAAGCCCCGCTCCTGCCGAGCCCGTCGCGACCGCCCCCGCGCCCCAACCCGTGGCTCGGGAGCCAGAGGTCGCCGTCGAGCAGGTTCCGACTCCAGCCCCCGCCACAGCGGCTCCAACCTCCGCCGGATCCTCGGAATCTCCCATCCCTCTAGAGGCAGACGCGGGAGTCACCAGCGCCTCGCACCTAGCGGAGGCTCCCGAGCCCGCGCCTTCCACGCAGGTTGCCAACGCCGCCGATGCGCGTGCCGTGATCCGGGTGAAGTCCAACCTGTCCGGAGAGGTCACCATCAACAACATCCGACTCGGCAAGCCACCTGTCGAGTACACCGTCGCGCCGGGTGCGGTGCGGATCTCTGTCGGAGGCATCCACCAGGGCCACCGCTTCAGCAGAAAGCAGACCGTGAAGCTGGCGGCGAACGAGAAGCTCGACATCGATTTCCAGTTCGAGAAACGCAAGGTCATCCTTCGCCCTCGTAACGACGAACTGCTCGTCCAGAAGATGGATGACATCATGGTGAACGGGCATACCGAAGTGAGCACCTACGAAGGCGAACACCATCTGACTCTCCAGCACTCGCGCACCAAGGAGACCTTCTCGGCCAGGTGCACGCCAGAGAAGACTTTCAAGGTCTGGCTTTGTAAGCCCTGAGTTTACGTCTGTTTTCGACGTGCCCTGACAGTGCCCGCCCATCTCTCAATGAAGATCCCATCTTCCACCGGCGGATGTCTCCCCCAGAGGCATCAGCGCCTCGTCCGGATGGCCCCCGTCCTGATCGTGATGGCACTCAGCGGCTGCGCGCTCACAGCTCACGCCGCGGGCGCCGAGACGACCTTTCCCAAGAGCCCCAACCGCTTCATCCCGAGAATCGCTCGTCAGTACGACGCCCTGGAGTTCGAGGCGGCGATCGAGATGTTGCCCAGGGCGGAGCGCTTCACCTCCAACACCGACCGGGAACGCCTCTGGCTGGATCTGATGAAAGGCGTCCTGCACTACAGACTCAGCCAGGGCAAGCCCAACGGCCCTCAGTCCGAGGACGCGCGCATCGCGGAGGCCGCATTCAGGCGTGCGCTGGAGCGGGCACCGGACGCGATCCTTCCCATCCGGAATCCCTCCCAGACCCTGACGCAGTACTTCGAAGAACTCCGCGCGGCATATCGGCAGCAGCTGCCAGTGCAACAGACGGCTTCACCGGAGGAGCCCCCGCCGCCTCCCGCCAACATCTCCAAGGAAGACCTGGCGAAGAAGCTGCGCAAGATGGAGTCCGCAGCCTACGAATGGGCTGGAGGCCGGCTCCCGCCCCCTGTGTCCGCAGCGTTCCGCGATCTCTACGACCAGGCCCTCGTCGCGAACTCTCCCAAGGAGAAGCAGACTGTTGCCGGCGAGATCGACACGTGGATGAGGGTGCTCACGGACAAAGATACCCGGGGCGTCAATTCATTGACCCCCACGCCCGTCGCCCCCCAGCCCGTCCACGCGCGCTCCAATCACCTCTCGGATGAGGTGCCCCGTTCGACGTTCGACCTGATGCTGAAGTCCCTGACGGTCTACGTGCTCACCCAGCGGGTTCGCGGGATGAAGCAGTGGCTCATCATCCAGTCGGAGGAAGGCTACTCCCGCCAGCTCGTCGACCTGCTCAACCGGGTGAGCGAGCAACATCTTGAACTCGAAACCGCCGAGACCTCCCACGAGCGCATGGGCATCGCCATCACGCTGGACAGGATTGAAGGCCAGATGTTCATCCACACGGGCTGGCGCATCCGGGGCTCCGATCCGCGCCCCATCTCCTTCGCGAGCAGGTGACGCGTCACCCGATGACGCCGCGCGCGCGTTTCAATAAATAGCGGGTCGCACCTCGGAGATGACTCCCATGAACCCGCTCATCCTCGCGCTGACGCTGACCCTCCACGCCAACCCGGAGCCCGACGCGCCGATCTCGGCCTACGTCAAGGCGACCTGCTCCTCGGCGGAGACGCCAGAGTCCCAGGAGAATGAGGACGGCCCGACGACCGCCGACATGCGCAACGAGGCGGACGCCCAGGTCGCCTGCCTGAAGCAGGCCATGGAGCGCGAGCTGGACGGGTTCCTCGTGCCGCTGAAGCAGAAGGACCCCAAGGCCTTCAAGTCCTGGATGGCGCTCCAGGCCGACTTCAACCGGTGGACCACCGCCTCCTGCGACCTCTACGAGCGGACCTCGGGCAACGACGGCAGCATGGCCGGCTTCGCGGAGATGGCGTGCGCCCAGGACGTCCGCGCGCACAGGGCCTGGTTCGCGAAGCAGCTCGCCTCGGGTGACCTCAAGCCCTTCTGGTCGCTCGTGGAGGCACTGCAGCCCCGGGGACAGAAGGCCGCGCAGGAGACGCTGGCCCAGCTCAAGGAGGCCAAGACCTCCAAGCCCGAGGACTCCGAGAACCCGCTCCTCGGGCTGGAGCCGAAGGAGCTGAAGGCCTTCGAGGCGAAGCTGAAGGAGACGAACGCGGCCACCGAGAAGCTCGCCAAGGGCCATTGCAAGGTCCTGCCGGGCGCGCCCGCCGGATGCGAGGCGAAGCTCGCTACCTACTTCCATGCGATGAGCAGGATGTAGGCAGGACCCACCGTCTCCGCATCGCCGCGCGTCTTCTTCCTGACGGATGACGGAGCCCCCGAAATCAAATGGTGGGTCATGGAATAATCCCCGAGCCAGGGTGTTGAATGGGGATTACCCCAACCCTTTTTTCGGGAGCCGTGTGACATGACCAGCGAGCAGTCCCTCATCGTGACCGAGACCGACCTGGAGCGTCTGCGCCACGTCATCGACCATCAGGGAGGGGGCCGCATGGCCGAGCTCGCGGAGATGCTTGACGGGGAGCTGGCCCGCGCTCGGGTGGTCGCCTCGGAGGCGGTGCCCCCGACCGTGGTGACGATGAACAGCACCGTCATCTTCGAGGACGAGGAGACCCGCGAGCGGCGCCAGGTCACGCTCGTCTATCCGCGAGACGCCCGCTCCGACGAGGGCCGCATCTCCGTCCTCGCCCCCATCGGCAGCGCGCTCATCGGCCTCTCCGTGGGCCAGTCCATCACCTGGCCCCTGCCCGGCGGCCGGTCCAAGCGCCTGCGCATCGTCGAGGTGCCGTACCAGCCCGAGGCCGCGGGTCACTACCACCTCTGAGCCGTCCACCCGGCACCGTGCGTCCCACATGACGCACGGTGTCACCCCGACGGTCCCCAGCGGCCCGCGGCTATGCTCGAAGGCCATGAGACTCGCGCTCGTGGCCTCGCTCGCCGTGATCTTCGGCCCTGGGTGCTTTCCCCACCGGTCGCTCGACGAGGACGGCAACTGGTACTCGAACTCCGCGCAGGAGCAGGGCGACGCGCGGGTCGGCCAGTACATCTCGGGCCAGTTTTCGTTCGCGACCTCCTCGTACTGGATTGAAGGTCCCGACGGGCTCATCCTCATCGACACGCAGTTCGTGCCGACCGCGCTGCGCAAGCTCATCCGCTTCGGCGAGTGGACCACCGGCAAGAAGGTCAAGCTGGCCATCGTCCTGCACCCCAACCCCGACCGCTTCAACGGCACGGCCTGGGTCAAGGACCAGGGAGTCCCCGTCGTCACCTCTGAGCAGGTCCTCGAGCGCATCCCCGACGTCCACGCCCGGTGGGCGCCCGTCTTCGCCGAGAAGTACGCGACGGCCCTCTACCCCCGGAACGTGACGCTGCCCGACAGCTTCGGGCGCCATACGACGGAGCTGACCGCGGGCGGAGTCACCGTGAAGGCGCACGTGCTCGGCGGCGGGTGCAGCCCGGCCCATGTCGCCGTCGAGTGGGAGGGCCACCTCTTCGTCGGGGACCTCGTCGCCAACGGCACCCACAGCTGGTTCGAGAACGGAAGCGCCGACGCGTGGCTGCAGCGCCTCGACGAGCTGCGCGCACTGAACCCGAAGTGGATCCACCCGGGGCACGGCCCCACCGGCGGCCCCGAGCTGCTCGACCAGCAGCGGGAGTACGTCCAGGGCGTGGTGGACGCGGTCGCCGCGGAGCATCCCCGGGGAGCGTCCTCACCCGAGGCCCTCGCGCGAATCAAGGACACGGTGACGCGGCGCAACCCGCACCGCGCCTTTCCGCACTTCCTGCCGATGTTCCTCGGCGCGGAGTGGGCGCGCCAGGCGGCGCTGGCCTCCCCTACCCCGTAGTCCCCGTGTCCGAACTGTCCGTGCGCACGGGGATGGGCACGGGCTCCATCGCCGGGCTTGCCGCGCTCCGCAGCGACGTCGAGAGCAGGTCCAGCAGCTCGGTGGTCAGGTTGACGACGTGGGACGGTGTGTACCCATGGGCCACGAGCTGACGGAACAGCGAGCTCGCGAGGATGGAGATGCCGCGGTTCTTCTCGTTCGCGGTCTGGACCACGAGATTCGTGTTGGGTGAGTGCATGGTGCCTTTCATTCCCGTTGGCTTCACCCGGATGGAGCGTCCGGCGGCACGTTCGTGATGCGCACGTTCAGCTCTCGGCGATGACGGTGGCCACCGCCATTCCCTCGCTGTGCGTCAGCGTCAGGTGGAGCCGCTGCACGCCGAGCCGCTCCGCGGCCTCCTTCGCGGCGCCGCGCAGCCTCAGCGCGGGACGGCCCTCGGGGGTGTGGAACACCTCCAGCTCGTGCCAGGACAGCCCTTCCGGAGCGCCCAGCGCCTTGAGCACCGCCTCCTTCGCCGCGAAGCGCGCCGCGAAGTGCTGGGCCGGCTCGCCCCGCGCCTGGCAGTAGGCCCGCTCCGCCTCGGTGAAGACCCGCGCCTCGAACCGGCCCTCGGTGCGCGCCATCATGCCGGCGATGCGCTCGATGCCGCACAGGTCCGTTCCCAAGCCGATGATCATCCCCGTCTCCCCTCCCGGCCGGAGGACACCGCCCTCCGGCCGGGAATGAGGCGTCCTCACCGGGCGCCCGCGCCCACCAGGGCGTAGATGTCCCGCACGGTGTGGATCTTCTTCTCCGCGCCCTCGCCGAGCGGGCGCGCGAAGGCCTTCTCCATCATGGTGACGATCTCCACCATCTCCGTGGAGTCCACGTCGAAGTCGTCCTTCAGCGACGCGTTGGGCTCGAACTCCGCTTCGTTCCGGCCCAGCAGTCCGGCGAGCACCTCGCGCACCTTCTTCTCCTCTTCCAGCATGGCTTTCTTCTCCTCCGTGTCCTTGGGTGAAGCCGTTCAGGCCCGCGCGAAGCGGCTGATGATGAGCGACGCGTTGAGCCCACCGGAGCCGCGGCCGTTGAGCATCACGTGGTCCACGCGCTCGGGCGTGGTGGTCTCCGTGACGAGCGAGACGTCCAGCGACGCATCCACCGTCCGGGTGCCCACCGTGGGCGGCACCTCGCCGTGCTGGATGGACAGCGCCGCCAGCCCGGCATCCAGGGCGCCCGCCGCCCCGTACAGGTGCCCCGTCATCGTCCTCGGCACCGAGACGGGCACGCGCCGCTCGGAGCCGAACACCTTGCGCAGGGCCGCCGCCTCCTGACGATCTCCCTCCGGCGTGGCCAGCCCGTCCGCCAGCACGTACGAGATGGCGTCCGGCGTCACGTCCGCGTCCTCCAGCGCCTTGCGCATCGCCACCGACAGGTGGCGCTCCTCGGGCGGCAGCAGCGCGGGGTGGCACGCGTCGTTCGAGAGCCCGAAGCCGAGCACCTCCGCGTAGATGGGCGCCCTGCGCTCCAGCGCGTGCGTCAGCTCCTCCAGCAGCAGGAAGGCCGCGCCCTCGGCGGGCACGAGGCCCCGCCGTCCCGCGTCGAAGGGGCGGTATGCGCCGTCCGCGGGCGTGTCCGGGCCCACGAGGACGCCTTCGGTACCGCAGGCCAGGTACGTGAAGGGCGTGATGGGGGCCTCGGCGCCGCCCGCGAGGCTCACGTCGCACTGCCCGCTGGCGATGCTCCGCGCCGCCAGCGCGATGCCGATGTGCCCGCTGGCCCGCTCACCGCACACCGTCTTGCTGAACCCGCGCAGCCCGAAGTGGATGGAGATCTGCCCCTGCGGCGCGGCGGGGAACCAGGACGTGGCCTGGAAGGGGCTCACCTCCTTGACGCCCTGCGTGTGCAGCTTGCGCAGCTCGCGGTCCGTGAAGTCCCACCCGCCGAAGCAGTTGCCCACGAAGACGCCCATGCGCTCGCGGTCCACCCGCTCCAGATCCATCCGTCCGTCGTCCAGCGCGAGCTGCGACGCCGCCACCGCGTATTGCGTGTACGGGTCCAGCTTGCGCGCCAGCCGCATGGGCATGAAGTCGGTGGGGTTGAACCCATCCACCTCGCCCGCCAGCGCGCTCGGGTAGCCCGTGGGGTCGAACCGGGTGACGCGCCGGATGGCGCCCCTCCCCGCGCGGATGTTGTCCCAGACGGCCCCCTGCCCGATGCCGCCGGGCGCCACGAAGCCGATGCCCGTCACCACCACTCGACGACTCATGAAAGACCTCCCTCGTAGTCCGGGCGCGTGAGCACCAGGGCGCTGTGAATCCCGCTGAACCCGCTGGCGCCCTTGAGCACCACGTCGACCTGCTTGCGGCGGCCCTCGTTGGGCACGTAGTCCAGGTCGCACGCCGGGTCCGGCGTCTCGTAGTTGATGGTCGGCGGTAGCTCGCCCCGCGTGAGCGTGAGCACCGACGACACCGCCTCCAGGGCGTTGGCCGCCGCCAGCGGGTGGCCGCACATGGACTTCAGCGAGCTGATGGGCACCTCGTACGCGTGCGCGCCGAGCACGCTCTTGAGCGCCGCCGTCTCGTTGGCGTCGTTCTGCGCGGTGGAGCTGCCGTGAGCGCTCACGTAGTCCACCTCTGTCCCCCGCATCCCCGCGTCGTCCAGGGCCAGCCGCAGGGAGCGCGCGAGCGCCGCGCCATCCGCCGGCAGGTCCGTCATGTGGAAGGCGTTGTTGCAGGAGCCGAAGCCCCGCACCTCGGCGAGGATGGGCGCCCCACGCCGCAGCGCGTGCGAGCGTTCCTCCAGGATGAGGATGCCCGCGCCCTCGCCCAGGACGAAGCCGTCGCGGTTCTTGTCATACGGCCGCGAGGCCTTCTGGGGCGCGTCGTTGCGCTTGGACAGCGCGCCGATGACGTCGAAGGCCGCCATGGCCACCGGGGTGATGGGGGCCTCCGCCGCCCCGGCGATCATCACGTCCGCGTCGCCGTTCCGGATGCAGTCCAACGCGAAGCCAATGGCATCCAGCCCTCCGGTGCAGCCGGTGGTGAGCGCGGTGCTCGGCCCCAGCGCGCCGTAGCGGCTGGCCACCTCCGCCGACGCCACGTT
The DNA here is from genome assembly GCF_012933655.1 of Pyxidicoccus fallax. Classification (GTDB taxonomy): domain Bacteria; phylum Myxococcota; class Myxococcia; order Myxococcales; family Myxococcaceae; genus Myxococcus; species Myxococcus fallax. The sequence goes on along the minus strand of NZ_JABBJJ010000119.1, from coordinate 16,265 downwards.
GAAGGTGGCCGCCTGGTAGAGCGTGGACCGGACCTTCTCCGGCGCGATGGGCCGCGTCCCGCGCTCCGTCAGCACCAGAAAGTCCCGCTCCATGAGCGGCGTGCCGCAGATGGCGTTGCCCACGCACACGCCCACGCGCTCCTTGTCCACCTGCGCGTTCTCGAGCCCCGACTCCGCCACGGCCTCGCGGGCCGCCACCAGCGCGAACTGGATGTACCGGTCCAGCCGGCGTGCCTGCTCCGCCGTCAGCCCCTGCGCCAACGGATCGAAATCCAGCGCCTGTCCGGCGATGCGGCTCTTGAACCCCCGCGTGGGGAACACCTCCACCGGATGGACACCGGAGCGCCCCGCCATCGCGTTGGCCCAGAAGGCCTGCTTGCCCACCCCGTTGGGGGCGACGATTCCGATGCCCGTGACGACGACCCGTCGTCGCTGCTTCATGTCCCTGACTTTCACTCGCGTCTCCCGCGCTGCTGTCTCGTGTGGGGTTAGTAGTTGCCGAGCCCGCCGCAGATGTTCAGGGCCTGGCCGGTGATGCCTTTCGCGCCCGGGGACGCGAGGTACGCGACCATCTCCGCGACCTCGTCCGGCTGGATGTAGCGGCCCATGGGCACGCGCTGCTCGATGCGCTTTCGGGCGTTCTCCTCGTCCACGCCCCACAGCCGCGCGTAGTTGCGCCGCGCCTGGCCGCCGAGCTCCGTCTCCACGAAGCCCGGGCACACCGCGTTGACGGTGATGCCCCGCGGCGCCAGCTCCAGCGCCAGCGACTTGGTGAAGCCAATCACCCCGTGCTTGGACGCGCTGTACGCCGCCGCGTAGATGACGCCCTGCTTGCCGCCCGTGGAGGCGATGCTGATGATGGACTCCAGCGCGTCACCGGTGTTCTCGTTGAGCACCGCCTTGGTGACGTAGAAGATGCTGTTGAGGTTGGTGTCCACCACCTCCCGCCAGAGGTCGTCCTCCATCTTCGCGGTGATGCCGCCGCCGCCGCGCCCCGCGTTGTTGACGAGCACGCTCACCGGGCCCAGCTCGGAGACGATGGCGTGCACCGCCTCCCGCACCGCGTCCGCCGAGCGCACGTCGCACACGGCGATGGCCGCCCGGCTCCCCGCCTCGCGCACGGCGGCGGCCGTCTCCTCCAGCTGCTCCCGGGAGCGCGCCAGCAACCCCACGCTGTACCCGTCCCGCGCCAGCCGCAGCGCCGCGGCCTGTCCGATGCCTCGTCCCGCGCCGGTGATGAGCGCGACCTTTTGCGTGTCCTTGTTCATGTCCTTCGTTCCCGTCATGGTGTGGTGCTTCCTTCCGTGCTCACGCTTCCACGCGAGCCTTGATGGCCTTCATGGTTCCCAGGCTGTTGGCGTTGATGGCGTTGGCGACCCGGCGCAGCGCCTCGTCCGTCCCGATGTCGCCCCACATCTCGCGTGCCTTCTCCGGCGCGAGCTCGACGGCGTGCCACGACACGACGCGCACGCCGCCGGGGACGGGCTCCACGCGCCACTCGCCGGTGTGCTCACGCAGCACCGGGGGCGGCTCGGGCTGGAAGTAGGTGATGTTGCGGCCGTGGGTGTTGCAGCGGCGGATGGTGCGGATGCGCTCCTCGCTGCCGCGCACCTCCACCGTCATCACGAACTCCTGGTTGCGCCCGTCGTCGTAGCGCATGTCCACGGCGCGGCAGTGGGGCAGCAGCTCCGGCCAGCCCGTCGCCTGCTGGAGCAGCGCGTAGACGCGCTCCGGAGGCGCGGAGATGGTGAGGCTCTCCTCGAACTCCGCGCGCGGCGGCGCCTCCTGCTTGCGGCCCGCCCGCTCCTTCGACTCCAGGAACTGCTTGAGGGCCTGGAGCTCCTTCTGGCTGTTGTCGTCCGTGGAGCGCACCATGAAATCGAGTGCCTCCTGCTGCGTCGTGACGCCCTCCACGAGGCCGTGGGGCTGCGCCTTCACCGCGAAGCGGTGCTCCAGCACGGCCAGCGTTCCCGAGCGCAGCGCGTGGAAGTGCCAGTCGCCCTCCATGCGCTCCAGCAGCGGCGAGGGCCGCACCTGCCGGAAGGAGATGTGCCGCACGTCGGGGTGGACCTCCCGCTCCGACCGCCAGCTCATGGGCTGGCCGTTGGCGAGCGCGGAGATTTCGATGACCTGCCGGGCGCCTTCCTCCGCGACGATGCGCGCCGCCTTGCAGGGCGGGAAGATGGCCGGCCAGCACTCGACGTAGCGAATCAGGTCGAAGACGACGTGGACGGGCGCATCAATCTCAATCTGGTGCTTCATTCGGTACATGCGGACTGCTCCTGGTGTGTGAGGGGGGTGTTTCAGAAGAGGGCCACCACGCGGCACCAGGCGGCGTCCGCGCGGGCGAGCTTGATGGGGAAGCAGGACACCTTGAAGCCGTGGGGCCGCTCGAGCTTGTCGAGGTTCGCGAGCCGCTCCAGCTGGCAGTACTCCTTCTTCCGGCCGAAGAGGTGCGCGGGCCAGAGCGCACGCGGGTCTCTCGTGCGCACGTAGTCCTCCAGCATCTGGTGGAAGGGCGCGTCGAAGCCGAAGCTGTCGATGCCGATGACGCGGATGCCCTGCTCCACCAGCCAGCGCGTGGCCGCCTCGGTGACGCCGCGGAAGTGGGTGAAGTAGCCGGGCCTGCCCACGTGCAGGTCGCCCCCGGTGCGCAGCAGCACCACGTCCAGCGGCTTGAGCGTGTAGTCGATGCGCTCCAGCTCCTCGATGACCTCGTCCCGCGTGACGGGGCCGTCACCGGGCTCGCCGCGCACGTCCAGCACCACGCCGTCCCGGAAGCACCACTCCAGCGGCACCTCGCAGATGGTGCGCGCGCGGTCTCCGTTCGCGTCCACGTCGCCGTAGTGGAAGGGCGCGTCCATGTGCGTGCCCGTGTGGGTCGTCAGCGTGTAGCGCATGAGCGACAGGCCCTTGCCGTCCGGGAAGTCGCGGTGGTCCACGCCGAAGCCGAGCTTGTGCTTGAGCCACTCGCGCGCTTTGGCGAGCCGCGAGCCGCGGCCCCGGGAGTGGATGAGCGCGCTGCCCAGCAGGTCCGCGCCGCGCCGGTGGTCGATGTACTCGCAGCGGATGACGTCGGGTTCCCAGTGATTCGCATCCACGGGGACGCTCAGGTCCACCAGGTGGGGGACGTTTCGTGAGGGGTGGGTTTGCATGTGGGGGCTTTCAAAGAGAGCGGGCCGGGGCCCGGATGTGACGTGGACCGGAGGAATCAGGCGCCCGCGGCTGGAAGGGCGCGTGCCATCCAGGGACCGAGGCGGGCGCTCGCGAGCTGCTCGAGCGTGGTGCACAGGAAGTCCCGGTCGCCCCGGGCCCACTCCAGGAGCTGGAGGCTGGAGGCGCGAGGCCACGTGGGGTCCTCGGTGTCCTGGACGACGAGCAGGGGTGCGTCGAGCCTCGGCACCTCGCGCAGGCTCAGCTCGCTCCGGGCGAGCCGCTCCATGGCGTCCGCGGAGCGCTCGCAGTACGCGTACTTCAGCTCCGCGCGCACCAGCTCGGGCAGCCGCGCGTAGTGCGCGTGGTCGTATCCGCCCGAGATGCTGATGCAGGCCCGGAGCCGCTCCGGAAGGAGCGCGGCGGCCCGCGCGGCCAGGTAGCCGCCGTGGCCGAGCCCGCAGATGCCGAGCCGCCCGGAGTCCACCCGGGGGTGCTCGCTCACGCCGTCCAGCACCGACGTGACGACCTGCTCGAACGCCACCGGGAGACGGCGGAGCCCCGACAGCTCGCCCTGGCCGGGCCCGTCGAAGAGCAGCACGGAGACACCGTGCGCGAGGAACTCCTCCGCCAGGGCATGCAGCTCCACCTCCTTGGCGCTGCCCAGGTCGTTCACCAGGAGGACGCACGGGGTGCACTCCCCGGTGCCGGCCAGCAGCAGATACGCGGGCAGCGTGAAGTCGCCATGAGGGACGCGCAGCGACTGCACTTCATGAGGAAGCAACGGGCGGGCGCACTCGAAGAGGCGCGTCACCCGCCGCCGGGTCATGAACTTCGCCTCGGGGTTGTCGAAGAAGGGCAGCTGCGCGAAGTGGTGGCACGCCGCGGAGCGCAGGAGCATCCGCCGCTGGGTGGCGCGCTCGCGCATGACGGCGGCTTCCATGGAGCGCGCCTCGCAGACGTGCCCGCGCGAGGTCCAGACGTCGTGCCACAGAGCCTGCTCCTCCAGGAGCGGAGCATCTCCGAGCGCTGTCAGGCAGGAGCGGATGTCATCCCAGTCCAGCCCGCTGAGACGCATCCGGTGGATGAGCGGGGTGCACAGCGCCTGGATGGGCGTGGGCCGCCAGGACTTCGTCACGCCCGACGGCGACGACGGCGCTGCAAGGAGTTGGGGCGGGAATCGCATGTTCATCCTTTGTGGAAGACCGGGTCGGTCTTTCGTCACGTCGGATGGAGGGAATGCGCGGCGCGTGTGATGGATGGACTTCGCGCGCGGGGACGAATCACAAGGTGCCCGCCCTCACTCCAATGAATGGCTGGGCGAGGCAGAACGCCGCGCCCGCCTGATTGGAGAGAGGCATCCCCCACATGTCCGAAACCGCATCCTTCCGACTGGAGCACTCCACCTGGATTCGCCAGGAGCCCGCCCGGGTCTTCGAGCTCATCCTCGCGGTGGACCGCTGGCCGGAGATCTTCCCGAGCTGCGTGGCCGCGTCCGTCCTGGAGCAGGGCGAGCGCACGATGCGCATCGAGCTCACGGCCCGCATTGGAGGTGGCACGCACACCGCCCGCTCCCGGCGCGTGCTGTCACCCACCGGCTACCGCATCGACTTCGAGCAGGAGTCTCCCCTGCCCCCGCTGACCGCCGTGAGCGGCTCCTGGGAGGTGGTGTCCGAGCCCGGCTTCGGCTGTCGCGTCGTGCTCATCCGGGACTGCACGGTGGCCGGCGGCTCGGACCGCTTCGCCACCGCGCACGACGCCGAGCAGTGGCTCCGGAAGGTCCTCGACGGGAGCAGCCGCGAGGAGCTGCGGGCGCTCAAGGTGGCCAGCGAGCGGGGCCGCACCTCCGTCCGCGAGCTGATGACGCTGACACGCCCGCCCTTCACCCCGCCGGGCCACCGCTATGACGAGCTGCTCCGGGCCACCGCCCGCCGGAGCCCGCACCGGGACGCGCTCCGCCATGGCGGCATCTCCCTGACGTTCCGCGCGCTGGACGCGCTGACGGACGCCGTCGCCCACGTGCTGCGCGACGAGCTGGGCGTGCGGCCCGGCGAGGTCGTCGCCCTCACCGCCTGCCTGCGGCCGGAGGCGCTCATCACCTTCCTGGCCATCTCGCGGGTGGGCGCGGTGGTGACGCCCATCAATCCGCTCTATGGCCCCCGCGAAATCGAGCACCAGCTCCGCGACACGGAGGCCGTCGCCGCGGTGCTGACGGGCGACATGTACGTGCTGGCGGCGGGCCTGCGCGAGCGCCTCCCCGGGCTGCGCCGGCGGGTGGGCTTCGCGGGCGCCGCCTCCGGAGACGACGCGCTGCTGGAATTGGCCGCCCGCCAGCCTCCCTGGCCGTTCCCCGAGGTGGAGGTCGACGCGGACGCCGTCCTGTCCATCCCCTACTCCAGCGGCACCTCCGGGCTCCCCAAGGGAGTGATGCTCAGCCACCGCAATCTGGTGAGCAACGCGCTGCAGTTCGTCGCCGCGCACCACGTCACCGAAGCGGACGTGCTGCTCAACGGGCTGCCGGTGCTGCTCAGCATGCACCTGGGCGCCAGCATGGCCTCCGGCGCCACCCAGGTGCTGCTGGACCGCTGGGACGCGCGGCACCTGATGCACCTGGCCCGGGAGCACGAGGCCACCCAGCTCTACACCGTGACGCCCATGGTCGCCGCGCTGACGGCGCTGGAGGACCTGGAGTCCCTGCGGGCCCCCCGGCTGAGGTTCATCAGCAGCGGCGCCTCCAGCCTGGACGTGCGCGTGGCCCGGCAGGCGAGCACGCGGCTCGGCATCCCCGTGCTGCAGGGCTTCGGGCTGACGGAGGCCTCGCCCCTCACGCACGCCACGCCGGTGTTCGCCGGCTACCAGGGGCCTCCGGGCGCCTGCGGTCTTCCGGTGCCGGACACCGAGCAGCGCATCGTCGACACCGCCACTGGCGAGCAGGAGGTGTCCCCCGGCACCGTGGGCCAGCTCTGCATCCGCGGGCCGCAGGTGATGCGCGGCTACTGGAAGGGCGAGGAGGAGACGCGCCGCGCGCTGCGCGACGGCTGGCTCTACACGGGAGACCTGGTGTTCGTCGACGACGAGGGCTTCCTCCACTACGTGGACCGGCTCAAGGACGTCATCAAGCACCAGGGGCACAGCATCGCGCCCGCGGAGCTGGAGGCCGTCCTCAAGGAGCACCCCGCCGTGAAGGACTGCCTCGTGGTGGCCCTGGACGTGGGCCATGACGAGCAGCTCCCCTACGCCTTCGTCGTCCCCAGGCCCGGCGCGCTGGAGCCCGAGCGCATCCTCGCGGAGGTGAACCCGCGGCTCGCTGGCTACAAGCGCATCGCCCGCATCGAGTTCGTCAACGCCCTTCCCCGGAGCGGCGCCGGAAAGCCCTTGCGGCGCCTGCTCCGCGAGAAGGCCCAGCAGAGCGCGGCGTCCCAGAAGGGCCCGTCCGCCATCCCCACAGGAGCATGAGCATGTTGATTGCCTGCATCACCCAGGAAGACCCACGCCACCTGTCCGCTTCGCACGTGGAGGAACTCCGAGAGCGCGAGCGGCGCTACTACCTGGGCCTGAGGGCCGAGGGAAAGCTGCACTCGTACTTCGTCCGGCGTGGCGGCGGAGGCAACGTCCTCATCTTCGACGTCGCGTCGCACGAGGAGCTGCACCGCCTCGTCCTCATGGGCCCGCTGTCGATGTTCCAGAAGTCCCAGGTCTTTCCGCTCATGGCCCTGCAGAGCCTGGGCAACCTCACCCACGCGATGGCCGAGAACGCCTGACCCCCTACCGGAGAACCCACCCATGCTGTTCGCCGTCCTGACCGAGGCCGCTCCGGGCGACCTCCCCATCCCCACGTACCTGGAGACCGTCAACCGGGGACACGAATACATCCAGGAGCTGTTCGCCTCCGGCCACCTCAAGCACGCCTTCGTGCGCGCCGGAATGGCCGCGGGCCTGTGGCTCATCGAGGCCGACTCCCCCGAGGCGCTGGATGCGCTCATCCAGCGCAACCCCACGGCCCCGTACGCCCGCTACCAGAAGATTGCCCTCGCCCAGCCGGAGAGCCTCTGCTTCTCGGAGTCGGTGACCATCCATGCTCCCGCCGAGTTCGTCCACGCCCTGCTGTGGGAGGTGGACCGCTGGCCGAGCCTGCTGCCCCACGTGAGGCGCGTCACGCTGCGGGAGCGGACGCACACCTACCAGGACTTCGAGCTGGAGGCGGCGGGCCCCTCGCGGACGCGCGTGTGTCGCATCATCCGCCGGGATGACGAGGGCCGGCGCATCGAATACGAGCAGGTGCACTCGCACCCCCTCGTCCGCTCGCACCAGGGCGCCTGGCTGCTCGACCCGGTGGGCGACACGGTGGTGGTGACGGCGGAGCACACGCTCGAGCTGGAGCCCGACTCGCACCAGCGGGCCCGTCACATGGTGGGCCAGGAAACCCTCTCCACCTTGCGGGTGGTGAAGGAGCTGGCCGAGCGGCAGCGGTCCCTCGTGGGCATGGGGGACTCGACCTGAGCCCCCGCGCGGGGTGGGACGGCCGGGCGAGCCCGCCCCGCGCATGGACGGAAGCTTCCCGGACACACGACGCGGCGTTCCGCTCTCGGCCCCTGAGGGGTCCTGCGGACGCTGCCAATCCTTCCTGTGAGCAAAGGGGACAGCAGCATGGACGTGGGACTGGCGACGATGTTGGGAGCGGGCGGTTTCTGGACGGCCTCGGGTGCCGTCTTCGCCCATCAGATGCGCAACGGTCGCTTCGACGCGGCCAAGAAGGTCCACCAGGACATGGACCCCACGGCGTCGAACCGCCGCTGGTGGATCAAGGTGGGCTCGATTACCGCGGTGGGCGCGCTGTGGCTCGCGGCGGGGGTGTCCTACCTGCTCGACTCGAACCAGGCGATGAACCTGGTGAAGGTGGGCCTGGGCGCCTTCCTGGTCGAGCAGCTCCTCACCCCCATCCTCGGCCCGAAGCACTGGAAGGCCTACACCGGGGTGGTGCTGGGCGTGGCCCTGCCGGCGTTCATCTGGAGCCGGCTGGTCTGAATCGAACCCGGGGGGGCTTGACCCTCACGCGACGTGAGACCCTACACCTTGTCTCCAGAGGTGGAGGGATATGGCCCTTACGGTGAGTCAGGTGGCACGCCTGGCGAAGGTCAGTGTCCGGGCGCTGCATCATTACGACGAAATCGGCCTGCTGCGCCCTTCGGAGCGCAGCGAGGCCGGGTACCGGCTGTACACCCAGGCGGACCTGCAGCGGTTGCAACAGGTGCTCTTCTTCCGGGAGCTGGGGTTCCCGTTGGAGGAGATTCGCCGCATCCTGGGAGATCCCTCCTTCGACCTGCGTTCGGCCCTGCTGATGCAGCGGCAGTTGCTGTCGGAACGGTCCGCACGGCTGGACGCGCTGCTGGGCGCCGTGGACGCGGCGCTCGACGCACTGGAGAAGGGAACGAGCATGGACCAGGAGAAGATGTTCGAGGCGTTCGGCGACTTCGACCCGACGAAGTACGAGGCCGAGGTGAAGGAGCGCTGGGGCGACACGGAGGCCTACAAGGAATCCGCCCGCAGGACGGCGCGCTACACGAAGCAGGACTGGCAGCGCATGAAGGCGGAGCTGGACCGCATCCAGAAGGAGCTGGCCGAGCTGCTGGGCGCGGGCCGCGCGCCCACGGAAGCAGCGGCCATGGACCTGGCGGAGGCGTGGCGGCAGCACATCTCCCAGTGGTTCTACCCGTGCTCCTACGTCATGCACCGCGGGCTGGCGGAGATGTACGTGGGCGACTCCCGCTTCACGGAGAGCATCGACCGCGTGCGCCCGGGGCTCGCCCGGTTCACCCGTGACGCCATCATCGCGAACGCGGAGCGGCACGGCGAGTAGGCGAATGCAAGTCAGCGACTGTCTTTTTTTCGCAACCTGACCGCAAAAGATCATCAGCCTCTGACCGGGGAACGGGGTTCCCGTGCGTTGACAGTCGGGAGCCCCGCAGCGAAGAATTCCTGGCGTGACGCGAAAGCCCAGACGCATTCGCCGTCACCCGGAAGTCATGCCCTGACGTAGCGGGCTCCAGGCAAGTCCTGCTCTGCAGTCATCCGTTCCTCGACTCCAGACTTGCCTCCGAACTCCCACCCCCACAAGTCGGCCCGTGTCCCCTGTGCGTCCCTGGAGGGCGTCCGCCCTCCATTGGTGATTCCCCATGACCAAAGCCCTGTCCAAGCCCACCGCGCTTCCGCAGAAGAGCGCCGCCCCCGCCGCACGCTCCTACGCCCCCGCCGACAGCTACCAATTCGTCAACGTCAACGCCTTCACCCCCAACAACGATGGCTGGACCTCGTTCGGCAACGTCATCACCCATTCACGCAGTGGGAATGTCTTCACCCTCACGGCCGCGGAGAACGCCGTCTCGTGTCAGCTGTCCTTCCTGTCTCCCACGTGCTTCCGCGTGCGGTTCAACCCCGCGCCGGGGTTCGACTATTCGGTGGAGACCTCGGTGGCGGTGGTCAACCGCGCCCTGGGCCCGGTGAACCTGAACGTCGTCCGGGACGATGACCAGGCCATCGTCGTGGACACCGGCAAGATGCGGGTGGAGATCCAGCTGCAGCCGTACCGCGTCCTCGTGTACCGGGGAAACCAGCTCATCAACGCCGACCAGCCCGGGAAGAACCTCGTCTACATCCCCGGCCAGCAGGTCGTCGCCAACTTCAAGGTGTACCCCAACGGCGCCCGCTACTGCGGCTTCGGGGAGAAGGCCGGCGCGCAGGTGCTGAAGAACGAATTCACGATGACGTTCTTCAACTACGACAACTTCATCTACTCGTCCGGCCCCGTGCCGTCGAACAACGAGGGCGGCCCGCTCAACCCCAGCGAGGCGCTGTACTGCTCGGTGCCGCTGGTGCTGGAGAACAACCCCTCGCCCCAGGGGGACTACGCCGGTCAGGCCTACAGCTACGGCATCTTCTTCGACAACCCCGCCCAGTCGTACTTCAACATCGGCGCGAGTGACTACTCGGACATGCGCGGGAAGTACTACTTCGGCGCGCTGTACGGGGACATGGATTACTACTTCATGGCGGGGGACGACACCGCCGCGGTCATCCAGCAGTACACCGCGCTGACGGGCCGGCCCACGATGCCGCCGAAGTATGTCTTCGGCTACCACCAGGGCTGCTACGGCTACTACGACCGGCCCACGCTGGAAGGCGTGGCCCGGGCCTACCGTGACGCGCGGATTCCCATCGATGGGCTCCACATCGACGTGGACTTCCAGAACAACTACCGCACCTTCACCAGCAGCGAGGTGAAGTTCCCCAACGCGCCGCAGATGATGGCCGGGCTGCACCAATTGGGGTTCAAGTGCAGCACCAACATCACCCCGCTGCTGACGGACAACACGCTGGACGAGAACGGGAAGGAGACCCCCTACACGCAGCGGGAGGCGCTGCTGTCGATGAACGGGCTCATCTACAACACCCGCGCCAACGAGGGACCCAACCCCAACCTGTACGAAGGGCAGGTCTCCTACGGCACGAACGCGGGAACCAATCCCTATCCCTACCCTCCCCTGCTGCAGGACAGCGGCGGCATGCCGCTCGGCGCACCCGGCAACTACCCGGACTTCGGCCGCGCCGAGGTGCGCAAGGTCTGGGGCGAGCAGTACTCGCACCTCATCCAGACGGTGGACATGGACATGATCTGGCAGGACATGACCTGCCCGGCCATCGCGAAGAGCGGTGACTCGCCGTATCAGACCTTCCCCCTGTCGATGGAGACGAACAACGGCACCACGTACGTGCCCAACGCGATGATGCACAACGCGTACGTGCTGCTGCTGCTCCAGGCCACCTGGGAGGGCATCAACGTCCTGCGTCCGGACCGGCGCAACTTCATCATCGCGCGCGGGGGCTACGCGGGCATGCAGCGCTACGCGGGCCTGTGGACGGGAGACTCCGCGTCGAGCTGGGACTTCCTGCGCATCAACATCCCGGAGGTGCTCAACCTCGGCCTGTCGGGCATCCCCATCTCGGGCTGCGACATCGGCGGCTTCGCCAACGGCTCCGGGAGCACCACGCCGACTGAAATCGTTGGCACGCCGTTCCATGGCGCCCGCGTGCAGGGCGGCGTCACCGACTACGAGCTGCTCACGCGCTGGATGCAGGCCGGCTCGTTCCTGCCCTGGTACCGCAACCACTACGACGGCTACACCAAGCAGTTCCAGGAGCCGTACGCCTACGGCGAGCCCGTGCCCACGCACTGCCGCACGTACGTGGAGCTGCGCTACCGCATGCTGCAGCTCTACTACGACGCCATGTACCAGGCGACGCAGACGGGCCTGCCCATCGCCCGGGCGCTCTTCCTCAACGACGCGCAGGACCCGCGCGTCTACGACTACTTGAACGACCAGTTCTTCATCGGCCGCGACTTCCTCGTGGCGCCGGTCATCACGCCGGGCACGGGCAACCCGCCGGTGGCCACCCGCTCCGTGTACCTGCCAGCGGGCAGCCAGTGGTACGCGTTCAAGGACAACAAGGCCCCGCTCGATGCGCCCGTGAACGGCGGGACGCTCATCCAGAACTGGGTCGCGGACCTGGGCGAGGTGCCCATCTACGTGCGCGCCGGCGCCATCCTGCCCTTCCGCGAGCTGGAGCAGTACGTGGGCGAGCTGGATACGAACCCGCTCACCCTCAACATCTACCCGGGACCGGACAGCACGTACACGCTGTACCAGGACGACGGCGTCACCACGGAGGCGGAGCTCGAAAAGGCCTATCGGTGCACGGAAGTCAGCCACCAGGGCATCCCCAGCGGGCAGAAGATCCGGGTGAAGCGCGTGTATGACCGGTACACGCCGAACGAGCGCTTCTATTACATCGCGCTGGTGGGCACGCGGGCGCCCTCCTCCGTCACACTGGGCAACGCGAACCTCCCCAACGTGGGAGACCCCAACAGCCTCTCGGGCTCCCAGCAGAACGCGTACTACTGGAACGAGAGCATCCAGGTCACGTTCATCAAGCTCTTCGACACGCAACCGGATGTCACGGTGACGGCGATGTACCAGTAGCCGGCTCGGGCAATCCCATACACGAGGGTTCCATGCTTTCACGACACGGACTCGGCAAACCCGCCGCGCTGTACTTCACCCATACCTGGAATCAGCGGCTCGAAGGCGACCTCACGCCCGGGGGCAAGCTCAGCATCTACTACGACCCGCACCGGATGCCGCTGGCGCGCGACTACCTCTTCGGGGCGCCCGCCCAGCCCATCACCGCGCACGTGAAGTTCTCCGAGCAAGGCCCGGTGCAGGACAAGGTGCTGTGGTCGCCCGCCGGCATCCTCCGGCACGTCGACAAGGACCCGCTGGGCTACGGCTCGATGCTGTTCCAGGAGCTCGTCATTCCTCCGGACGCGGAGGAGGTCATCGTCTGGTTCGACTACCGGAGCAGCGATGGCCAGGTGCACTACGACAGCGACTACGGGCGGAACTACGCGTTCCGGTTCCTGACGCGGGACGTCCGGCCACACGAGCTGTCATCCGCGGCGAACGGGAGCGCGCGCCAGCAGGGGCTGGCCGTCCATCCGCGGGCCACGCAGGTCCGCGTGCGCTACCGGCTGCTGGACAAGGGCGTCCCCGGCCAGCTCCAGGAGGCGCCGCTCAAGGACACGGGGAAGAGCGACCCCGAGGGACACCGCATCTGGGTCCTCCCCGACGCGGCGCTCCCGGTGGGCAAGCCGGTGGTCTTCGACCTCGCCTACCAACTGAACGGCCGCACGTACCTCGACGACAACAGCGGCAAGCACTTCATGCGGAAGTAGCGAGGGCCGCTCCGACGCCTCCCTGCTCGCACGGAGGGAGGCGTTCCGGTTCAGCGGCTCTTCCGCCCCGCCCGCTTCGGCACGTCATCGTGGTAGCCCGTCACGAGCATGCCCAGCGTCCTGGCCAGCCCGACCACCGCTTCCACCGGGACACGCGTGTCCTTCAGCTTGTTGCGAGCGGGGTCGAGGAATACGCCCGTCGCGCCGGAGAAGTCGGTCCGGGTGAGGGTGCAGCCACGGAAGTTGCTGTCGCTGAGGTCCGCTCCCGTGAAGTCCGCGTCCGTCAGGTCCAGGTCGAAGAAGTTCGCCTCTCGCGCGGCACACCGGAGGAAGGAGACCTGCCGCAGGCTGAGTCCGACGAAGGAACAATAGGACAGGCCACAGCCCTCGAAGCCCAGCTCGGGGTTGGAGGCCACCCCGCTCCAGTCAATCCCCATCAGCTTGGAGTCCTCGAAGCGCACGCCCCGGAACCGCGCCTCGGCGACCTGCGCGCGCGTGGCGTTACAGCCACGGACGACGCAGGCTTCGAGAGTCGCTCCCTTCCAGCGACTCTCCTGGAGCTGGCAGTTCTCGAACGTGCACCGATAGAACTCCTTGCCGCGCAGGTCGGCGTTCTGGAGGTCCTCATTCGAGAACGTGACGTTCTCGAAGAAGTCCTCCCGCGCGAGCCGTTCCAGCAGGTCACTCATGGCCGTGAGCCGGTGAACTCCGGCAGCAGGAACTCGTCCACCGGGGGCGCCTTCTCGATGATTTTCAGGTCCACGAGCTGCTGGCCCAGCTGCTCCCACCGCTCGCGGCTCATCGTCCCCAGTCCCCGGGCCCGCGTCTCGTCCGTCTCGATGAGCGGCTTCTGCGTCTCGGCCGCCGAGGCGAACGTCTCCGCGTCCATCGTCGTGTTCAGCTTGCCCATGAGCGCGTTGGTCGGCCCCGGGGTGTCCAGGTAGGTCCGCCAGCCCTCACGCACCGCCGCCACGAAGGCCTTCACGCGCTCGGGCTGCTCCTTCCAGTACTGCCGTCGGGTGATGACCACGGCGATGTACGGGTTGAAGCCCTCCTCGGCCACCAGGAACACCGACGGCGTGGCGCCCTGCCGCTTCGCGGCGATGGGCTCGGCGGTGATGAAGCACTGCTGGGCGAAATTCTTGTCCGCCACGAAGCGCGCCACGCCGCCGTCGTAGGGCACCACCTTCACCTTGTCGAAGCCGTACTTCTTCTTGAGGAAGGCCGCGTAGGGAAGGCCCGGCTCCAGCGCCACCGTGCCCGAGGACAGCACGTCCTTGATGCCCTTCGCCCCCCGCGAGGCATGGGCCATGATGGCCAGCGGAGACGTCTGGTACACCGCGAACAGCGGCAGCACGTCCAGGCCCCGGGCGCGCGCGGTGAGGATTTCATCGGCGCCGCTGATGCCGAACTCCGCCTGGCCGGTGGCCACCATCTGCTGCACGGGGGCGCCGGCTCCACCACCGAGGATGTCCACCTCCAGCCCATGACGGGCGAAGGCGCCCGACTCGCGCGCCGCGTAGAAGCCACCGAACTCCGGCTCCGGCACCCAGTTGAGCGCCAGCTTCACCCTGGCCGGTGCGGGCTGCGCGGCCTGGGCCGTGCTGGCATCCGGGGCGGTCTGGGCGCCCTGCTTGGGCTCCTCCTTCTGGCGCGAGCAGGCCCCCACGACCGCGAGAAGCACCGCACAGCCCAACAGTCTCACGAGGCGTCCGCTCACGTTCAGCTCCTTCCCTGACAGCGAGTTACAGGCCCGACGCCGACGGGTGCCAGTGCCGCAGCAGCCGGGCGCCGATGAGGCTCACCGCTCCAAACAACACCAGCCCCAACCCCGAGGCCGCCAGCACCGCGGCGAACAGCAGGTCCGTGCGCAGCTGGCGGTACGCGGACAGGACGAGGATTCCCAATCCGGCGGCGCCCTCGGAGAAGCCGGCGACGAACTCGCCGACGATGGCGCCGATGACGGACAGGCCCGAGGCGATGCGCAGCCCCGTGAACAGGTGCGGCATCGCCGCGGGCAGCTCCAGCTTCCACAGCGTGGCCAGCCGCCGCGCGCCATAGAGACGGAACATGTCCCGGAGCGCTGGCTCCACCGAGCGCAGCCCGGTGAGTGTGTTCGCGATGACCGGGAAGAGGGACACGATGAAGGAGGACACCGCAACGGCGCGAGAGCCCGGGCCGAACCACAGCACCAGCAGCGGGGCGACGGCCACGATGGGCACCGTCTGCAGGAACAGGGTGTAGGGATAGAGGGCCCGCTCCAACAGCCGCGAGGAGGCCAGGAGGATGGCCACGAGCACGCCCAGCCCCGCGCTCAGCCCGAAGCCCACCAGGGCGGAGCTGCCCGTGGTGACCGCCGCACCGAGGAGCGACGACGCTTCTCGAGCCCCGACCTTGAGAATGGCCGAGGGAGGCGGCACCAGCCAGCCAGGAACCTCCAGCAGGCGCACCGTGCCCTCCCACAGACCCAGCAGGACGACGAGGGCCACCAGCGGAGGTCCCGCCTGGCGCAGGAGGTCGCGGTTCACCAGCGCTCTCCCTGTTCCAGGGCCTCGTTGAGCAGGCGGGCCTCGCGGGCGAAGGAGGCCTCGGTGCGCAGGGAAGCGCCGCGCTCGGCGGGCAGCTCCAGCGTCCTGTCCAGCACCACGCGCGCGGGCCGTCGCGACAGCACCACGGCGCGCTCGGCCAGGTAGGCCGCCTCGGAGATGGAGTGGGTGACGAAGAGCACGGTCATCCCCAGCTTGCGCCACAGCGCGCGGAGTTGGTCATCCAGCCGGCCGCGCGTCAGCTCGTCGAGGGCGGCGAAGGGCTCGTCCAGCAGCAGCAGCCGCGGGTGGGTGACGAGGGCTCGCGCCAGGGACACGCGCATGCGCATGCCGCCGGACAGCTCCGCCGGATAGCGCGCGGTGGCATCGCCGAGCCCCACCTGTTCGAGCACGGCGCGCGCCGCGGCGTGGCGCTCCGGCTTCGCCACGCCGGTCAGCTCCAGCGGCAGCGCCGCGTTGTCCAGCACCGAGCGCCAGGGCAGCAGGTGCGCGTCCTGGAAGACATAGGCGATGGGGGCGCGCTCGCCCTGGGTGCGCTCCAGCGGCGGTGTGAAGGAGATGCTCCCCGCCTCGGGACGGTCCAGCCCGGCCACCAGCCGCAGCAGTGTGGACTTGCCGCACCCGGAGGGCCCGAGCAGCGCCACGAACGAGCCGGGAGCCACGTCCAGGTCCATTCCCGACAGCACGGGGACGTTGCCGGAGAAGGTGCGGCGCAGGCCCTCGACCTTCACACGAACGCCCCCGCTCCCGGAAAGGGGGGCCAGGGGGGAAGATGGGAG
>NZ_JABBJJ010000118.1 GCF_012933655.1 Pyxidicoccus fallax | reverse complement strand
CAACCCGCCCTCCCTGCTGATCGCCGGCGGAGGGGACGGCACCATCACCGGGCTGCTCAACGAGCTGCGCACGGCGGGCGTGGCCCTGCCGGCCATTGGCGTGCTGCCGCTGGGCACCGGCAATGCCTGGGCCCGCGTCACCGGCGCGCCCCGGCCCGCGGTGGCGCTGAAGCAGCTCGCGGCGTACGGCGAGCGCCTGCCTCCCCTGCGTCCTTTCGCCCTGGTGCGCGTGGAGGGCAAGGTGGCCCCCTTCGCCGGCACCGGCTGGGACGCGGAGATGATCCAAGACTTCAAGAACCAGCTCGCCATCGCCGGGCCGCTGCGCGGCACCCAGGCGGGCCTGCGTGGCTACCTCGGCGCCATGTTCACCCGGACGGTTCCCCGCCACGTCTTCGGCGAGGGCAACCCCCAGGTGTCCGTCTACAACCTGGGCGACACCGCGCTCACCGTGGACTCGCGGGGCGCGGTGCAGCCGGTGGCGCACGGGGAGAAGGGCGCGCTCCTGTACCGCGGGCCCGCGGGCGTGGCGGGCGCCGCCACCACGCCGGAGTGGGGCTTCGGCTTCAAGGCCTTCCCCTTCGCCCAGGCGGTGCCGCACCGGCTGTCCGTGCGCGTCTACGGTGCCTCCGTGCTGGAGGCCACGCGCAACATGTTCCGCCTCTGGCGCGGCGAGCACCCCATCCCCCACATGCATGACTGGTTCGTCCAGCGCCTGCGCATGGACTTCGACCGCGAGGTGCCCTTCCAGATGGGCGGCGACGTCATCGGCATGCGCAAGTCCCTGGAGTTCGACCTGGCCGAGGAGAGCGTCAACCTCGTCGACTGGCGCCGCCTGTCGCGCATGGTGTCGGTGTAGCCTTCGCCGCGCTTTCCGTCTCCCATCTTGACCCGGGTGTGCGCTGGACACTATGCCGTGTGTCCAGCCCCCCGCGAACGGATGGAGCCGTGAGCCACACCTACGAGTACCCGAGGCCCGCGCTGACGGTGGACTGTGTCGTCTTCGGCCTGGACGAGGACGACCTGAAGGTGCTGCTCATCAAGCGTGGCGTGGAGCCCTTCGCGGGCCGCTGGGCGCTGCCGGGCGGCTTCGTGCGGATGGACGAGTCGCTCGACGAGGCCGCGCGCCGCGAGCTGGAGGAGGAGTCGGGCATCCGCCCCGCGCACCTGGAGCAGCTCTACACCTTCGGCGCGCCGGGGAGGGACCCGCGTGGCCGCGTCGTCACGGTGGCGTACTTCGCGCTGGTGAAGCTGACCGACCACCGGCCACACGCGGCCACGGACGCGCGCGAGGCGGCGTGGTTCTCCGTCTGGGACACGCCGAAGCTGGCGTTCGACCACGCGGAGATTCTGGGCACCGCGCTACAGCGGCTGAAGGGCAAGGTCCGCTATCAGCCCATCGGCTTCGAGCTGCTGCCTCCCAAGTTCACCCTCACGCAGCTCCAGCGGCTGTACGAAATCGTCCTGGAGCGGCCGCTCGACAAGCGGAACTTCCGCAAGAAGATCCTGGCCATGGACCTGCTGGAGGAACTGGACGAGGTGGAGCAGGACGTCTCGCACCGCGCCGCGCGCCTCTACCGGTTCGACCACCGGAAGTACAAGCAGCTGGAGAAGGCGGGCTTCAACTTCGAGCTGTGAGCACCCACGCGTCCTCGGCGGGGACCTCGACGTCGCGCATGGGCCGGGGCTCCAACGGATTCCGGTCGAAGGGGTCCGTCTCGTAGACGCGCATCGTGAACGCGGGCAGTCGGACCCGCCGCGCCGGGCCGTGGAGGGGAATCAGCACCTCGTCCGCGCCCGCGGTCATCCTCGCCGCCACCTCCAGCGCTTGCTGGAGGACGTCATCCTCCTCGAACCTGGGGAAGCTCTCGCGCCGCGCCTCGCGCAGGAGCGCGGGCTCGGTGACCTCGCCACCACTCAGCGCACGGAGCGCCCGGTCCGCCCAGCGTGCGCGCTCGATCTCGAAGTACAGCTCGCGTCCCATCCAGTCAGGAGGGACTTCGGGAGGCGAGCCATCGAGCACCTTGTCCCAGCTCCCGGTCCAGGCCCGGAAGGGCGCGGCTCCGCCGATGCGATGGACCCAGAGCAGGCTCGTGACGCGTGAATAGCCGGCCACCCAGTAGGGGTGGCCGTGGGCTTCGAGCACGCGGCACGCCCGTTCACTGATGAGCGTCAGCCGGGCCCGCTCATCGAGTGCCAGCTCCTCGAGCTCGCCATCGCCGTACGTGTGGAGCTTCCCGACTCCGAGCGCCTCCGCGTACGCTCGGTCCAGGGCTTCGCGCTCGGCGCGTGCTTCCTCGGGCAGGCGGAGGCCGGCCTCCTCGCGCAGCTCGGCGGGAAGCGCGCGTGCGTCGACCAGGGACACATCGCTCTTCCACTCATCCAGCGGCTGGTGCTCGGGGAAGCCGGCGTCGGGCCCGACCAGCACGTGCACCCCGCGGCCGAAGGACAGGCTGTGCGGGTTGCGCACGCCGATGACCCCGGGTACCGCCAGACGGTGGGTCACGAGGCGAAAGGGACGGAGGGCGGGCTTCATGCGGTGACCTCCTGGCTTCAGCGCAGGTCCTTCACGAGCACCCAGGCATCCTCGGCGGGTACCTCGACCTCCCGCGGCTCGGAGTTTCCGGGGAGCTCCTCGAGGGGATGCAGCGCCCAGGTGGGCATGATGAAGGCGGGAAGCCGCACCCGCCGCGCCGGTCCGTGAAGGGGAAGCATCACCTCGTCCGCCCCCGCGCTCATCCGCGCCGCCGCTTCGGCTCCCGCCCGCGCGACGTCGTCGTCCAGGAACCGGCAGGCGTTTTCGCTCCGGCACGCGAACAGCAGCGTCGACTCGGTGACTTCACCCCCGCTCAAGGCCCGGAGCGCCCGGTCCGCCCAGCGCACGCTCCACAGCGTGCCGTACTGGGCGGAGTCCATCCAGGCCGCGGGCGCGCCATGGGGCTCGACCTCGCGGATGCGGCACCACCTTCCGGTACACGCCTGGAAGGGACTGGCACCTCCGATGCGGTGCACCCAGAGCATGTCTGTGTGCCGTGTAAACCCAACCAGCCAGTAGGCGTGTCCGCGCGCATCGAGCACTCGGCGTGCCTGCTCGTCCAGTCGGGTCAGCCTGGCTTGCTGCTCGAGGCGCAGCCCCGCGCGCTCTGAATCATCGAACGAGGACGACTGCTGGAATTCCGCCATCTCCCGGTCGTAGGCGTCCATCTCGGCCAGTTCTTCCTCGGGCAGCCGGATGCCAGCCTCCTTCCGCAGCTCGGGCGGAAGTGAGCGCACCTCCGCCAGTGCGACCTCATGCTTCCAGTCATCCAGCGGCCGGTACTCGGGGAACCCCGCGTCGGGCCCGACGAGCACATGCACCAGCTGGCCGAAGGAGATGCTGAACGGTTCTCGCACGCCGATGACCCCAGGCATCAACAGGCGGTTGTCGGCGATGCGAAGGGGACGGATGGCGGACTCCATGGAGTGACCTGACCACCAGTCTACAGCCGCCCTGCCCTCCGGTGCCGGAGGACCCGATTGGTTTGACATGGTGTCGCATGGACACTATGTTGGTGTCGTAGAAACACGAACCTGGAGCAAGGCACCGCCCGCGCCACGAGAGGAGAGGCGTGCCCGGTGTCCGCTCCAGGGGCGTGAGGCGACCGCCGCCCGTGGGGAGGCCACGGGGAGGCGAGCCGTCCTCGGTGCGTCATCCCGCCGTTCGTGCCCGAAGAGGGCCACCGGAGAGTCATGTCCGCGTTTCCCTTCGACATCGCCGCCGCCTCGGTGCTGGGCCGGGAGCACGCTCGGGCGGGACGCAACAACCAGGATGCGCTGTGCGTGCGCGCCAGCGAGCACGGGCTGGTGGCCGTCGTCGCGGACGGATGCGGCAGCCAGCCGTGCAGTGAGCTGGGCGCGCAGCTCGGAGTCCGGAGGCTGGTGCAGGCTGCGCTGCAGCGGCTCGCGGAGGGCGAGCGCGTGGAGGAATCCACCTTCCTCCCGGGCCTGCGCGAGGACGTGCTGTGCCTGCTGGGTGAGCTCCGGGCGGACCTGGGGCGGGACGCGCTGGGCGACTTCCTCTTCACGGTGGTGGGCGCGGTGGTGACGCCCGAGAAGACGCTCGTCTTCTCCGCGGGAGACGGTGTGTGGGCACTCAACGGCGAGGTGCACCCGCTCGGGCCGTTTCCGGGCAACGCGCCGCCGTACCTCGCGTACGCGCTGATTCGTGGTGACGAAGTCCCCCTGGCGGCACGGGCGCTGGTGCCCACGGAGGACGTGCACGCGCTGATGCTCGGGACGGATGGAGCGGTGGACCTGTCGCGGCTCGCCACGACGCGAATCCCAGACAAGGACGAGCCGGTGGGCCCGCTGTCACGGCTGTGGACGGAGGACCGCTACTTCGCGAACCCGGACGCGCTGCGCCGGCACCTGACGCTGCTCAACCGCGAGTCGGTGCGCGCGGACTTCGAGGCCCGCCGCATGGTGCGCACGCCGGGGCTGCTGCCGGACGACACCACGGTGGTGGTGCTGCGCCGCCGCATGGGGAGGGCCTGACGCCATGGAGGTCTGGCTCGAGGGCAGGCGGGTGAAGGTGGATCCGGCGAGCGCCCTGGGCAAGGGCGGCGAGGCGGACGTGTTCGACCTGGGGGACGGTCGCGCGCTGAAGCTGTTCAAGCCGCCCGAGCACCCGGACTACACGGGGCAGCCGGCGGAGCAGGCCGCCGCGCGGGCCCGGCTGGACCAGCACCAGCAGAAGCTGCGCGCCTTTCCCACCGGACTGCCCGGCCGAGTGGTGGTGCCGCAGGCGCTCGCCACGGACAAGAAGCAGCGCACGGTGCTGGGCTATGCCATGCGCAAGCTGGACGCCGTGGAGCCGCTGCGCCGCTTCGGTGAACCCTCGTTCCGCCGCGCGGGCGCCACATCCGAGCGCGTGGTGGAGGTGCTGCGCGGGCTGCACCGGACGCTCGACGCCCTGCACGCGGCGGGCGTGGTGGTGGGGGACTTCAACGACCTCAACGTGCTGGTGGCTGGCGCGTCGGACGCGTACCTCATCGACGCGGACAGCTTCCAGTTCGGCGCGTTCCTCTGCCCGGTGTTCACCGAGCGGTTCCTCGACCCGCTGCGGCTCGGCGCTGGTGGGAGCCTGGTGCCCGCGAGGCCGCCATCCGTGGAGAGCGATTGGTATGCCTTCACTGTCTCGGTGATGCAGAGCCTGCTGTGCGTGGGCCCGCATGGCGGCATCCATCGGCCGAAGACTCCGGCGGCGCGGACGACGGCCGCGGGCCGTGTGCTCCAGCGCATCACCGTCTTCCATTCGGACGTGCAGTACCCCAAGCCCGCGCTGCCGCTGGCCACGCTGCCGGACGCCGTGCTGCACCACCTGCACCGCGTCTTCGTGGAGGACCTGCGCGGCGCGTTTCCACTCCCGCTGCTGGAAGGGTTGCGCTTCACCCCGTGCGCGTCGTGCGGCCTGGAGCATGCGCGCACGGCGTGCCCCACGTGCCAGCCGAACGCCGCGGCGGCCACCACGCCCATCACCTCGGCGCGAGGGCAGGTGACGGCGACGCGCCTGTTCACCACGCGCGGAGTGCTGGTGCACGCCTCCGCCGAGGACGGTGTGGTGCGCTGGCTGTACCACGCGGACGGTGCCTACCGGCGAGAGGACGGGAGCGTCGTGTACCGCGGCCCGCTGGACCCGTCGCTCCGCTGGGC
This sequence comes from Pyxidicoccus fallax, assembly GCF_012933655.1. GTDB lineage: Bacteria > Myxococcota > Myxococcia > Myxococcales > Myxococcaceae > Myxococcus > Myxococcus fallax. Next base: position 27,839 of record NZ_JABBJJ010000118.1, on the reverse strand, counting down.
GCTGCAGGGCGACGTGACGCTGGTGGGGCGGGGCGGGCAGATGGCGGTGCTGGCGCCGGGGAGTGCGGCGCAGCGTGTGGGCGTGGATTCGCCGGAGGGACGGCCCGCCTTCGCCGCCAACGCGCGGCACCGCTTCTGGGCGGTGGGCGGTGGACTGTGGCGGGACGGGGCGTACGGGCCGGAGCGCGTCGGTGACGTGCTGGAAGGACAGACACGGCTCTTCGTGGGGCCGCGCTTCGGGCTGGGCTTCCACCGCGCGGGAGGGCTGCGCGGGGCTTTCGTCTTCGACGCGAACCGCTTGGGATTGAAGGACGGACTGACGCTGCCGTGGCCGTCGGGACAGCTCGTGGACGCGGAGTGTGTCTTCGACGGGGCCAATGCGTGGCTCTTCCTCACGGAGGAGGCGGGAGGCCGCATGGTGCACCACTGCGTGGTGGTGGGCTCGGACGGGGCGGTGCGCGCGAGCGCCAGGGCCGACGCGGGTGACGGCTCGTGGCTGGGCAACGGCGCGCGGGGGCGGTGCGCGGTGGGGGACGCGCTCTTCTGCGCCTCGGACGCGGGGCTCATCCGGGTGGAGCTGCGGCAGGGGCGGCTGGAAGCCGTGCGCGAGTTCCCGGATGCCGAGCCCTTCATGGACTCGGGCAGCCAGCTCTTCCTGGCGAAGCAGGGGCTGGTGGTGGTGGGGCGGCAGGACATCGCCGCGCTGCGGATGAACTGAGGGTTTCTTCAATGCGCGCGGGCTCGCGGCCCTCGCGCCACACAGGGGGCAGGACGATGAAGACGCAAACCAAGGAGCTGCCGCTGCCGGGGTTCTACCGGCCGAACCACGCCGAGCTGTACGGCTACGGGCCCAACGCCGGGAAGCTCCAGGAGACCGCCGCCACCTGGCGGGCAGCGAATGACATCTCCGTGGCGGCGACGGACAAGTTCAACCTGCACCTGCTGCTCATCGACGTGCAGAAGGACTTCTGCTTCCCGGAGGGCTCGCTCTACGTGGCGGGCCGCACCGGGCGCGGGGCGGTGGACGACAGCCGCCGCATCGCCGAGTTCATCTACAAGAACCTCGGCGCGCTGACGAACGTGACGGCGACGCTCGACACCCACTTCGCGTACCAGATTTTCTTCCCGTCCTTCTGGGTGGACCAGGACGACAAGCCGCTGACGGCGTACCGCGAGGTGACGCGCGAGCAGATCGAGCGCGGGCAGGCGAGGCCGAACCCCGCGGTGGCGAAGTGGCTGTGCGGGGGCAACTACCCGTGGCTGTTGAAGCAGGTGAAGTACTACTGCGAGGAATTGGAGCGGGCGGGGAAGTACACGCTGTACCTGTGGCCGCCGCACTGCCTGCTGGGCAGCGACGGGCACGCGCTGGCGGGCGTGGTGCAGGAGGCGCGGCTGTTCCACTCGTACGTGCGCGGCATGCAGTCCTGGGCGGAGGTGAAGGGCGGCAATCCGCTGACGGAGAACTACTCGGTGATGCGGCCGGAGGTGCTGTCGCGGCATGACGGGCAGCCGCTGGCGCAGCGGAACACGCAGTTCCTCAAGACGCTGCTGACGGCGGACGCGGTGGTGATTGCGGGCCAGGCGGCGAGCCACTGCGTGAAGAGCTCCATCGACGACTTGCTGGGGGAGATTGTCGCGCAGGACGCGGCGCTGGCTCGCAAGGTGTACCTGCTGACGGACTGCATGTCGGCGGTGACGGTGCCGAACGGGAAGGGCGGCTTCGCGGCGGACTTCACGCCGCAGGCGGAGGCGGCGCTGAAGCGCTTCGCGGACGCGGGCATGCACCTGGTGAAGTCCACGGACCCGCTGGCGAGCTGGCCGGACCTGCGCATCGCGTGAGCTGAGCGGGGCCGGAAGTCTGTCCAACGAATGCGAGTGACCTGCTCCCGCTTGGGGAGCGGGAACGGCGGAGTCATGCCCTCGGGAAGAGGGCGAAGGAGTGAGGGACATGAGCAGCAAGTCGAGCGGTGGCCACGGCACCAAGATCAGCAAGCTCTTCGAGGACGCGCACACGCAGGGCGTGCTGAGCACGGCGGCGTTGCAGACGCTGACGGTGGTGGACCTGGGGGCGCAAATCCAGGCGGGGCTCGGGGTGTGCGTGGAGGACGTGCAGGCCAGCGAGGTGGTGCTGGTGACGGTGATGCCGGATGACTCGGGGAGCATCGCGCAAGCGGGGCACGTGGACACGGTGTGCGAAGGGCACAACCTGGTGCTCGAAGCGCTGCTGGCGAGCAAGCAGAAGGACGGGGTGCTCTTCCACACGCGGTATCTGAACGGGAATGTGCTGAACCCGTTCCGGCCGCTGGAGGACGTGGTGCGGATGCACTCGGGGAACTACCAGGCGGACATGGGCACGCCGCTGTATGACCAGACGGTGGTGCTGCTGGGCACGGTGCTGGCGAAGGCGCAGGAGTTCAGCGACAACGGCGTGCCGGTGCGCACGGTGACGCTGCTGATTACGGACGGCGCGGACGTGCACTCGCAGAAGGCGAAGGCGAAGGACGTGGCGGCGCTGGTGAAGGACCTGCAGCGGGCGGAGAGCCACATCGTCGCGGCGATGGGCATCGACGACGGGCGCACGAACTTCCGCCGCGTGTTCCAGGAGATGGGTATCGAGGACAAGTGGATTCTGACGCCCGGGCAGAACGCCCAGGAGATTCGCGCCGCGTTCCAGGTGTTCAGCCAGAGCGCCGTGCGCGTGAGCCAGGGGGCCGCGAGCTTCAGTCGGACGGCGCTGGGGGGATTTGGGCGGTGATGGGGAATGAGCGCGGGTGGCCTTCACACGAGCAAAGGCCACCCGGCTCTCATTTATCCCCGTGAGCACGCAGGCCGGTCATGCTCCCGGCCGACTTCTTCCCGTGTTCGGTGCCGCATCAATACGGCTCCTTGGGGCACCACGGCCTCGGCGTGTCCGGACCCAGGCCCGTCAGGGGATACATGTCGCAGATGTCGCAGACATCACTGGTCTGGATTCTGCAGTCGTTGTCGATGCCGTCGCCACACTCCTCCGACGCACCAGGCGAAACTGCTCCATCCGAGTCATCGCAGTCACCGGAAGTGGCGGAGTATCCGGATGGGCGCGAACAGGCCCCGGTCGTTTCGGTGTTGCGGCCGTACCCGTCGCCGTCCGCGTCGCGGTACCAGGTAGGGACCGTAAGGCCGTCGTCCACAACACCGTCGCAATCATTATCCTTGGTATCACAGACTTCTGCATTGCCAGGATACATTGTTGCGTCCCAGTCGCGACAGTCTCCGCCAATCAGGCTATAGCCAGGAGGGCGTGCACAAAGCTGGCGATAGATGATCGAGTCTCCATAGCCATCGCCATCGCCATCGGCATAATAGGTTGTGCGAACTCCCTCGTCCGTTTCGCCATTGCAATTGTCGTCTCCACCATTGCAGACCTCGGTTGCCCCTGGGCGGATGCTCGCGTAGGCGTCGTTGCAGTCGCTAGCATTCGACACATAGCCTCCAGGTTGTGAGCACGCCTGTGTTGTCTGGCTTGAGGTGCCATATCCGTCTGCATCGGCGTCTCGGTACCACGTCGGGACAACGCCTTCGTCTGTCGAACCATTGCAATTGTTGTCGATGGAGTCGCAGACCTCCGAGGCGCCGGGGCGGATGCTTGCGCTGGTGTCGTTACAGTCGCTTGCGTTCGTTACGTAACCGCCAGGCTGGCCGCAGGCGGCAGTCGTTGAGTTCGCGTTGCCGTAACCATCCCCGTCCGCGTCGCGGTAGAAGGTGGACTTCACGTCTTCGTCCGTCGAGCCATTGCAGTTGTTGTCGATGGAGTCGCAGACCTCGGTCGCTCCCGGACGGACGCCGGAGTTGGAGTCGTTACAGTCGCTGGTGTTTGACACGTACCCGCTCGGTCGCGAGCACGCCTGCGTGGACTGGCTGCTGTTGCCATAACCGTCACCGTCCGCGTCACGGTAGAAGGTGGACTTCACGCCTTCATCCGTCGAGCCATTGCAGTTGTTGTCCGCGCCGTCACAGACCTCCGAGGCTCCGGGTCTGATGCCCGAGCTGGAGTCGTTGCAGTCGCTGGCGTTCGACACGTAGCCACCGGGCTGCGAGCAGGCGACGGCTGGTTGGCTCGCGCTGCCATAACCATCGCCATCGGCGTCACGGTAGTACGTGGAGCCAACGCCCTCGTCCGTCGAGCCATTGCAGTTGTTGTCGGCGTTGTCGCAAACCTCGGTCCCGCCCGGCCGGATGTTCGCGTTGGCATCGTTGCAGTCCGAGGAGTTCGACACGTAGCCGGAGGGCTGAGAGCACGCCTGTGTCGGCAGGCCCACGTTGCCGTAACCATCGCTGTCCGCATCGCGGTAGTACGTGGTCCCCACGCCTTCGTCCGTGGAGCCGTTGCAGTTGTTGTCGGCCCCGTCGCAGACCTCCGTTGCGCCGGGCTTGATGCCCGCGCTGCCATCGTTACAGTCGCTGGCATTCGACACGTAGCCTGCGGGCTGGCCGCACTTCTGCAGGGTGTTGGTCGAGATTCCGTAAGTGTCGCCATCCGCGTCGCGGTACCACGTCAGGACGGCGAGTCCCTCGTCCACCGCTCCGCTGCAGTTGTTGTCCACGGAGTCGCAGACCTCCGTCGCACCGGGCTTGATGGCCGCGTTGGCGTCGTCGCAGTCCGTGGCGTTCGACACGTAGCCGGCGGGCTGCGCGCAGGCCTGGTTCGACTGTGCCGCATGGCCGTACCCGTCTGCGTCCGCATCGCGGTACCACGTGCTCATCAGTCCTTCGTCTACCTGGGCGTCACAGTCGTTGTCCACGGAGTCGCAGACCTCGGTTTCGCCGGGCCGGATGGCCGCGTTGCCGTCGTGGCAGTCTCCGGCATTCGCCACGTAGCCTGATGGCTGCCGGCAGTTCTGGACGGTCTGGCTGGTGTCTCCGTACCCATCGCCGTCCGCATCGCGGTACCAGTTCTGCGTGGGCAATCCCTCGTCGACCAGCGTGTCGCAGTCGTTGTCCACGCCGTCGCACTGCTCCGTGGCGCCTGGGTTGAGCCCTCTGTTGGCGTCATCGCAGTCACCCGCGTTCGGCGCGTGGCCGGAGGGCTGGGTGCACGCCTGCACGGACTGCGAGCTCAGGCCGTAGTTGTCGCCGTCCTGGTCGCGGTACCACGTCTGGAACGTCAGCCCGTCATCCGGCTGCCCGTTGCAGTCGTTGTCCCTGCTGTCGCAGACCTCCGTGGAGGCCGGCTCCTTCTGCACGCACTCGATGGCGCCGTGAGTGCAGTACGTCACGCCCTCGCCGCACACGCCCTGCTGCCCCGTCGCGCAGTCCTCCAGTCCACCCGGGTTGTCTTCGTCGGACTCTCCGTCACAGTCGTTATCCAGGCTGTCACACTGCTCGTCGGACGCGGCCTGGTTCTGCTGGCAGACCACGCTGCCGTCGGTGCAGGCCGTGGTTCCCGCCGCGCAGACGCCCAGCTTGCCCGTCGCGCAGTTCTCGCCCCCGCTCGGGTTGCCATCGTCCACGACTCCGTCACAGCTCTCATCCACGCCGTTGCACATCTCGGGTGCACCCGGATAGGTGGTCGGCGTGTAGTCGTCGCAGTCCAGTTCCTCCACGAAGCCCGGAGATGGGTCGCACGCTTGCTCAGCGATGTACTCGTCGCCGAACCCGTCCATATCTCCGTCGAAATAGAACGTGTTGATGAGCAGGGTGGACACGGGGGCCGTTGTCGCCGCCGTGCTGGTGGTGCCGGTGCCGAGCTGTCCCTGTCCGTTGTTGCCCCAGGCCCACACGGGGCAGCCGGGACGCAGCGCCAGCGCGTGCTGCGCGCCCGCCGCAATGGCCTTGGCGTTCGAGAGCCCCGTTACATTCACAGGGGAGGCGCTGTTCACCGTGGTGCCATTGCCAAGCTGACCGAAGGCGTTGTGGCCCCAGGCCACCACGATTCCATTCCCGATGATGACGAGGGAGCTGTTGTGCCCCGCGGCGATGGCCGTCACCGCGAACACGCCGCTGACCGGCGTGGGAGCCAGCACGGGCGTGGAGCTGGTGCTGCCCGTGCCCACCTGCCCAAAGGTGTTCTGACCCCAAGCCCACACGTTGCCGAACTGCTCGTCGACGACGAGCGAGTGACCCACGCCCGCCGCCAGTGCCTTGGCACGCGGCAGGGTCGTTACCTGCGTGGGCGTCAGCACCGTGGTGCTGGTGCTGCCAGTGCCCACCTGCCCGGACGTGTTCTGACCCCAGCCCCACACCTTTCCATCCCCATCCAGCGCCAGCACGTGGTTCACACCCGCCACCATGGACTGAAGGGTGGGCAGGCCTTGAACCACCGTGGGCGTGGCCACCGAGACGCTCGTAGCGCCCGTGCCGACCTGTCCTGACGTGTTCTGTCCCCACGCCCACAGTCGGCCATCCTCTCCCAGCGCGAGCGAGAAGTTCCCGTTGGCCGCGATGCTCTTGATGCCGGACAGCGCCGCCACCTTCGTCGGCACCAGCACGGTGCCACCCGCGGTGCCAAGGCCCGCCTGCCCGCTGGCGTTCTGTCCCCACACCCACACGTTGCCGCTCACATCCAGCGCTACCGAGTGGGCGATACCCGCCGCGATGGCCTTGATGGCGGGAAGCCCGTTCACCTTGCCAGGCTGGGGCTGGGGCGTGCTGCTGGTGCTCCCGGTCCCGAGCTGTCCGGCCACGTTCTGGCCCCAGGCCCAGACCTCACCGTCCTTCTTCAGGAACAGGGAGTGGTAGGCACCGGAGGCCACCGTCTGCGAGACCCTCAGCGAGGTGAGCTCTTGCCTTGCCGTCGCGGTTTCAATGCCCTTATCGGATACGGGCTCTGGCTCACCACAGCCCATGACCGTGAGGAGGAGGACAATCACACAGCCCGTCAGGCGGTGCCGTGGTCCTGCCATGTCGTGTCTACTCAAGTGACTGCTCCTGATTGCCATTCAGGTGCCCTGCCTCTCCGGGCACCAGGAATGACAAGCATCCGGGGGAACTTCCCTCTCGGTCCGTGGGTGGCGGGAGAGACCCTGGTGGGTTGAGAGCAACCCATGAAGGGACGTGCCCGGTCCAAGGCCCGAGGGGGAAGCGAGAGGCGCAGGCTTTGTCGTCCGGGAAGAATTCTCTGGGACAGGCGCCACTGATTTGATTTCTGTTACCGGTCTGCAATAGTCTTGCGCTGCAGGTAGCGAAAAGACTCGCGTCTCGTGTCTGGAAAGGTCGCTGGAGTTTCGGTCGACCGCAGGCTGACGACTCATCAGGCGCCACGGCCCCGGCGACTCGGAATCCAACCATGTCATCACGACCGGCGCGGACTGCTCCGCGGGCGGAGGCATGTCCGTTGCTCCAGGCGCGGCAGGAGCCTGCCGTCCCGGGCGCCGACATCGCCGCGCTCTATCGGGACCACGCTCGCGCGCTCCGCCAGCGAGCGCGAGTGCTGCTGGGCAGCTCGGAGGAGGCGGAGGACGTCCTGCAGGAGGTGTTCCTCGCCATGGTCGCCAGCCCGGGGATGCACCGCGGCGAGGCCTCTGTCTTCACGCTGCTGTACCAGATGGTCACCCACAAGGCACTGGACCGGTGCCGTGCGCGGGAGCGCAGACGGGGCTGGCTCGAACGCTTCCTGCCAGGAGTCACCGAAGCAGGAACGGGCGGAGGCAACGGAAGCATCGAGAGTATTGAGGCAGCCCGGGACCTGCGCTGGATGGCGCGGTCGGAACCCCCGCGCGTGCTCGCCGCCGCCCGCTTGCACTTCGTGGACGGCCACACCCAGGGCGAGGTGGCGCGGGCCCTGGGCGTGTCGCGGAAGACGGTGGTGCGCATGCTCGGTCAGCTCACGGCCCGGGTGCGTTGAGCCGTCTTTCGAATGACTCCGGCATGTCAGCGAAGCGGAATCGGCAAGCGGGACGCCGGGCTTGCCGAAACCCATACGTCGAGTTCGGGAAAGGGAGTGGGCAAAGCAACACGAGGCCGGAGTGACGGCCGCGTGGAGGCTTGCTCATGTCTCACCGACCCAGGATTCGTGAACTCGTCCAGGCCCTGGAGCGCCTCGGGTGCCGGGCCTCTCGCAGGCGGCGAGGCTCTCATCAGAAGTGGACCACGCCCGGAGGCGCGGCGATGTCTCTGGTCATCGCCCGACCCGGGGACGAGGTCAGTCGTACGGTCCTGACCCACGTCCAGCGTATCTTGAGGAGGGAGCAGCTCAGCATCGACCTCCAGGCAGACTGAACCCCCGGACCTGGCACTTGCCGAATCTGCTTCGCTTCCCGCCAGCTCGCATTGGCGCACATTGAGGGACGGAATGCCCGGAGCGGCCAGACACCCGGGCGGAGGACTCAGATGGCACGTAAGTCCCGGAAAAGACAATGGAAAGGCCCTCTCCCAACCAGCGGGGAAATCATCGGAGGGTTGGCGAGCCTCCTCGACTGGAAGCCGAGCAGCGGTCCCAAGAGCCGCACCTGGCAGAAGTTCATCCACGGGGAGCACATCTCCGCCGACACGCGCGCTGCCATCCTGCGGGAGCTGGGGAGGACCCTGGTGCGAGGTGTCGGGGAGGTGCGCACTCCGGAGGGATTGCCCTGTTCGGAGGAGATGGCCGCGGAGGCGATAAGCCTCATCGTCCATGCCCACGCCTCATGGTGGGACGGGCTGTGCTCCCAGCTCGAGGAGGCGATTCCCACGGAGCCAACGGAGTTCATCAACTCGGTCGCGCTCCGGCTGGTGGTTGTCGAGCTGGCGGTGCGCTTCGGGGCGCTCCTCGCATCCTGGGGCGTGAAGCTCGAACCCATGGAGCAGGAGAAGGTCGACACGGAGAAGGTGTTGTTGCCGGTGCTGCTGCGCGAGGTCCTCCAGCACTTCAAGGTCACCCGCGCGGCACTCGCCAAGGAACTCGATGTCTCCAAGGAGGCGGTGGACCAGTGGCTCGCCACGGATGCCGTTGTCAGGGTCGCGCTGGTCGATGACATCGCGGAGGTCATCGCCGAGAAGACGGGTGGCGACTGGACCCGGTTGAGCGCGTTCCTACGGGCGGCCCGGCTGCTGACCCTGGTGTTCAAGGCCCTGCGTGACAGGGTGGGCAAGGAGACGTCGGACGAACTCGTGGGAGCCTTGCTGCGGCTGACCCAGGTGGCCCTGGTGTCGTTCCACGAGCAGGTCGACGGACTCGACGGTCAGCGGCGTGTCATGGCCCTTGGCGAGCCGCTGAGTCTCGGTTCGGCGCTGGAAATGGGTCAGCGGGCGCGGGACGCGATGTTGGCTCGGGAGCAGGATGACTTCTGGAAGGGCGCCATCCGTGCCATGCCCGGGGACTGGAAAGGACATCTGGCCGATGCGCTGATCTTCGAGCGCCGGCGTTGTGAGCTCAGGAACATCCGTGCCCAAGAGGGACTCCAGTTCCTGGATATCGACGGGGAGCAGATGCACCTGTCGGGATTGGTCAGGGCGCTCGTTCCCGAGGATGCCTTGCCTCCGGCGCTCGCGCGGCTCCTCCATGAGCCGCCAGAGGTGCTCAACAAGGCGCGGCTTGAGCTTTCCACGGCGATCTACTTCGAACTCAGCTCGAAGAAGGACGAGCCCGGTGTCTGGCGGAAGCTCATGGAACTCGCGGAGAGCTGCCGGGTGGCCCTGCGGGAGGTGAACGAGGAGGAGCGAGTTGGATGGACTGCCGTGATGTTGCTCAGCTACACGCTGGGAGCCGTCTGTCTCATGAAGGAATTCTGCGCGGACGAATCCAGTGACGTGTGGGTCTGGTGGGAGCGAATCGGCGCGGTGAATCAATCACTTCAATCCGCTCCCATCGTGAACGACCCCAGGTTGCTGGAGCTGCCGAGCCACGCCAGGGGTATCCAGGATTCCATCCGGGAGACCTGGGAAAAGCTCGACCGCATTCGTCAGGCGCGAGCGCACGCGACTCCAGGGGCCTGACGGCGGAGGTCTCTTCGGAGACGACGATGCCCGGAAGAGCCCACTTCGGCTCCCCGGGCATCAATCCCTACGTCACGCCGCGCTCAGTGCACGCGGGCCCGGGGCAGGTTGGACGGGGCCAGCTCGCCCGACTTGAGCTGCGTGGTGGACGGGCAGACGAGCGCCTTCAGGTCCTCGGCGCGGCGGCCGAGGTCGTCGAACACGCGCGTCCCCTTCGACACCGGGTCCGTCACCGTCGTCCCCTTCAGGTACGGCGACAGCGCCGCCGTCCGGCCCGCCGAGCGCGGCGCCACGTGGACGAACTCCGTCTGCGTCTCACCCGCGTGGCATCCGCTGCACGTGTTCATGGAGAACTTGTGCCGCGCCTCGTTCGACACCCCCGGCGCCCGCCAGAAGATGTCGAACGGAACCATCGACGAGGCCGCCAGGAACGGAATCCCATCCCGGCTCGCCGGCACCACGTGCCGCTCCGCGATGACGTCCGCCTCGTTCTGGCGGATGTAGCTGCCCAGCGCCTCCGTGTTCATGAAGTGCATCGCCGGCGTCAGCTTCGTCGTGTCCGGCTGCAGCCCCTGCGGGGTGAGCACGAACTCGCGCATCTCCCACGGCTCGGCGAGCGCGAACTCGTTGGTGCGAATCTGGTTCAGCGCGCTGCCCACGTGCCGGCCTGTCATCACTCCCGCCTTCGCGAACCGGTCCGTCAGCGCCTGCAGCTTCGCGTTGTAGTCCCGGTGCCCCACCTTCAGCCGGCCCAGCTCGTGCCAGTCATCGGCCCACTTCTGGATGTCCGCGTTCGAGCCGCCCGGCAGCGCGTACTCCAGGATGATGGTGAACTCGAGCGGCGCCCCATTCGAATCCAGCACGCCGAAGACGAAGCGCCCCTCACCCGCGTGCGCTCCCGGCTCGCGCAGGTCGATGCGGTTGACGATGGCCAGCAGCCGGAACGGCGCCTTGCTGAAGTCCAGCGGCCGGTTCGCCCCGCCGCTGCGCGCCTCCCAGGGGCCCAGCACCTGCGTCTGCATCTCCTCGCGCGGCAGCAGCGGCTGCCCGTTCACGATCTGCTTCGTCAGCCACGTCTTCAGCCACGCCCGCACCATCGGCGACGGGTCCTGCCCGCCCGCCAGCTCGCGCATCAGCGTGCCGAAGTGCCACACCCCACCGGGCGCCGTGCGCACCGGGTCCTCCACCACCGACAGCGCCGTCACCATCAGCTCGCTCGGCTCGTCGATGTTGCATGTCGTGGACTGGCACGCGTACCGGGACTCGCAGCCGTTGGCCGCGTTCCCATCGCAGTCGTACCAGCCCGGCTCGCAGCTGTTGCCGCACGTGGCCATCTGGCACACGCCCTCGGAGTAGGGCCGGTCCTGACACGTGGTGCCGCAGGCGCCGCAGTTGTACTCGTCCGACGTCAGGTCCGCCTCGCAGCCGTTGCCGGGATTGCCGTCACAGTCCGCCGTGCCCGCGGGGCAGCGAATCTCGTACGCGGGCCCTTCCGTGCACGTGGACTCGTTGCCCAGCGCGTCCCGCGCCGCCACGAAGACGCGGTGGCTGTTGCCCGCGCTGAAGGGCATGGTGGCCGTGAAGCGGCCCTGCGCGTCCGCCTGCACCGTGCGCGCCGGCGTCCCCTGGCACGCCACGTCGATGAAGATGCCCACCGTGGCGCCCGGCTCGGCCGTGCCCGTCACGACGACCTGGCGCCCCGTGTTCGTGTACTGCCACTTCACGTCCGTGATGGAGGGCGCGGGCGGCGGCGTGCTGTCGTTCTGGTAGGGCAGCGGGTTGGAGCAGGGCGACGTGGTCGTGGTCGGGTAGTAGCCGTCCGTCGTCTCCTTCGTCGCGCGCGCGGACACCGTCAGCTTCGCGTCCTTCGCCACGCTCCCCTGATAGGAGAAGTTCCCCTGGGCGTCGGCCGTGAGCACCTCGGCCGCCGTTCCCTCGCAGGTCGCGTTCTTGAAGATCTCCACCTTCACGCGCGGGGTGGCGCGCCCGTCGAAGATGGGCGTCAGGCTGCGCCCCGGCGAGCCCGGCCGCGTGGCCAGCAGCACCGGCGCCGGCAGCGTGTCTCCCGTGCCGCCACCGTACGGGTACTCCATCGTCGGGCCGCAGCTCGAGCCGTTGCCCGCGGTGTCGTACGCGCGCACCGAGTACGTGCCGCCCGAAGTGCTCGTCGGCACGCTGATGGGCACCTCGCAGTACGAGCCCGAGTCCACCACCGTGTTCGCCACCTCGGGGCCGGTGCAGCCCGGGCCGTTGTACACGCGCACCGTGGTGCCCGGCTCCGCCTCGATGGACAGGCCGCGCGCCGTCCCGGTCAGCCAGGTGGCCGACGGCGTCTGGGGGCCGGTGCGGTCAATCAGCACGAAGGTGCCCGTGCGGAGGTTGTTGTCCTCGTTTTCCTCGGAGACGCGCTCGTTCGGGTCCACCCGGGCGCCCAGCAGGTAGCTGCCCTCGGAGACGGCCGGCGCGGTCACCCAGGTGGTGTTCTCGCGGCACTCGCCCGCCCGCAGCGTCACGCGCGGGGTCGTGGCCAGCAGGACGTCGCTCCAGTCGAGGGTGCGGTCCTCCGACAGGTAGAAGGACACCTCCGTCGTCCCGGAGGCCGTGCCGATGTTGCACAGCCGCAGCTGCACCTGCTGCGAGCCCGCCCCCAGGTCCGAGGGACCGGTCAGCGACTCGATGCGGAAGTCCGGTGCTCCGGAGTTCGGGTTCGGGGCCGGGTCGTCATCGGGCCAGTCCTGCGAGGGAGGCGGCTCGACGTCCCAGTCGTCATCCGGGTGAGGCTCCACCACACAGCCTACGAGGGTTCCCGCGAGCGTGATTGCCCACAATCGCCTTGCGAACATGAGAGTTGCCTCGGGGAGCCAGGGGAGGTCCGGCCATGGGGATGATGCGGTGGCTCCGCCGATGCCCTGGACGGACGTGGCGCGCGCTTATTCACGGAAAGTCACGGGCTGGCTCCGCGTGCGACAAGGTAGGTTCAGGGGCCCATGGCTTCCCAACCCCACGTCCTCCTCATCGCCGAGCGCTTTCCCCCGGACATCGGCGGCCTGGCCCGCAGTGGCGCGCGGACGGCGGGCGCGCTGGTGAAGCTGGGCGCCCAGGTGGACGTGCTCGCGTGGACCCGGGCCGCCGCCCCGGGCTCCCTGCAGACGGTGGACGACGCGGGGACGGTGACCCCCTTCGCCCGAGGCGTCACGCTGCACCGGCTGGGGCTGTTCGGGAGCACGGACTTGTCCATGCAGCACACGCTGGACGTGCTCGGGTACCTGCATGCGAAGCGGCGGTATGACCTCGTGTGGGGGCACTACCTGTCGCCGCCCGGGTTCCTCGCGGTCGTGTTCGCGGAGTCGGTGGGCATTGCTTCCACCGTGAGCGCGCGTGGCAACGACGTGGACCAGCTCATGTTCCCTCCCGGGGACTTCGCGCGGCTCTTGTGGACGCTCCAGCGCGCGGACGTGCTCACCGCCGCGTCGGCGGACCTCGGGCGGAAGATGAGCATGCTGCTGGGGAGGGACCCGGGCGTGGAGGTGATTCCCAACGCCGTGGATACGGAGGTCTTCTCTCCGGGCCCCGCGGACCCGGCGCTCCGCGCGCGGCTGGGCATCGCTCCGGAGGAGGTCGTCCTCGGCTTCTCGGGGGAGCTGCGCCACAAGAAGGGGCTGCCGTTCCTCCTGTCCGCGCTCTCGGACGTGCGGCGCTCGCGGCCCGCGTGTCTGCTCATCATCGGCGAGGTGCGCGCGCGTGACGCCGAGCACCTCGTTGCCTTCCGCGCGGAGCACCCCGAGGACGCGGCGCGCATCGTCATCTCCGGCCCGCTCGACACGCCCGAGGCCATCGCCGCGCACGTGCGCGTCTGCGATATCTACCTGCAGCCCTCGCTGTGGGAGGGAATGCCCAATGCCCTGCTGGAGGCCATGGCCTGCGCGCGGCCGGTCATCGCCAGCGATGCGGGTGGCATCCCCGAGGCCGTGGACCATGGGCACAACGGCTTCATCGTGCCGAAGGCCCTGCTCAACCATCTGGGGCAGGCATGCCTCGACGTGCTCTCGCTCCCGCCCGAGCACCGCATCGCGCTCGGCACCGCCGCGCGGCGGCGCATCGAGGAGCGGTTCCAGGCCACGGCGGAAGCGGAGGTGCTCCGGCGCGTTCTGGCCCGTGCCATCCCGAAGGGCTCCTCGTAGGCGGTGGATTCTGACCGGACCGGTGTCGGTTCCCGCCCGGCGGCAACGCAGAAAGGCATCGTTGACGTCGGTCTCCAGGGCCGCTCAGCGGAGCGACTGCCCGGTGCGGGCGTTCCCCGCATAGCGCGGGAAGTGCGCCTGCCTCGGTTCTTCCTCACCGAGCAGGGTGAGACCGAAGGCAGCACCTGCCATGCGTACCTCACGCCAGGCTCCCGTCTACCTGGGGGCTCCTGCATCGGGTGAAGGAGTGCCCGCGTCGGCAAGTCCGGGGAAGTGGACCGGTCCCGCCTGAGGAATGCTCACGTCGATTGGCTCGGTTCCTCCATCCGCATCCAGCGCGGAGGGCTCGGGGCCATCTTCCTTGGAAGTGTCCTGCCCTACGGCCAGCTCGGGTTCCCCAGCAAGGAGCCGGCGCAGGATGCGGCCGTCCACGCTGATGGCATACCTCGCCCCGGCATCCAAGGATGGGTATGCACGGCCGCAGTGGGCGGGGTCCTGCAGGATGGCCACATAGATGACTTCACCGCTCCGGACGGCGTAGAACCGATGTGCCTCGCGAGTGTCGATGCACGCGCGTGGAGCGCCTTGGGAAGGGAAGAAGTCCTCGGCAGCGACCTGGAGCGCTCGAAGCGTAAGGCCATCAATGGGCGAGCCAGCCATGATGGTTTCGTAGCTCGGCATCCTGATGCTCGGGTCCTGGAGCTCAAGCCAGCCCTGGTGGCGACGGCAGCCCAGGGACGCGAGGATGAATAGCAGCGCGAGGCTTCTGACCTTCATGGTTGCCCCCTGATGGGGAGAATCTTCGGAGTCTGGTCATCTGACCAGACAACACGCGCGACCACCCTCCTCGTCAGGCGCCCGGAGTCGACCCTGTATTGGAAGACCTCATCACTCCGGGCAGGTGCATAATGGTAGAAGCCCGCGCACTCAGGCTTGCCATCGATTTCCCGGCCGAAGAACGCGGCGATGCTGATGGAGACCTGCTTCCCCTGAAACGTCGTGGTGGGGCCATGGAGCCGGGCCATTCCAGCAATGGCATGGAGGTCCGGTGTCGAAATGCTCTCGCCTCCAGCGTGATTGTGGAGCATCGCGAGGTAGGCGAGGGAGGTCCGTGGATTGCGCTTGTCCGCGACATGAGCCGGCAGGTCACATCTCCGCATGGAGGGGACATCCTGGACGGGACTCGTTGTCAGCAGGCTCATCTCGATCTGCTCGCCGTTGGTCGAGTACAGCCATGCTCAATATTCAGTCGCTGTCCTCCAGTACAGACTGAAGTCTTGATGGCTGCTCGGTACGGGGACCATCGCTCGTGGCTGTCGCATGATGACCGGGCAGGCAGCAAGAAGGGCAGCTGAGATGCTGGTGAAGGGGCCAAAGTCAGACATGGGCCCTGGAATACTCGTCAGGGTCTGCCCCGGAGCGGGCCGAATCACATCTGGATTCGGAGTCGGCGCTGCGCACGAGGTGGCCAGGAGAGCACCCAAAGGAACGTGACGCAGATATCCCATGAAGAGTCAGTGCAGCATGGGCGTTGTCGGAGGGTCAATCATCTCTCGGGCGAGCCGACTTCGTCATTCCGAAGCTTTCCTCATACGCGCGCACCAGTGCCTCCCGCGCGCGGCCCCACGGGAAGTCCCGCTCCACTCGCGCCCGGGCCCTCGCGCTCATCGCAGGCCCCAGCGTCGCGTCCGCGCGCAGCGCCTTCACCGCCTCGGCGATGGCCTTCGCCGAGCCCGGCCGTATCAGCATCACCTCGTCCGGCCCGGCCAGCGTGCGCACCACGGGGAGGTTGCTCGCCACCACCGGTGTGCCCGTGGCCATGGCCTCCAGCAGCTTCAGCGGGCAGCAGCCCTGCACGCAGTTGCGGTCGTTCACCGGCAGCGGCACCAGCACCACGTCGCACTGGTGATGCAGCTTCGCCAGCTCCGCCTGGGGCAGTGGCTCCAGAATCTCCACCGCGCCCTCCAGCAGCAGGTCCCCGCACCGGTCCATCAACGCGCGCCGCCCGTTCCTCCGCAGCGGGCCCACCAGCGTCAGCACCACGGGCAGTTCCCCGCGCAGCAGTCGGCACGCTTCAATCGCGTGGTGCACGCCCTGCCATGACGTCATCGTCCCGCTGTACAGCAGGCGCACCGGACGTCCCGGCTCCGGCGCTCGCGGTGGCGCGTAGCGGAACACGTCCAGGTCCACTCCGTTCGGAATCACCCGTACGCGGTCCGGGGCCACACCGCGCTTCACCAGGTACTCCGCCGTCACCTCGCTCGGCGTCACCAGCAGGTCCGCGCGTGACAGGCACAGGTCCTCCTGCGCCACCAGCTTGCGCAGCAGCTCCGCGTCCTCCGCCACGTCCGGGTGGTGGTACTTCAGCTCGATGGAGGGCAGCCCGTTCACCTCGTACACCAGCGCGTCCGTCAGCGACTCCTTGCGCCGGGCCACCGGGTAGCCCTCGAAGATGGAGCGCACGTGCACCACCGCCGCCCTCGGCCTGTCCCGCCACCACGCCCCCAGGTGCGAGCGGAACGACAGCGCCTGCTCCACCAGGTCCCGCCCCCGCGCCTCCAGCGGGTGGTACGTCACCCCGTCCGCGAGTGCGATGGGACCCGCGCCCACGGTACTGCCGTCCCGGAGGGCCAGCAGGTCCACGCCACCGAACGCCGCCCCCAGCGCCTCCACGAAGGCCCGGATGTGCACCGCCGCCCCCTTGGGCGCGGGGAAGCGGTCGAACGATGCGTAGATGATGCCGGTGCCGGACGGGGCAGGGGAGGACACGTCCCTGTTGCTACCCCGCCCGGCCCCCGGCCGGCAAACGAGGGCGTTTGACCCTCCCGGCGGCGCGCTCGTACGCTCACTCCTCTTCCGTCGCTCCGAGGGGGAGCCTCCCACCGTGGCCATCGACTTTCATCAGCTCCGCCTCGAGCGGGTCTACCGCGCCACCGCTCCGGTCCGGGGGCTGATGGCGGACCTCGACACGATTCGCGGCATCGACGCGGAGCTGGACCGGAAGCTCGCCGCGTGGAGCAAGGGCAAGCGCATCAGCGGCTACCTCGCGCTGGCGGGCTTCATCCTCGCGTTCATCCCCGTCGTGGGCGTCGCGGGGTTCGGCCTCATCCCATTGGCGCTGCTGTCCCTGCTCGTATGCAGCCTCGTCGCCTCGCGGTACCAGAAGCTGGACCTGGAGAACCGGCGCTACGAGCTGGTGGCCCGCATCCTCCAGCAGCTGCGCAAGGACATCGCGCCGGACGAGCCCGTGACGGTGGAGGTGGACTTCCATCCCGCCAGCGACCCCCGCCACCTGAAGGACCAGGGCATGGTGAGGGACTGGAAGACGCAGTCCTTCGTCCAGCGGTGGCTCTCGTTCCAGGTGCGGTTGCTGGACGGCACGCTCCTGCGGCTCGGCATGGAGGACCGGGTCCAGACGCGGAGCCGCACGCGGCGCAATCCCCGGGGCAAGTACAAGACGAAGCGCAAGCAGAAGGGCGTGTCGCTCCTCCACGTCCAGCTCCGGGTGAAGCCCGAGCGCCACCCCCAGCTCGCTGGACTCCAGGAGCAGGCGCGCAAGGCGGTGCGGCTGCCCAAGGGCGCGTCGCTCGCGCGGCTGGATGTAGCGGAGGACCGGCTCGCCCTGCGTGCCAGGATGCCGCACGACTGGACTCTGCGGGAGGACGTGAAGTCGCCCTTCTGTGATGGTCTCCGGACCACCATGATGTCCCTGCTGAGCCTGTACCAGGTGCTCAACTACTCCACCGGCCTGCGCAAGCAGTTGCCGGCGAAGGTCTCCCCATGATGCGCCGTTTCCTCTTCGTCTCGCTGGTGGTGCTCCTGGGCGCCGCCGGCTGCTCCAAGCCCGGTGGCTCCGACGCTCCGGCGCCTGGCTCCCAGCAGCAGGCCGCCGCCAGAGAGGAGGCCAGTGCCTCCGACAAGCTCAAGTTCAAGGACGCCGACGACCGCGAGCGCTTCTCCCTCAAGCAGAAGGAGGACGGCGCGAAGCTGGTGGACGGCGAGGACAAGGAGCTGGCGCGCTACAAGTGGAAGGGCACCGCGCTCAAGGTGTCCGGCCCGGATGACGCCGTGCTCGGCTACGTCGTCGGCTCCGCGGGCGGCGCGCTCACCCTGCGCGACGCCGAGCAGCGGCAGATTCTCTTCACCCTCGCGCGCCAGGGCCCCGGCTGGCGGCTCAACGACGCGAAGGGCGCGCTGCTCTACTCCGTGTCCCCGGACGACGAGGGCGCCGACATCCAGGATGCCTCGGGGACGGCGGTGGCCCGCGTGAAGGTGCGCGAGGGCAAGGTGTCCCTGCGCGACGCGGGCGGGCGCACGCTGCTGGCCACGAAGTCGCTGGTGCGCGCCGATGCCGCCGCGTGTCTCGCCTTCGAGCGGCTGGACCTCCCGCAGCGCGTGGCGCTGCTCTTCGTCCTCCAGTCCATGGACCGATAGCCATGAGCCCTCCTTCCGAAGCCCCCTGTCAGGAGACGACCGGCTTCCTCTTCTCGCACGCGTGCGGCGAGCCCATGGAGGCGGCGTGCGACCGCTGCGGGAAGATTCTGTGCAGGGACCACGTCTCCTCCGTGCAGGGCGAGAGTCTCTGCATGACGTGCGCCGAAGAGGAGGAGGACGACGAAGGTGACGAGGGGGCGGACTCCGACTCGGACTCCAGCCCCACCGAGGACGACCCGAGCTACTACTACGACGACTACGGCTACTACGGTGGTTCCACCTGGGGTGGCGGCTCGTCGAAGGACCCGAACGACTTCACCGAGGCGGACGGGGAGAGCCTGCGCAACGAGGACGATGCCTCCTTCGAGGAGGACCTGGGCGGGAGCTGATGGCCGCCCTTCGCTGGCTCGTCTACGCGCTCGGCGGTGGGATGGGGCACCTCACCCGCGCCTGCGCGCTCGCCCGGCTGGCCGCGCGCCGGGGCCATGCCGTCACGCTGCTGACGAACAGCCCGTTCGCCCCGGGGCTGCCGCTGGACGCGGTGCTGGGGCCCGGCGTCACGGTGTGGCGCCCGGGCGCGACGCTGGACAAGCAGGGCGTCCGTGAGGCCGTGGCGCGGTGGCTCGACGCCGAGCGCCCGGACGTCTTCGTCGTGGACACCTTTCCCCGAGGACTGGGCGGCGAGCTGGCGCCGCTGCTGCCCGGCTTGCGCGCGCGGAAGGTGCTCATCCACCGCGACCTCAACCCCGCCTACGTGGAGCGGTTCGACGTGGCGCGCGCGGTGGACGCGTTCGACCTGCTGCTCGTCCCGGGAGAGGACGCGCCCTTCGCCGGGCACCCCCGCGCCGTGAGGACCGCGCCGTGGCTGCTGCTGGAGGAGGGCGAGTTGCTGTCGCGCGCCGAGGCCCGCGGGCGCCTGGGCGTCGCGGCGGAGGAGGCGCGGCCCGTGGTGGCGGTGATGGGGTGCGGCACCCCGGCGGAGGTGGAGGAGGCGGGGGACATCGCCGCGCGGCTCCAGTCTCGGCTGGAGGGCTCGGCCGTGGTGCGGTGGCTGGTGCCACCTGGCGCGCGGGAGCCACGAGCCCCGGCGTCCGACGAGGGGCTGCCCTCGCGGTCCGTGCGAGCGACAGCCCTGCCCGCGCCGCCGCATCCTTCCGATGCACTCCTCGCCACCGTGTGGCCCGCGCTGGCCGTGCTTCCCGGCGTGGACGTCCTCGTGGGCGCGGGCGGCTACAACACGGTGCACGAGGCGCGAGCGACGGGCACACCTCTGATGGCCCTGGCGCGTGCCCGGCTCTATGACCGGCAGGCGCTCCGGCTTCGCGCGGAGGAGCGGGCCGACTCCGTGGAGGCGTGGGTGGAGCGCGCCGTCCAGCTCGCCCTCGCGCGCCCGGGCCGGGGCCCCGGGCCGTACGTCAGCGGGACGCGGGACGCGGTGGCGCGCATCGAGCGCCTGCTGCTCAGTGCTTGAGGTCCTTGTGCCCCGGCGCCGGGTCGATGCCGTGCGCCATGACGAAGTGGTAGAGCACCTGCGGGTCCTCCTTGGGACCGCCCATCAGCTCCACCAGGAAATGGCCCTGGGCGCCGGTGTCCGGGTCGGGCGCCACATTCACTTCGCGCACGTCGCGGCCGGCCATCACCAGCTCACCCACCAGCACCTTGCCCTTGAGCACCTGGACGATGAACTGACGCTCCTCCTCCAGGAGGGCCCAGTGGAAGTCGTCATGGTCGTAGAGCATCGCGTCCATGGAGCCACAGCGCAGGATGCAGTGCGTGTGTTCCTGGAGCCAGCGCCAGAAGCCATCGAATTTCAGGGTGCGTACCGGCTGGGAGAGTATGTCCATGGAGACCTCGCACGTGGCCTGGCGCTCGGCCTGCCACGGGCAACCCTCCTAGCACGCCCGGAGTCCATCGGCGCTGGTGGCGTGCAGGGAGACTCTTCTCGTGCCTGCCTGCTGTCCAGTGCGCGAATCCCCCTCGCGGCGTGCTTGTTCCTCCAGTCAGGAAGGGGGCGCCGTCCACCCATGCCCAGACTTCCGGGAGGCGCGCGCGTGAGAGTTCCCGCCGAGGGCCCGGTGACGAGCGGCACCCGTGTGCGTGCTGGACGGGAGGCCGCATGAGTCTGCGCGCCTGGCTCGCCGCGGCCATCGGCCTGCTGGCCTTCCTCACGCTGGCGGCCGCCATCTCGCTCGTCGTGCTGACGAGCGTGCTGGACCGTTCCACCCATACGCTGCGCAACTCCGTGGAGGGCGTCCGGCTCGCCGAGGAGGTGGAGGTCGGGCTGCTCTCCCATGAGCGGCTCATCCGGGAGGGGCTTCCCTCGGTGCCCATGGGCACGGGGCGCGCCTCCAGGGAAGAGCTGGAGGACACCCTGCGTCCCCAGCTCGTCGAGCTGCGGGACATCGCCGCGACCGAGGCCGAGCGCGCGCTGCTGGAAGAGGTCTCCCGGGACATCGACCTCTACCTCGCCCGCCAGCGGGAGCTGGCACGTGTCGGGGCCTCCGGGCTGGTGCCGTCGCTCGACGCCGCGCTGAACGGACTGGAGCAGGTCATCGAAATCAACGTGGCCGAGGCCCAGGCCGCGCGCGCGCAGGCGGTGCGCTCCAACCGCATGGCGGACATCGTGGGCTTCTCGCTCGGCGCGCTGCTGCTGGTGGGAGCGGGGGTCGTCTTCGTGCTGCTGCGGCGCATCGCCCTGCAGCCGCTGGGCGACATCAGCGAGGCCATGCGCCGCTTCGGCTCCGGCCGCAAGCGCGCCCGAGCGCCCGAGTCCGGGCCCACCGAGCTGCGCGACATGGCGCGCACCTTCAACGAGATGGCCAACAGCCTGGCCCACCAGCAGGAGCAGCAGCTCGCCTTCCTCGCTGGCGTGGCCCACGAGCTGCGCAACCCGCTGTCCGCCCTCAAGTTGTCCACGGCGCTGACGGGCCGGGGCCGCGTGCCGCTCACCCCCGAGCGCATGGAGCGCACCCTGGCGCTGGTGAACCGGCAGGTGGAGCGGTTGGACCGGATGGTGGGGGACCTGCTCGACGCCACCCGCATCGAGGCCGGCAAGCTGGAGCTGCGGCCCGAGGTGCGCGACGCCCGGGAGCTGGCCAGCGAGGTGATGGAACTCTACCGCTCCGGAGACAGCGGCCACGTCCTCCAGCTCTCGCTGCCGGACGCGCCCGTGCTGGTGCACGCGGACCCGGCCCGGGTGGAGCAGGTGCTGCACAACCTGGTCAGCAACGCGCTGAAGTACTCACCCGCGGGCAGCCGCGTGGATGTGGCCGTGCGCCGCGAGGCCGGCGAGGTGCTGCTGTCCGTGGCGGACCAGGGCATCGGCATCTCCGAGGCGGAGATGCGCCTGCTCTTCGCGCCCTTCCAACGCACTGGCAACGCCCGCCAGCGCGCCCCGGGCGTGGGCCTGGGGCTGTCGGTGGCCCGCCGCATCGTCGAGGCCCATGGGGGCCACATCGAGGTGGACAGCCGGCCCGGCGTGGGCTCCACCTTCCGCGTCCACCTTCCGCTCGCCTCGCTGGAGGCACGGCCTCCCGAGGAGCTCCCCGGCGCGTCCGGCCCGATGACGCCTTCCGGGACGCTGCACTGAGGCTGGGGCTCCCGGGTGGGAAGTCTCGAAGCGTTGCCTGCCGCGAGTCGGCCCCTGGAGGCAGGATGCGCACAGGCGGCCCTGGACGTACCTTCCGGGCCACACCATGGGAGTTTGCCGGAATATGAAGATTCTGCGCCGAGTCGCGCCGCTCACGGCCCTGCTGGCCCTGGGGGCCTGTGCATCCCGTCAGCAGGCGGCGGCCGACACCGCCCCCGCGTCCACGTCCGCCCGGACGGCGACGACTGTCATGCAGTCCACGGAGGGGGGCTTCTCCGTCGCGATTCCGGCGCCGGTGAGCGAGGAGCGTCGCTCGCAGGCCACCGAGGTCGGCGAGGTGACACTCCACACCTTCATCGCCGTCCGCCCGGAAGCGGACACGGCGTACTACGTCTCCTACACGGACTTCCCTCCGGCCTCGGTGTCCCATGCGGACCCGCGGGACGTGGTGGCCCGCGCCAGCCACGGGGCCCTGGAGGCCCTGGGCGCCACGGGGCTGGCCTCGCGCCCGCTGACGCTGGACGGCTTCCCCGGCTGGGAGGTGGAGGGCCTGTCCGGCCCGCGCAAGCTGCGCGGCCGCTTCTTCCTGGTGGGGCCACGCCTGTACCAGCAGCTGCTGCTGCACCCGGATGGCAAGCCCCCCCACGACGCGGACGGCTTCTTCGAGTCCTTCAAGCTGGACCCGCAGGTGACGGCGATGCTCACGGGCGCGCCGCGCTCGTGAGGCCCCTGGGGGCCGCCGTGCCCTGACGTGGACTACCTCGCGGGAGGCTGCGGCGGCAGGCGCATGGTGAACGTCGTGCCCTCTTCCGCGGAGGACTGCACCTCCAGGGTGCCTCCGTGCGCGCGGACGATTTCGTGCGCGATGTAGAGCCCCAGGCCCAGCCCGCGCCGTCCCGGGGAGTGGGCACCCCGCCGGAAGGGCTCGAAGAGGTGGGGCTGCAGCTCGGCGGGGATGGGGTCTCCGCCGTTGTGGACCTCCAGCACGGCGAAGGACCCCTCGGCGCGCGTGGTCACCGTCACCGGGGTTCCCTCCGGGCTGTGCTGGAGCGCGTTGCCGAGCAGGTTGGACACCGCCTGGGTGAGCCGATGACGGTCCCAGCGTCCCGCGGGCAGCGGTGTCAGCCCACTGCGCAGCTCGCGCGCGGGCCAGGCGACTCCCAGTTCTTCCAGGACCTCCTGGCAGAGCGCGTCCAGGTGCGTGGGCACGGGCTCCAGGGGGAAGCCGTCCCCCAGCCGCACGCGGGTGAAGTCCAGCAGGTCGCCAATCATGCGCTCCATGCCGGCGGCGCTCCGGGCGATGCGGGCCACCATGCGGCCCTGGCGCTCGTCCAGTGTGCCCGCGTGCAGCAGCGCGTTGGCGCCCGCGAGGATGGCGCTCAGCGGGTTGCGCAGGTCATGGCTGACGACGCCGAGGAAGTGCTCACGGAAGCGCGAGGTGCGCTCGCGCTCCTTCTCGGCGCGCAGGCGCTCGGTGACGTCGAGGATGGTGCTGACGTAGCCCGCCACGGTGCCGTCCGGCAGCACGTGGGGCACATAGGTGGCGTTGATGGTGCGGGTGCCGCCGCGGTAGGGCACCGGCCGCTCGAAGTGGACGCGCTGGCCCGCGAGCGCCACGTGCATGGGGGTGCGCAGCAGCTCGTAGGCGGCCTCGCCGACGACCTCGCGCACGGTGCGGCCGAGCATCGCCTCGCGGGGCAGGTCGAACCATGTGGCGTAGGCCGTGTTGGCGAAGAGGTAGCGCTCCCTCGCGTCCACGTACGCCAGCATCACCGGCGCCGCGTCCGCCACCACGCGCAGCCGCTGCGCGTAGGTCTCCAGGTCCTCGGCGGGCAGGGGTGGAAAAGGGGGGCGCAACACATCTCGGCCGTAACACGGCCGCAAGCCCGTCGCTCACGCGCGGGACCGGACGTTCAGCGCCGGACGCTGTGAGCGTGTGCCAGCAGGCAGTCAGCACCCGCTGGCGATGAAGGGCTCCGAGTGCTTCCCCGGGCCGTCGAACAGTGGCGCATCCCCTCGGCGTTGGCCGCGGTGATGGCTCATGCGCTATGGAATCACTCCCATGAATCTCTCGGCCGTGGACCTGAACCTCTTCCTCGTGCTGCACGCGGTGCTGGAGACAGGCAGCGCCACGGGAGCGGCGCGGCAGCTCCACGTCACCCAGTCCGCGGTGAGCAACGCGCTGGCGCGGCTGCGGGACGTGCTGGGAGACCCGCTCCTGGTGCGCAGCGGGAAGGGGCTGGTGCCCACGCCCCGGTGCGAGGCGCTGCGGCCCCTCATCACCTCCGCCGTGGCGCAGCTCCAGGCGGCGGTGGACGGCCAGCAGTTCGACCCGGCGGAGAGCACGCGCGAGTTCACGATTTCCTGCGGAGACAACCAGGTCCTCTGCGACATGCCGCTCATCGTCGAGGCGTTCTCCCGGCACATGCCCCGGGCGCGGCTGCGCGTGGTGAGCATCGACTACATCGTCGCGAACGACGGGCTGGCGAGCGGTGACGTGGACGCCGCCCTGGCGCCCACGCAGGTGGGCGCGCGCGAGGGCTACTTCGCGGAGCCGCTCTACCAGGAGGAGGTGGCCTTCGTCGCCCGGAAGGACCACCCGCGCCTGCGTGGCACGGTGCTGACGAAGGAGCTGTTCAACGAGGTGCAGCACGTGGACCTGCACGTCGCCCAGGGCCGTCCCGGCGTGGGCCACCGCCTCTTCGAGCAGTTCATGAAGGAGCACGGCCTGCGGCGGAACATCGCGCTCACCGTGTCCCAGTTCATCGCCGCGGGCGTCGCCGCCAGCCGCTCGGACTACGTGGCCGGGATGCCCGGGCGGACGGCGGAGGCCCTGTGCGCCATGCTGCCGCTGAAGCGGCTGAAGCTGGACCCCGACCCGGGCGTCATGCCGATGGCGCTCATCTGGCACACCCGCACGCACGCGGACGCGGGCTCCCGCGCCTTCCGGGAGCTGGTCATCGACGCGCTCAGGAACGACAGTGTGCCGCGACGGCCGCCAGCAGCTCGTCCATCTCGAAGGGCTTCTTGATGATGGCCTTGATGCCCGGGAACGTGCCCCGCCCGCTGGCGGTGACGAGGATGACGGGCAGTGCGGCCAGCTCGGCCTGCTTCTGCAGGTGACCGACGAACTCCTCCCCGTCCATGACGGGCATCATCAGGTCCAGCAGGATGATGCAGGGGCGCACCGGCGGCTGGCGGTTCAACAGCTCCAGCGCCTCGCGGCCGTTGTCGGCCTGCACCACGGAGTAGCCCTCGAACGAGAGGATGTCCTGGACGGCCTCACGGATATCGGGGTCGTCGTCCACCACCAGGACGGGGGCTGATGCGGGGCTCACCCCGCCATTCTCCAGGGAACGGCGGGAATGGGAAGGGGGAATACACGGGAGTGTCTCGGGAATGTCTCAGGGCACGCGATGCTCCCGGAGGGTGACACGCAGCGTGTAACCGCCCGGCGCCGCCTCCACCCGGACGAAGTCCCGCGCGTGCGGCGTGTCCAGGCGCAGGGTGGCCCCCTCTCCGTTGCGCTCCCAGGCCACCACCGCCAGGTCGTCCAGGGCCGTCAGTCCCTGGCCCTTGGAGGGCGGCGCGCTGCGGACGGCCAGCTGGAGCGCCCAGGGCGCGTTGTAGAGGTCCGGCCGCGCGGGCCCCTGCGGGAAGCGCAGGTCCGTGCTCACCTGTGTCCAGTCGAAGGTGCCGCCCGGGTGACGCAGGGCGTCCTGTTCGCCGAACACGTTGTAGTACTGGATGGGTTGGTACTGGACGACCACGCGGAAGGCGCCGGCGCCCTGGCCCCGCAGCCAGCCCACCAGGGTCAGGTCCTGGCGCGGGTTGCCCTCGGCGAAGCCCGGCAGCCGCAGCCGGTTGTGCAGGTCCACCACCGCGTCGCGCCGGTCTCCCGAGCCGCGCGTCTGGCAGAGCGCCGCGGCGCCCCGGTGCGGCGTGGCCTGGCACACGAAGCCCGCGCCATCCTCCAGCTCCCAGCGCACGGCCTCGTTGGCGTCACCGTCCACGTCGTGGTCCTCGAAGTCGCCGTGGAGCAGCACGTCGCGCCCGGCGCGCAGCCGGGTGGCCTGCGCGGGCCCGCCGCCGGTGTTCATCAGCTCGGCCACCGCGAAGGACTCACCCTCGCGCCGGTAGGGACGCAGGTCCACCGTCGCCCGGCCGCCCGCGTCCACCGTCACCGGCACGTCCACCGTGCGCTCGGACACGGCCGCGGTGGCGCCCTCCGCCAGCAGCTCGCCCGAGGACAGGTGCGGCACCAGCGCCACGTCGCCCTCGCGCGACAGCTCCGCGAGGTTGCGCAGGGTGAGCTCCGCCAGCTCGCCCGCGACGGGCCGGGGGCGGTAGTCCTCGATGTAGACGGGCAGGGCGCGCGCGCGGGAAATCGTCTCGCCGCGCATCTCCACCTCCGTCAGCAGGCCCACCATGGTCTCCATGCGGTCCTGGTCGAACGTGAAGTTCCCCAGCGATTGGGCAATCAGCACGCCGCGGTAGCGCTGGAAGCCCTGCGGGGTGTGCGGGTGGTGCGCGATGACGAGCCGGGCGCCCTGGTCCACGACGTAGCGCATCTGCTGCTCGGAGAAGCTGGCGGGCCGCTCGCTGTACTCGATGCCGGTGTGCAGCATGGCGATAGGGAACCGGCCCGCGGAGCGCTCGCCGGAAATCGTCGCCGCCACGCGCGCGCTGTCGCGCAGGTCCGCGGCGCCGCCCTGGGTGGCGCTGGCGACGTAGCTGTGCTCGTGCTCGTCGCCGCTGATGGAGCACATGGACACGAAGCTGTAGTTCGCGCCCGCCAGCGTGGTGCGCCACGGCTTGAAGGCCTCGTCCGGGGTGCGCCCCGCGCCGCTGTGGTTCAGCCCCACCTCGGTGACGTGGCGGAGCGTGTCGTCCAGGCCCGGCGCGAGATAGTCATAGACGTGGTTGTTGCCCAGGCTGACGTAGTCCACCCCGAGCCAGCGCAGCGCCGGCAGCGAGCCGGGCAGGGTGAAGAAGGCGAAGTCCTTGGTGCCGTGGGGCGTGCCCGGCCGGTCCGTCACCGGCGTCTCCAGGTTCACCGCGCGGAACTCGGCGGCCTGGAAGAAGGGCCGCACGTGGGTGAAGACCTCCTTCGTGCCGGGCAGCGGATTCGACGCCTGGATGAGCGCGTCCGGGTGGTCCTTGGGGATGCGGTCCCGGGGCGTCTGCTCGGACGGGTCGAGGAAGCGCCGGCCCAGGGACACGTCGCCGCTGAAGAGCATGCGCACGCCGCCGTCCTGGGGCGTCAGCCGCAGGGGGGACAGGCCCACCTGCTTCTCGGACAGGGCGCGACGCAACTCCACGGCGATGACCGCGGGACGGAAGCCCTCGGCCTCCACCTGGAGGAGCGCGTTGTGCCGGGGGAGCGCCGGGAAGCGGAAGCGCCCGTCCGCGCCGGTGCGCTGCTCGGCGCCGGCCAGGCGCACCGTGGCGTTGGCCACGGGGGCGCCGGAGGTGGAGAGCACGGTACCCTCCACGGCGATGCCGGTGCACGCGTAGGCGCGGCGGGCCTCGCGCTCGGCGGCAGGGAGCGTGACGCTGTCACCCGTGGGCTCGGGCGCGCAGGCCGATGGGCCCGGCTGCTGGGGCTCGGGGTCCGGGTCGGGCTGCGGCCCCGGGTCGGGATTCGGATTCGGATTGGGGTTCGGATTCGGGGCCGGGTTGGGATTCGGGCCCGGGTTGGGATTGGGCTGGGGCGCCGGGGGCGTGCCAGGGTCCTCCATGGG
>NZ_JABBJJ010000117.1 GCF_012933655.1 Pyxidicoccus fallax | reverse complement strand
CCGCCGCCCACGGGCGGTTGACCGCCATCCCCGTCGTCCCCACCTTCGAGGCCGGGGGCTACGGCACACATGGTGGAAAACGTCATCTTCGACGTCGATGGGACTCTCGTGGACTCGGTGGACGAGCACGCCGAGGCCTGGCGGCGCGCCTTCCTGCACTTCGGTCGGGACATTCCCTTCGCGCACGTGCGCAGCCAGATTGGCAAGGGGGCCGACCAGCTCGTCCCCGTCTTCTTCAACGACGAGGAGCTGGAGCGCTTCGGCAAGGACCTGGAGGAGTACCGCAGCCAGCTCTTCATGAACGAGTTCCTGCCCAAGGTGCGCGCCTTCCCTCGGGTGAAGGAGCTGTTCCAGCGGCTGCGCAAGGCGGGCATCCGCACCGCGCTCGCCTCCAGCGCCAAGGAGGACGAGCTGAAGCAGTACGTGAAGCTGTGCGGCATCGATGGCCTGTTCGAGACGAAGACGAGCAAGGACGAGGTGAACCAGAGCAAGCCCCACCCGGACATCTTCGACGCGGCGCTGGAGCGGCTGGGCCGCCCGGACGTGCGCACCACGGTGGTGGTGGGCGATACCCCGTACGACGCGCTCGCCGCCAACAAGCTGGGGCTGCCCACGGTGGGCGTGCTGGCCGGCGGCTTCCCTCCGGATGACCTGCGCTCCGCGGGCTGCCGCACCCTGGTGAAGGACCCGGCGGAGCTGCTCGCGCGCCTCGAGTCCTCGCCGCGCGCCTGGCCGTGGAACGAGGCCGGCGCCGTCCAGCCGTCGAAGGACGAGTAGCACGCGCCTCGCGCCCCATCCCTCCACGTACGAGGGATGGGTGCGGGACGTCACGGCGCGCTACTTGCGCGAGCTGCTCCGGCTGCCCTTGCGCGCGCTGCTCTTGCGGGCGCTGCTCTTGCGAGCGCCGCCACGCGAGGCGGTGCGGGAACGGTTGCTCGTGGAAGCGCGCTTCGCGCTGGCCCGGCGCCCCGCGGTGGCGCGCGAGGTGGACTTGCTGCCCGAGCGGGTGGAGCGCGTGGAACGCGTGGCCTTGCGGGCGCCCGTCTTCCGCTGCGCGGCGCGGGCCTTCCCGCCCTTGCTGCCCGCCTTCCGCGCGTTCTTGCGCGCGGTGGGGCGACGGCGCGCGGCCTTGGCCTTGCTGCCGGAGCCGCCCTTCATGCCGCCGCCGGTGAGCTTGTTGACGGTGGCCCAGGCGCGGGACTCCGCCTTCTCCTCGGAAACGCCCTTCTTCTCGTAGCCCTCCTCGATGTGCTGGGCCATGCGCTTCTGCTTCGCCGAGTACTTCGCCTTGCTTCCACGTGCCATGCGGTGCCTCCTGGCCAATGTCCGCGCCGGCGATGGCGCCAGCGTTACCTGCAAGGTGGGCAGCCCCCCGCCCGTACGGAAGTGGTCATCCGGCCCCATGTGTCCACCGGCCGACGCACTGACTCACGCGCACACTTGTCAGCGCGACGCGGGCCTTTCGCGCGCGGGCCGCGAAAATCCGCCCCGCAACTTCTCCGCGGAGGCCGGGTTCATGACGCCAGGGCCGGAAACACGCAGCACCCGAGACCTTGGAGGAGAACCCATGAACCGCATCCCTTCCCACCGCCGTCTGCTCACCGCCGCGCTCTGCCTCGCCCTGCCACTGGGGCTCACCGCCTGTGGCGAGGACGCCGCGAGCGAGGCGTCACTCCACGTCGGCGAGGCCGCCGCCTTCCTCGAGTCCTCCGAGGAGGGAGGCAGCATCGGCGCGGACGCGGTGGCGGACGCCGACACGTCCACGGTGCAGGCCATCGCCACGGAGGAGGTGGCCGGCGTGGAGCAGGAGCCGGTGGACGAGGGCAACCCGTGTAACTTCGGCGCCCGGCGGCAGGCGGTGCTGGAGAAGTACGACGACAACGGGGACGGCACGCTGGGCCGCGCGGAGCTGGCCGAGCTGCGCGCGGACCTGGGCGAGCGCCGCGACACCATCCGCCCGCGCCTGGCGCAGGTGGGCCGCCGCGCGCGGCATGGGGCCTTCTGGCGCGTGCGATGGGCCTTCGACGAGGACGGCAGAGGCACCCTGTCCACCGAGGAGCGCGCCGCGCTGGTGGACGCCATGGAGGCCCGCTGCGAGCGGCTGCGCTCGGAGCGGCTGGAGACGTACGACACCAACGGCGACGGCTCGCTGGACGAGGCGGAGCGCCAGACCGCGCGGCAGGCGGTGCGCGCGCGTTGGCAGGCGAAGCGCCAGGAGCTGCTGGCGGAGTACGACACCAATGGCAACGGCATCCTGGACAGCGGCGAGCGCCTCGCGCTGCGCGAGGACCGGGTGGCCGCCGCCCAGGAGCGCCGTGCGACGCTGCTGGCCACGTACGACACCAACGGTGACGGTGTGCTGAGCACCGAGGAGGCCCTGCCGCTGCGCGAGGAAATCCAGCGCCGCATCATCGAGGGGCGTGACGCCGAGGACTGACGTCCCGTCCCACCGGGCAGCGCGGGCCTCGCCCATGCGATTCCCCCGCTGCCCCGCTCCTGGCCCCCGGCTCGCCTTCCAGGCAGGCCAAGGGGTTCCCTTTCCGACAATGTCCTCCGCCACCTTCCCGACAGGGCCGCTGGCCTGCCTGCCCCGGCGTGCACACCTTGGAGGTCGATACGGAAAGAGAGGTCGCTTCTGGAACCCGCCCTCATCGAGCCGCCCCGGCGCCGAGCCGTGGACGACGGGCCGGCGGTGCTGGTGGTCAACACCCGCTCCCGCTCCGGCCGCGAGGCCTTCGACACCGCCCGGGCCACGCTCGCCGAGCGCGGGGTGCCGCTGGCGGAGTGCTACGCGCTGTCCCGCACCGAGCGCCTGCAGCACGTGCTGGACCGGATGGCCCAGCTGGGCGCGCGCCGCATCCTGCTGGGCGGCGGTGACGGCACGCTGAGCTGCGGGGTGGGGCAACTGCTCGGCCGTGACGTGACGCTGGGCGTGCTGCCGCTGGGCACGGGCAACGACTTCGCCCGCTCGCTGGGAATTCCTCCGGACATCGAGGCCGCGTGCGACGTCATCGCCCGCGGCTACACGGCGCGCGTGGACGTGGGGCTGGCCAACGGACGGCCGTTCCTCAACGCGGCCAGCCTGGGGCTGGCCACCGCCATCGCGAAGCGGCTGACCAAGCGCCTCAAGCAGCGCGCGGGGAAGCTGGCCTACCCGGTGGCCGCCGCCGCGGAGGTGAAGGACCTCCAGTCCTTCCGCGTGCGCCTCAAGGCGGATGACCAGGAGCTGGAGCTGGATGCGCTGCAGCTCGTGGTAGGCAACGGCCGCTACCACGGCGCGGGCAACATCGTCGCGCCGGACGCGCAGCTGGACGACCGGCGCCTCCATGTCTACGCCATCACCGCGCCCTCCGCGGCGAGCGGCCGCGAGGGCACCGGCCTGGGGCACCTGTGGGACCTGGCCACCCTGGCGCGCGTGGCGCTGTCGCTGCGCAGCGGTGACCACCAGGAGCACCCGGCGGTGACGTCACTGCGCGCCGCGCGCCTGTTCGTGGAGGCCGACCCCGTCCAGGAGGTGAACGCGGACGGGGAACTCATCGGCCACACGCCCATGCGCTTCGAGGTGGCTCCAGCGGCCCTGCGCGTCTACGCGCCCGCGCCCTCCTGAACCTGAACGGTGCTTCAGGTGATGCATCTGTCACATCGATTTGTCTCAACGGAGGAGGAGCGGCGTCCGCCCATACTGGAACCCGGCTCCCTCCGTGGACGCTGGGCGGAATTGACCTAGGCTCGCTGTCCATTCGTGGTGTCCCCCCACCACGAGGAGGACGAGCCCGTGCGCCAGCGTTCCCGACTCCCGCTCCTCATCGCCGCATGCCTGGGCCTGGCCGCCGTGCTGCTCCTCTGGTTCCGCATGCCCGCGCCGGGCAGCGCCCAGGCTTCGCGCCCGGCGTTGGTGGGCCCGGGAGCCACCGCCACCGTCACCCCGGCTGACACGCCGGAGCCCGCCCCCCGCACGCCCGCCCTGACCGAGGCCGTGACAGCGGAGGCCGGTGCCTTCGTGGTGCGCGTGGTGGCGGCGGGCGGACCGGTGCCGGGCGCGCGCGTGCGGGCCTGGCTGCGCATGGCGGACGACGGCACCGGCGCTCCGCCCTGGCGCCGCGCGGGCGAGGGCACCACCGCGCGGGACGGCACGCTGCGGCTGCCGGCGCCTCCGGGGGACTACCTCCTGTCCGCGCATGCCCCGGGCCACGGCCCCGCCCGGCGCGAGGCCACGCGCCCCGCGGGCCAGCCGGAGACGGCGGTGGAGCTGTCCCTCCCCACGGGCGTGTCGCTCCAGGGACGCACGGTGGCGAAGGGGCGCGAGGAGCCGGTACCGCTCGCGGAAGTCACGCTGCGGCCCTATCCCGGGACGGCCACCGCGTGGGCGGAGGCCATGGACCTGCCGGAGGAGTCCTCGGCGGTGACGAGCGACGCGGAGGGGCGCTTCACCCTCTCCGGGCTGGCGCCGGGCCGCTACGTGCTGACGGCGGAGGCGCCGGGCTTCAGCCGCCGCACGCTGCCCCAGCTCCTGGTCCCCCAGTCCGGAGAGCTGGTGGTGGAGCTATGGGGCGCGGGCACGCTGGAGGGCTTCGTCGTGGACGCGCGCGGCCAGCCCGCGGTGGGCGCGGAGGTGACGGCCACCGGCGGCACCGCTCCGGCGCGCACCACCACGGGCGAGGGCGGCGGCTTCGCGCTGGAGGTGCCGGCCGGCACCTGGGTGGTGTCCGCGCGGAGGGGCGAGTCGATGGGCCGCGTGCCCGCATCGGTGTCCGTGGCGCCGGGCGAGACGCTGCGCGGCCTCACCGTGACGCTGGGCGGCGCCAGCGGGCTGGAGGGCACCGTGTCGGCGGCGGAGGGCGCCCCGGTGCGCGGCGCGGTGCTGGTGGCCACCCCCTCGGGCGGCACGGGCGAGCTGGGCCGGGCCACCTCGACGGAAGGCGGCGACTGGCGCATGGACCTGCCCCCGGGCGACTACGACGTGGACGTGCGTGCCCCGGGCCTCACGGGTCTGCGAAAGGAGGGCGTGGGGGTGGCCCCGGGCCGGTACACCCCGCTTCACCTTCAGCTGGAGCCCGCGACGGCGGTGGTGGAGGGCACGGTGACGAGCGAGGAGGGCCAACCCCTCGCGGGCATCCCCGTGCGCGCGGAATCCCTGGCGGTGGGCGGCGTGGCGTCCACCACGCTCACCGATGGACAGGGGGCCTATCGTCTGGAGGGACTGGAGGCGGGACGGGCCCTCATCCGCGCTCGGCGCGAGGGCTCCGCGCGGTGGATGACCCGGTCGGAGACGCTGCGGCCCGCCACCACCACCCGGGTGGACTTCACGCTGCCGGAGTCGGGCCTCGTGTGGGGACAGGTGACGCGCGAGTCGGGCGCGGCCCCCACCCACCCCGTGCTGGTGCACGCCGTTCCCCGCGGGAGTGGGGGCGCGGGCACGACGGAGACGGACGCCCAGGGGCGCTACCAGCTGGAGATGTCCGCGGGCGTGTACCAGCTCATCGCGCTGTTGCACGAGACGCCCGGCATCTACTTCCACCTGGAGAACGACCCGGTGGTGACGGTCCCGGCCGGGAGCTCGGTGCAGCAGGACCTCGTCCTGAAGGAGGACCCGGCCCTCACCGGCACGGTGATGGAGCCCTCGGGCGCCCCCAGCCCCTTCGCCGTGGTGGCCGCCATCCAGGGCGGTGACTTCCCCATCACCCAACGCGTGCGCGCGGATGACTCGGGCCGCTTCATCCTGCCCCAGCGCCCGCGCGGCGCCCGGCCGCTGGAGCTGGTGGCGTACAACGGCGGGCGCCTGGGCCGGCTGTCCGGCGCCAGCGAGGACCAGTCCCCACACACCCTGCGCCTGCGCCCCGCGGCCACGCTGCGCGGTCGCGTGGTGGCCCGCAAGGGCGCGCCGCCGGACGGTTTCGTGCTGGAGCTGCGCGAGGCGGACGGCGCGGAGCTGCCCTGGGCGCCCCTGGGGCCCACCACGCGGCGGCTCGTCGGCGACACCTTCACCCTCACCGACGCGCCGGGGCAGGCGCTGCGCGTGCGGGTGAGCACCGACGACGGCCGCACGGGCGAGGCGCAGGTGACGCTCACGCCGGGCGGCTCCGGCGAGGTGGAGGTGCCGCTGACGGGCGGCGTGGCCTCCATCTCCGGCCGCGCGGTGTGGAGCCGCGGCGGCGGCCCCGCGCCGGGCGTGGCGGTGTTCCTGGACCGGCCCGTGTCCGCCCAACCGGACGCGCGGACGGGGCCGGACGGCCGCTTCCGCCTGGATGACGTGCGCCCCGGCTCGCACACCGTGCGGCTGATGCCGCCCGAGGGACGCGTGGAGACGCGCACCGTGAAGGTGGCGGAGGCCGAGGCCACGGACGTGGGGGACGTGACGGTGGCCCCGCGCCGCGCGACGCCGGGCACGCTGGGCGCGGGCTTCAGCGAGGACCGGGGCCACGTCACCTTCGCGTGGCTGACGCCGGACGGCCCCGCGGCGCGCGCGGGCGTCACCCCCGGAGACAGGCTGCTGGCGGTGGACGGGCTGGTGGTGCGCGACAGGACGGAAGCCGAGTCCCGCACACGCGGCGCGCCGGGCTCGCCGGTGCGCCTCCAGGTGCGCCGCGCGAGCGCCGAGCGCGAAGTGCTCGTCACCCGCGCGGAGTGAGGCGCGCTACACCTTCTCCAGCACCCGCGACAGCACCTGCGCGGTGAAGTTCACCAGCGGAATCACGCGCCGGTAGTCCATGCGCGTGGGGCCGATGACGCCCACCGTGCCCAGCACCTGCTCCTGGTTTCCGTAGGGGCTGGCGATGACGGTGACGTCGCCGGCCGCGGAGAAGTCGCTCTCCGCGCCGATGAAGATCTGCATCTCGTTGGCGCGCTGCACCCTGTCGAGCAGCGACAGCAGCTTGTGCTTCTCGTCCAGCGTCTTGAAGAGCGCGCGCATGCGCTCCACGTCCGCGAACTCCGGCGCCTCCAGGAACGAGCCCGTGCCCTGGATGAGGACGCGCTCGGTCGTGGGCAGGTCCGTGGCCGCCGCGCCCAGCTTCAGCGCCTTGGCCGTCAGCGCGTTGTAGAGCGCCTGCTCCTGGTCCATCTCCGAGCGGATGCGCTCACGCGCCTCCTCCAGCGGTACCTCGCGCAGCAGCTCCGACAGGTAGTTGCTGGCCTTGAGCAGCTCGTCCGAGGTGATGGGGAAGTCGACGGTAATCGCCTTGTTGTGCACCTGACCGCTCTGCCCCACGAGGATGGCGAGCACGCGGTCCTCGCGCAGCCGGACGAACTCGATGCGGTGGAAGAAGGACGCGTCCGGGCGCGGCGTGACGACGACACCGGCGTGCCGCGTCAGCGAGTGGAGGATGCGGCTGGCCTCGCCCAGCACGTCCTCCAGGTTGGTCTCCTGCACCAGCCCCGCGTGGATGAGCTCCCGGTCCTTGGGCGTCGGGTCCTTCAGCTTGACGAGGGTGTCCACGTAGAACCGATACCCCTGGTCCGTGGGCACCCGGCCCGCCGAGGTGTGCGGCTTCTCGAGGAAGCCCAGCTCCTCCAGGTCGGCGAGCACGTTGCGCATCGTCGCCGAGGACACATCGAACCCCGCCCTGCGGGTGAGCTGTTGACTGCCCACCGGCCCGCCCGTGGTGATGTACTCCTGCACCACCGCGCGGAGGACTTCCTTCTCTCGTTCTCCCAGCTCGTCGGACATCTCTGCGTCACGCTCCGGAGCCTTCAGCTCCAGGAGAAGTTTAAGAAAGCGGGCGCGGCCGTTCAATCCGCGTTCCCCCTGTCCTGACGTCCAGATGCCGGCCCTCTTCCTGGAGCCGGCATCCCTGGAAGGCAAGCAGGCGCCGCCGCGCCCGGGTGCGTGCCCTCCCGCACTGTACCTCCCAGGTGCTGCACCGACTGTGGGGTACGGGAATGCGCACATGGCCCGGCCCGCGCCGCGGCGCTACAAGCCGCGGCACCGTGTCCGCTTCGCCCGCTTCGTCCCTCACCGTCACCCCCTCCACTCCCGCCGTCCTGCCCACCAACGAGGCCGCTCCCGCCGGAGCGAGCCGGGCCGGGCTCATCACCAGCCTCTTCTCGCTGTACGTCATCTGGGGCTCCACCTACCTGGCCATCCGCTGGGGACTGCAGGGTGGACTGCCGCCCTTCCTGATGTCGGGCAGCCGCTTCATGCTGGCGGGC
Organism: Pyxidicoccus fallax; assembly: GCF_012933655.1. GTDB lineage: Bacteria > Myxococcota > Myxococcia > Myxococcales > Myxococcaceae > Myxococcus > Myxococcus fallax. The sequence goes on along the minus strand of NZ_JABBJJ010000117.1, from coordinate 25,437 downwards.
GGACTGCTGTTCGCGGCGCTGTGGCTGCGCGGCGCACCGGTACCCACCGCGCGGCAATGGGGCGCCAGCGCGCTGGTGGGCTTCCTGCTCCTGGGCGTGGGCAACGGCGGCATCGTCTTCGCGCAGCAGTGGGTGCCGTCCGGCGTGGCGTCGCTGGTGGTGGGCAGCCTGCCCATGTGGACGGCGCTCTTCGGCGGGCTCTTCGGCCAGTGGCCGGGGCGCATGGAGCGCTGGGGCCTGGCGATGGGCTTCGTCGGCATCGTCCTGCTCAACCTGGGGGGTGACCTGGGCGGCCGGTGGCTGCCCACGGTGGCGATGATGCTGTCGCCGGTGAGCTGGGCGTTCGGCTCCATCTGGAGCCGGCGGCTGCCCATGCCGCAGGGGCTGATGTCCGCCGCGGCGCAGATGCTGTGCGGCGGCGCGATGATGTTCACCTTCGGGATGCTGCTGGGCGAGCAGGTGCCCACGGTGATGCCCCCGGCGCGCGCGGTGGGCGCGTACTTCTACCTCGTCACCTTCGGCTCGCTGGTGGGCTACAGCGCCTATGGCTACCTGCTGCGCCACGCGCGGCCGTCGGTGGCCACCAGCTATGCGTACGTGAATCCGGTGGTGGCGGTGCTGCTGGGCGGCGTGCTGGCCGGGGAGATGATGAAGCCCATGACGTGGGTGGCCATGGGCGCCATCCTCGGCGCGGTGGTGCTGCTGACGCGCAAGAAGTGAGGCCGCGCTCCCGTCAGGGGAACACGGTGCAGTTCGGGGTGTTCCTCTTCACGTAGTGGTTGGTCTTGGTGCCGGTGACCTCGAGCGAGCTCCCGCAGAGGCAGTAGCCCGTGCCGACGACGTTGATGCGCTCGGGCTCGGCGTAGAACGTCACGTCGTAGTTCTGGACGCCGCACACGTAGCTCAGGACCGCCGCCTCGCTCTGACCGAGCTCGGGGGTCTCCTCGATGCCCACCTCGGCTCCGCCACAGCCCACCGCCAGTACCGCCACGGACAACAACCCTCCGATGATGCTCGCTCGCATGGGTGCTCCCTGGGTTCGAGTTGAAGCAACAGGGATGATACAGCAATTCATATAAAACTGGGTATTCCGGGGCATCGAGTCCATGTCCGGATGCGTCGGCGGGACCGCGCCATCGTGACGCCCGACCGCGAGCGCTCCACGGTCCGCTCGCCTGCCTGAAGCCGTGAAGAGGCATGACGGAAGGCGGTTAGACTCACCGCCCCCATGCGGTACGCGCTCCTGCCCATCCTCCTGCTGTGCGCCGCGCTCACCAGCGTGGGGCTGGGCGTCCTGAAGCTGCTGGAGCGCGACCGCGCCGCGCTGGCGCAGCAGTTCGCCTCGGACCGGCAGGCCCAGCTCGACGAGGCCACGCGCGGGGTCGCCGAGACGCTGGAGGACGTGGGCGAGGACCTGCGCCTCGCGGGCGAGCTCTTGTCCCAGCCCGGCAGCGACGCGGAGCACCGGCGCGAGCTGCGCGCCCTGCTCGAGGCCGTGGGCCAGTACAAGGTCATGACCACCTACAACACCCAGGGCGCCGAGCGGCTGCGGCTGCTGGACCGGCGCACCGGCAAGCAGGTGGCTCGCGGCGCCGTCCTCCCTCTCATGGCGGAGACCGCCCGGCGCGCGCTGCAGCGGCCCCCCGGCGACATCACCACCTCGCCCTCCATCTCGGAGGCCCAGGGCTGGCTGCGCGTCATGGCCACCGCCCTGCCCGCCGACGACGGGCGGCCCGCGGGCGCCGTGGCGGTGCTCGTGGACACCGAGTCCTTCTTCACGCCGCTGCGCATCGTCACCTCGGACCCCGAGACGCGCCTGCTGCTGGTGGGCGCCCATGGCCAGCCCACGTCCGCCAGCGACCCCACGCTCGCGGACTGGTACCGGCGGCTGGACACGGAAGGGGCGCTCGTCCCCGGCTTCGCGTCCCTGGCCGCGCGCCTGCGCGAGGGCGAGCGCGGCAGGCTCCCCCTGCGCGAGGACGAGGCCGAGCGCCTGGGTCTGGGCCGCGCCGAGGCCGTCGCCATCTTCAGCCCCATCCGCGTGCGAGGCGGCAGCCAGTGGTTCGTGGCCACCCTCGTGTCCACCGCCGCGCTCCGCTCGCACGAGCAGGGCCTCATCTGGCAGCTGGCCGGCGCCGCGCTGCTGGTGGCCCTCTTCCTCGTCGCCTTCGCCGTCTACGTCGCCCTCGCCCAGCGCCGCGCCGCCGCCCTGCGCGAGAGCCGCCGCCACGCCGAGCAGCTCGCGCACCTGAACGACAAGACGCAGAAGATTCTCGACCACATCCCCGCCGGCGTGCTCGCCCTCACCGAGACGGGCCGCATCAGCGCCGTCAACCAGGTGCTGCGTGCCCGCATGCCCGACAGCGCCGTGGGCGCCCCGCTGGCCGCGGCCTTCCCCCAGGCCCCCGAGCCCGTCGTCACCCGCCTGCGCGCCCTCGTCGAGGCCGCCAACGCCGAGGCCCGTCCCCACAGCCTGCTGGGCGAGCCGCTCGCGCTCTTCGGCGACGAGGGCCGCTTCAACCTGCACGCCGTGCCGCTGGAAGCAAGAGACCCGGACGTGCGCACGCTGCTGGTGGTGGAGGACCTCACCAACGTGCGCGCGCTGGAGACCCAGCTGCTGCGCGCGGAGAAGCTGGCCACCGTGGGCGTGCTCGCCGCCGGCATCGCCCACGAGATTGGCACCCCGCTCGGCGTGGTGCGCGGGCGGGCGGAGTACGTGCTCGGCAAGCTGGGCCCGGGCCACCCGCAGGGGCCCGGCGTGGCCGTCATCATCGAGCAGATAGACCGCGTGAGCCGCACGCTGCGCCAGCTCCTGGACTTCTCGCGCCTGCAGGCCACGGCGGTGCGGCCGGTGGCGCTGGGCCCCATCGCCCGCGACGTGTACGAGCTGCTGCGCGTGGAGGCCGAGCGCCGCAAGGTGAGCCTGGAGCTGGACGTGCCCGACGTGCTGCCGCCCGTGGCCGCGGACCCGGACCAGCTCCAGCAGGTGCTGGTGAACCTGGCGCTCAACGCGTGTGACGCCTGCGCCCCCGGGGGACAGGTGAAGCTGTCCGCCTCGCCGCCCCAGGGCTCGCCCGCGGGGAGCTGGGGCGCGGTGGCGCTCACCGTGCGCGACAACGGCTGCGGCATTCCCAAGGAGAGCCTCAACCAGGTCTTCGACCCGTTCTTCACCACCAAGAAGCGCGGGCAGGGCACGGGCCTGGGGCTGACGATGGTGGCCCACGTGGTGCGCAACCACGGCGGGCGGCTGGAGCTGGAGAGCGAGCCGGGCCAGGGCACCTGCGTCACCGTGCTGTGGCCCGCGGCGAGGCCCGTCACCGAGGAGCGACATGCGAGCTGAAGGACGCATCCTGGTCGTCGACGACCACGTGGAGATGGGGCGCATGCTGAGCGACCCGCTCACCGACGAGGGCTACACGGTGGACCTCGCCACCGGGGGCGAGGAGGCCATCCGCCTCGCGCGCGCCCGGCTCTACGACGCGGTGCTGACCGACCTGCGCATGGAGAAGGTGGACGGCCTGGACGTGCTGGAGGCGGTGCGCGCCGTGGACCCGGACGTGCCGGTGCTGCTGATGACGGCCTTCGGCGGCGTGGAGAGCGCCGTGGAGGCGATGAAGCGCGGCGCGTACCACTACTTCACCAAGCCCTTCCGGCTGGACGAGGTGCTCGTCATCCTGAAGCGCGCGCTGGCGGACCGCCGGCTGCGCGCGGAGAACCGGGCCCTGCGTCAGGCCGCCGCGGAGCGAAGCCGCCTGGGCGCGCTGGTGGGCCGCAGCGCCCCCATGCGCGCGCTCTACGAGCTCATCGAGCGCGTGGCGCACTCCGGCGCGGCGGTGCTGCTGCGCGGCGAGAGCGGCAGCGGCAAGGAGCTGGTGGCCCGCGCGCTCCACTTCGAGGGCCCACGCGCCGAGGGGCCCTTCGTGGCCGTCAACTGCACGGCGCTGCCGCACCACCTGCTGGAGAGCGAGCTGTTCGGCCACGTGAAGGGCGCCTTCACGGGGGCCACGTCGGCCCGGCGCGGCCTCTTCGTGGAGGCGGACCGGGGCACGCTCTTCCTCGACGAGATTGGCGACATGCCCCTGGAGCTGCAGGCCCGCCTGCTGCGCGTGCTGGAGGACGGGGAGATTCGCGCGGTGGGCGCGGACGCCAGCCGCACCGTGGACGTGCGCATCGTCGCCGCCACGCACCAGGACCTGGAGGCGCGCGTGCGCGAGGGCCGCTTCCGCGCGGACCTCTTCTACCGCCTCAACGTCGTCACCCTGCGCATGCCCCCGCTGCGCGAGCGCCGCGAGGACATCCCCCTCCTGGTGGAGCACTTCATCTCCCGCTCCCGCGCGCGCAACCCGCGCTCGCGCCTGCACGGGCTCACGCCCGACGCCGTGGCCGCGCTCGCCGCCCTGCCCTGGCCGGGCAACGTGCGCGAGCTGGAGAACCTCATCGAGCGGCTGGTGGTGCTCGCCCCCGGCGAGACGGCGGGGCTCGACGACCTGCGCCCACACCTGCCGCCCGAGGCAGCGGAGGCACAGCCGCTGGCCGCCGCCCAGCAGGAGCTGTGGTCCCTGCGCCGGCTGGAGGCGGAGTACATCGCGTGGATGGTGGCGCGCTGCGGCGGCAACAAGACCCGGGCCGCCGAGCTGCTGGGCATCGATGTGTCCACCATCCATCGCCGCGAGCGCGAGCGCGGGGGGTAGCCGTGGCAATGCGCCACGGGGGTCTGGCGCGATGCCACGCTCCCTGGCACCCGGCCACGGTGGCCCCGGGGCAGCGGCCCGGGCATGGCCATTGCTTGAGTTCCGGGCGTGGTTACCCCGCCCACAGCCCGCGCCCGCCTCCTGGGGGGTGATTCCTCGCTCGGCTCGCTCCTGACGGACGTGCTGGGGGAGCTGGGCATCGCCCTGGATGTGGGAGACACCGGACCCACGGTGCGTCCCGACGTCGTGCTGGCGCATGCGGAGCGGGGTGAGGCCATCCTGCCGCTGCTGGCGCGCGCGCGGGAGCTCACGCCCGAGGGGCCCGTCATCGTGCTGGTGCCCTTCGCGGACGAGCGGCTGGTGCGGCTCGCGCTCCGGCTGGGCGCCCGGGACTGCTTCGCGCTGGGACGCCCGCTCGACGAACTGCGCCGCGTGCTGCTCGCGCACCTGCCCCACGCTCGGGGCACCGACTTCCCTCCTTCCGGCGGGGCCGCGCCGCCTTCTCGTGGAGACGACCCATGATTGAGCAACTCGTAGCTCCCCGGCTTCCCGCCACGCCCGCCTCTCCCGGGCGCCCGGTGTGGGTGTCGCTCCCCGCGCCCGAGGCTCCGCTCTTCCAGGGCCACGGCGTGCTCGTCACGTCCGAGCACGTGGTGGCGCGCGGCAAGCGCCTCCTCCTGGCGGACGTCACGCGCGTGGAGTCCGTCCGCCACTCGCCGAGGATGGCCCCCGTGCTGGCCACGCTCGCGCTGGCCGTGAGCGTGGGCCTGCCGCTGCTGTCCGCCCTGTCCGTGTCGTCGTCCGCGGCGATTGAGGGACGCTACGAGGCCGCGCTGGGGGTGACGGCGCTGGTCATCTTCGCGTCCATCGCGCGCCTCGTGCTCGCCGAGGACTCGTACCAGGTCCTCGCCCACACGAAGGCCGGGGCCTGGCGGGTGCACACCGGCCGGGAGTCGCGGGACAGCACGGAGCTGGCGACCCTGCTCGACGAGGCGGCCACGCGCGCACGGGGAAGGCACTGATGGCGTCGAAGGGCACTGTGGCAAACGGAAAGCTGGGCTCCCTCTTCGCGGGCGTCGTCCGCCCCATCCAGCGGTTCTTCCACCTCGAGGCCGCCAGCGGCATCCTCCTGCTGGTCGCGGCGGCGGTGGCGCTCGTCTGGGCCAACTCTCCGTGGAGCGCGCTCTACTCGGAGGTGTTCGACTTCCCGCTGTCGCTGGGCGTCGGCGACGCGGTGGGCCGCTTCACCGTGCGCGAGCTCATCAACGACGGGCTGATGACCATCTTCTTCTTCGTCGTGGGGATGGAAATCAAGCGGGAGCTGGTGGTGGGCGAGCTGCGCACGCTCTCCCGCGCGCTGCTGCCGCTCGTGGCGGCGGTGGGCGGCATGGTGGTGCCCGCGGGCATCTACGTGCTGCTCAACCACGGCGGTCCCGGGCAGCCGGGCTGGGCCATTCCCATGGCCACCGACATCGCCTTCTGCGTCGGCATCCTCACGCTGCTCAAGAGCCGGGTGCCCCACCCGCTCATCGTGTTCCTCACCGCGCTCGCCATCTTCGACGACATGGGCGGCATCCTCGTCATCGCCCTGTTCTACGGCTCGGGGCTGCACGTGGACTGGCTGCTGGGGGCGCTCGGCGTCATCGGGGCGCTGTTCGTGTGCAACCGGCTGCGCGTGGGCAACGGGCTCATCTGGGCGGCGGGCGGCGCGGCGCTCTGGTACTCGCTCCACCACGGGGGCATCCACGCCACCCTGGCCGGCGTGGTGCTCGGGCTGATGATTCCCGCGCGCCCGGAGCGCTCCGCGCACGAGGTGCTGGCGGAACTGCACGTGCACACCACGCAGCTCATCGGCAAGCCTCCCGACGAGGACCTGCAGAACGCCGAGGTGCTGGCCATCGAGGAGAAGCTGGAGGACCTGGAGCCGCCGCTCAACCGCTTCGTGCACCTGCTGCACCCGTACATGGCCTTCTTCATCATGCCGGTGTTCGCCCTGGCCAACTCCGGCGTGTCGCTGTCGGGCGTGGGGCTGTCGGACCTCGTCAGCCCCATTCCGCTGGGCGCCATGCTGGGGCTGTTCCTCGGCAAGCAGCTCGGCATCTTCGCCGCCACGTTCCTCGCGGTGAAGCTGGGGCTGTCCCCGGTGCCAGGAAATGCCTCGTGGGTGAAGGTGCACGGCGTCTGCGTGGTGGCCGGCATCGGCTTCACGGTGGCGCTCTTCATCGCCGGGCTCGCCTTCCCCGACCCGCACCTGCTGGACGCGGCGAAGGTGGGCATCCTGCTGGGCTCGGCCCTGTCCGGCATCGGCGGCTACCTGCTGCTGCGGATGACCGCGCCCGTCACCGCCACCGGCACGGTGGCCGCGGCGCCCGCGCCCCAGGTCTGACGCTCAGGCCCCCGCCTGCCCCGCGGACCGGGGCAGGCGCACGACGAAGGTCGTCCCCTCCTCCGCCGAGGACCGCACGCTGATGCGGCCCCCGTGCATGTGGACGATGCGGTCCACGATGTAGAGCCCCAGCCCGAGCCCGGGGCTCCTCGGCTGCCCGTTCCCCATCCCCCGCCGCATCGGCTCGAAGAGGATGGGGAGCACCTCCGGGCGGATGGGCTCGCCCTCGTTGTGCACGCGCAGCTCGACGACGCCGTCCTCCGTGCGCGTCTCCACCTGGACGGGCGTGTCCTGCTCGCCGTAGCGCAGCGCATTGTTCAAGAGGTTGGTGAGCACCTGCGCCAGCCGGTCCACGTCCCAGTCCCCCGCGCCGCTGCCGGACGTCTCCACGTCGATGCGCCGGCCCGGGTTGGCCAGCCGCACCTCCTCCACCACCGTCCGCACCAGCGCGTTGAGGTCCGCCGGCTTGCGGTGGATGGGGATGCCGCCGCCCATCCGCGCCTGCGTGAAGTCGAGCAGGTCCCGAATCATCCGCTCCGCGCGGCCGGTGGCGTCACGGATGCGCTCCACGTTCCGCTTCGCGGCGTCGTCCAGGTCCTGCCGGCGCAACAGCAGCGTGGTGGAGAAGCCAATGGCGTTGAGCGGGCTGCGCAGGTCGTGGCTGACGATGCCAATCAGCTTCTCCTCCATCTCCGCCCGGCGCTGCAGCTCCTCCTCGCGCCGCAAGAGCCGCGCGTCCAGGCGCTTGCGCTCGGTGACGTCCAGCACCGTGCCGATGAAGCGCACCGCGCGGCCCTGTTCGTCGAAGAAGGCCTGGCCATGCGCCGACACCCAGCGCTCCGCGCCATCCTCCAGGCCGACGGTGCGATACTCGATGTCGTAGCTTCCGCCGTCCTCTCCGGAGAGCGCCTTGCGCACCACGGCCTGGGTGCGGACGCGGTCCTCCGGGTGGATGCCGGAGACGAAGGCATCCCACGTCACCACGGCATCCGGGGACAGGCCGAAGAGGGCCTTGCATCGCTCGTCCCACCTCAGGACGCCCGTCACCGGGTCGTAGTCCCAGGTGCCCAGCCGGGCCGCCGCCAGCGCCAGCCGCAGCCGGTCCTCGCTCTCGCGCAGCGCGGTGTAGAGCTTCACGTTCTCCACCGCCACGCTGGCCAGCCGCGCCAGCTGCACGAGGATGGCCTCGTCCTCCTCGCTGAAGTCCCCCGCCTGCTTGTCGGCGAGCTGGATGACGCCGATGTTGCTCCCGTCCCGGCCGATGAGCGGCGCCGCCAGCCAGCCGTGCGCCCCCTGGTCCTTCCAGCGGGGGTGCGCCTCCAGCTCGGCCCGCGACAGGCGCAGCGTCTGGTTGCGGCGGGTCACCTCCAGGAAGATGCCACTGGCGCTCGCGGGCGCGGCGGACGTGCCGGAGCGCGAGACGGCATCCAGGGACTTTCCCCAGCCTCCCACGCTCATCAGCGTGGTGCGGGCCCAATGCGCGCCGATGAGCACCCGGGCCCGCTCGGTGATGGCGCGCAGCACCGCGTCCAGCGTCTCCCGGCCGGTGATGTCCACCGACGCCGACGCCAGCCCGCGAAGCCGCGCGGTGCGCTGGCGCTCGCTCTGGAGCAGCAGGGCCCGCGTCTCCTCCACCTGCTTGCGCGCGGTGACGTCCTGCATCGCGCCCACCATGCGCACGGGCCGGCCCGCCGCGTCCCGGGCGATGACGCCGTGGTCGATGACGTGCACGTAGTGGCCGTCATGGTGGCGGAAGCGGTACTCGCTCTCCCATCGCTCCGCCTCTCCCTGGACGGCCGCCTGGAGGCTGTACTCCACGGCCTCGCGGTCCTCGGGGTGGATGCGCTCCACCCACCAGCGCAGGTGCGACTCCACCTCCTGCCGCGGGTAGCCGAAGAGCGTCCCCACGCCCTCGTGCCGGAGGACGCCGCCGGGGCTCAAGTCCCAGTCCCAGATGGCATCGGAGATGGCGTGGGTGGCCAGCCGGTACAGCGCCTCCGACTCGCCCAGCCGCGCATGCGCCTCCTGGAGCTGCCCGAAGAGGAAGGCCCGGTCGAGGATGCCGGAGAGGTACTCCACCAGCGTCTCCATGTAGCGCTTGGCCTGCGGGGAGAAGGGCCGCGCCCGGGCCACGCCCACGTAGAGCACGCCCATCAGGTCTCCATGCGGCCACAGCCGCAGCCCCATGAGCGTGGACAGCCCGCCTCCGCAGAGCCCCTCGCGCATGTCGGCGGTGGCCTCGGCCGTGCCCGCCAGGAAGAGCGGCTCCTCCGAGCGGGCCACCCGGGCCAGGAACCCGTCGCCCTCCAGCGACACCACCACGTCCCGCCGGGACTGCGCCTCGCACCGGCCCGTGGCGGCGGCGAGCCGCAGCGTCCCCGGCGTGCCCACCAGGAACAGCTCCGCCCCGTCCGCTTCCAGGGCCTCATGGATGAGCCGCACCAGCGGCTCCAGGTGCGAGGCCAGCGACTCATCCCGCCCCAGCGCCTTGGGCGCCAGCGCGTCCAGCCGCCGCAGGGTGCGCTTCTCCCGCTGCCGGTCCTCCATGGAGTAGCCGGTGAAGACCGCCACCGCGTAGTCCATGGCGGCGTCCAGCCGGGCGAAGAGCGCCTGCGAGTCCTCGGGCGAGGGCTGCTGCTCCGTTGGCAGCGCCTCCCACAGCCCGGCGATGAGCCGCCCCATGAGGACGTATTCCCCCGTCACCTCGTCCTGGTTGTAGCCCAGCCGCAGCCGCCCCCCGACGTGCATGTCCTCCAGCCGCCGCTTCGTCCGCGCCAGCTCCTCCAGGGGCCCCTGCCGCGACAGGGCCGCCAGCACGGTGAGGTACTCGGGGAAGGTGTTGATGACCTCGGGGCCCTTCAGTCCCCTGGCGCTCTCGAGCCGCCCCGCCTCCTCCAGGAAGCGCTGCACGAGCGACTCACGGTGACTCTCGATGAGGTCGGCGATGCTCGACATACATGAGGTGGAACAGCGCGTGGCGATCCGGAAAATTGGGACTCCACCCTGCTCGGGGAGCCCCACGCGCCCGCAATTGCTCCTGTCTGTCCTCGGCCCGACAGGCCTCCGCTCCCACCGTCGGGCAACAGGCGGAAGAAGTTACAGAGGGCCTCGGAAGGGGGGCCGGAATTCCTACAGACCCTGGGCCCCGGGGGTGTGCCAACCGTTTGATTCCAGGCACGCTGGCGCTGGTGCGGAGGTTGCTTTGGCGCCTGCCGCCCATATGGAATCCCCCAACGTCTCCTCCCCCGTGTACGCGGTCGAGGTCCACCCCGCGGCCTGGCGGCAGCTCGGCCATCTCTCCAACACCGACTACGGCGTCCTCCAGCAGCGGCTGACGGCCCTGGCCACGCTCGCCTCGGAGGGGCGGCTGCCCAACCCGCTGTCCCTGGAGCACACGGGCCTGGAGACGGCCCTGTCCTTCACGGTGGGCGACTTCGTGCTGCTCTATCAGGTGGACCCCGCGCGCGCGGCCATCCGGCTGCTGGAGGTCACCCTCCGGCTGGCCACGATTCCGCCTCCGGTGGGCCCCCGGTAACCCGAGGGGGCGCGGTTTCGAGAAGGACCCTGAGGACCGGGGCGCCCGGTCCTCCACTTCACTTCCCCTTCAGCTCGCGGTGCGGGTGCCCGCGGACTGGTGCACGGTGGCCGTCTGCGCCGCCGTCTCGCGCGGCAGCCACACGTGGAAGGTGGAGCCCTCCCCGGCCACGCCCGCGGACTCCACCCAGATGCGGCCGCCGTGCTGCTCGACGATGCCCTGGCTGATGGTGAGCCCCAGGCCCAGGCCGCCGTACTTGCTGCCGTGCGCGCGGCCGAAGCGCTCGAAGATGAGCGACTGCTTCTCCTTGGGGATGCCCACGCCGCGGTCCTTCACGGACAGGTGCACGCCCTCGTCGCCCTCGCCGGACAGCCGCACCAGCACCGGCCCGCCCTCGGGTGAGTAGCGGATGGCGTTGGACAGGAGGTTGGTGAGCACCTGGTCCAGGCGCCCGCGGTCCCACGTGCCCTCCAGGTGCTCGGGGGCCTCCACGCGGATTTCGTGCCCCTGCGACAGCACCGCCATGCGGTCTCTCGTCTCGCTCACCAGCAGGCTCAGGTCGAACCGCTCCAGCTCCAGCGACAGGCGGCCCGCCTGCAGCCGGCTGATGTCGAGCAGGTCCTCCACCAGCTTGGCCATGCGGTCAATCTGGCGGTTGATGATCTTGAGCGACTTGCCCGGGCCGGCCTCCGTCTCGTTGCCCAGCTTGAGCAGCGCCAGGTGCGCGTGGCCCTTGGCGGCGGCCAGCGGCGTGCGCAGCTCGTGGCTCGCCGCCGCGAGGAAGGCGTCCTTGGCCTCGCTGGCCAGCCGCAGCGCCGTCTCCGCGCGCTGACGCTCGGTGATGTCGCGGGCCACGGAGATGAAGCGGCCCGGGCCCTCGTCCGCGGCCACGAACTGGAGCACCACCTCCACCGGCACCTCGGCGCCGTCGCGGCGGCGGTGGGTGGTGGAGTACGTCTGGCTCGGCAGCGTCCCGCTGACGAGCGGGGCCAGGAGCTTGCGGAAGCCCGCCTCGTCGAAGGCGCCCTCCACCTCCAGCACGGACAGGCCCACCAACTCGTCCACGCTAGCGGCGAGCTGCTTGGCGGCGCCCGCGTTGGCGTAGGTGAGCGTCAGCGAGTCCGGGGAGAACATGAGGACGCAGTCCAGCGTGGCGTCCAGCGTCGTCTTGAAGCGTGCCAGCGACTCCTCGGCCCGGCGCTTGTCGTCGATGTCCGTGGCGATGGCGATCCACCCCACGAGCTGTCCCGTCTCGTCCCGCTCGGGCACCGCACGCGCCAGGTGCCAGCGGTAGACGCCGTCGAAGCGCCGCATGCGGAACTCGCGCTCCACGCGCTGGCCCAGGCGGATGGCCTGCTCCCACGAGTGGCGCATGTCCTCCCGGTCCACCGGGTGGACGAACTCCAGGAACGTCGCCAGCGACAGCGGCTGGTCCTCCTGGATGCCGGTGTAGTCCCGCGCGGCGCGGTTGGCGTAGGTGAAGGTGCCGTCCGGCCGCGCCGCCCACATGACCTCGGGCAGGGACTCGGTGAGCCGCCGGTAGCGCAGCTCGCTCTGCCGCTCCAGCGCCTCTCGCTCGCGCTGACGCAGCTGGGCCGCCTGCCGTTGGATCTGCTGCTCCTTGAGGAACAGGTCCACGAAGACGCTGACCTTGGAGCGCAGGATTTCGGGGTCGAACGGCTTGAGCAGGTAGTCCACCGCGCCGTGCGCGTAGCCCTTGAAGACGTGGGCCGCGTCGCGGCTGAGCGCGGTGAGGAAGATGATGGGGATGGTGCGCGTGCGCTCCCGCTGCTTGATGAGCGTGGCCGTCTGGAAGCCATCCAGCCCCGGCATCTGCACGTCCATCAGGATGACGGCGAAGTCACGCTGCAGGAGGAACTTGAGTGCTTCCTCACCGCTGGTGGCCTTGACCAGCTCCTGTCCCAGGGGCTCGAGGATGGCTTCCAGCGCGAGCAGGTTGGACGGATGGTCGTCCACCATGAGGATGCTCGCCCGGTGACGCGCGGCGCCTTCCTGGGTGCGTTCGGCGGGGATGTGTTCGCTAGGCGTCATGGAGATTGGATGAAGGGATGCCCCGAGCGCGTCTTTACCGGTCGCAGAGGCTAGGCGCAGCCCCCGCCGGACCCAAGCCCGGCGGAGGCCAGCCGTACGCTACCCATCACTCAGTCCGTCAGGTCGTCACCCACAGACGGATGAGTGCCAGCAGCTTGTCGGTGTCCACCGGCTTGGGCAGGTAGTCGCTCGCCCCGGCGGCCATGCACTTCTCGCGGTCGTCCTTCAGCGCCTTCGCGGTGACGGCGATGATGGGGAGGCTGGCGTACTTGAGGTCCTTGCGGATCGCACGCATGGTCTCATAGCCGTCCATCTCCGGCATCATCACGTCCATGAGGACGATGTCCACGTCGCGGTGCTGCTCGAGCATCTCGATGGCCGCCCGCCCGTTCTCCGCGAAGACCACCTGCATGCCGTGGTTTTCCAGAACGCTGGTGAGCGCGAAGATGTTGCGCATGTCGTCGTCGACGACGAGCACCTTCTTGGCGGCCAGCTCCTGGTCCTTGTCGCTGCGCTGGGACAGCGCGGCCCGGGCGCGGGGTGGCAGGTTCTGGTCCAGCCGGTGGAGGAACAGCGCCGTGTCGCTGAGCAACTGCTCCGGACTCTTGGAGCCACTCTTGAGGATGACGCTGCCGGTGTAGCGCCGCAGCCGGGCCTCGTCCTTGGGCGTCAGCTCCTTGCCCGTGTAGACGACGATGGGCAGGTCGCGGAAGCGCTGCTGCGTCTTCACCTCTTCCACCAGCTTGATGCCGTCGGTGTCCGGCAGCAGCAGGTCGATGACGAGGCAGTCGAACTCGCTGTGCTCCAGCTGCTTGAGCACCTCCTCGCCGGTGGCGACGGCGGTGACGGCCACGTCGCCGCCCTCGCTGAGCAGCTTCACCAGGCTGTCGCGCTGGGTGTCGTCGTCCTCCACCAGCAGGAGCCGGCGCTCCTTGCGCTCCAGGAAGCTGGCCAGCTGGGTGAAGACGCGCTCCAGGCCCTCCTTGCTGACGGGCTTGGTGAGGTAGCCGAAGGCGCCCTGCGAGTTGCCCTGCGCCTTGTCCATGACGCTGATGACGTGCACGGGGATGTGGCGCGTGCGCGGGTTGCGCTTGAGCCGGTCCAGCACGCTCCAGCCGTCCACCACGGGCAGCTGGATGTCCAACGTGATGGCGTGCGGCTGGAACTCGTTGGCCATGGCGAGGCCGGAGTCACCCCGGGTGGCCACCAGCGCCTTGAAGCCCTTCTCCCGCGCCATCTGCACCATGATGCGGGCGAACTTCACGTCGTCCTCGATGATGAGGAGGACGCGGTCCCCCTCGCGGATGTGCTCCCGGTCGTCCTCCACCGCGACGGACGCGAGGGTGGACTCGATGGGCGGCGGCAGGGCCGCGTCCAGCACGTGGCTGCTCTCCGCCACGGCCGGCGTGAACGGCACCACCGGGGCCATGGACTGGGGCTCCGGCGCCGGAGGCAGGCGAGGCGGCGGCTCGCTGGGGCCGGACAGCGGCGGCAGGCCGTCGTCGTCGGGACCGACGTACTCGGGCGGCAGGTACAGCGTGAAGGTGCTGCCCTTCTTCGGCTCGCTCTGCACGTGGATTTCGCCGCCCAGCAGCTTGGCGATTTCCCGGCTGATGGACAGGCCGAGGCCGGTGCCACCGTACTTGCGCGCGGTGGAGCCGTCCGCCTGCTGGAACGCCTCGAAGATGATGCGCTGCTTGTCCTTCGGGATGCCGATGCCGGTGTCCGCCACCGAGAAGGCCAGCACGTGCCGCGAGCGCTTGAGCACCTCGTGGTCGAACCGCATGCTCCGGTCCGCGACGGCCACCTTCATCTTGACGCTGCCCTCGTCGGTGAACTTGAAGGCGTTGGACAACAGGTTCTTCAGCACCTGCTGCAGGCGCTGCGGGTCCGTGCGGATGTGCCGCGGCGTGCCCGGAGCCACCTCCACCGTGAAGGCCAGCCCCTTCTGTTCCGCCACCGGGCGGAAGGCGCGGTCGATGAACTGGTTGAGCTCCGACAGGACGATGTCCCGCGGCTCCACCTGCATCTTCCCGGCCTCCACCTTGGAGAGGTCCAGAATCTCGTTGATGAGGCTGAGCAGGTCGCCGCCGGACGCGTAGATGGTGTTGGCGTACTCCACCTGCTTGTTGCTGAGGTTGCCGTCCTTGTTGTCCGCCAGGAGCTTGGCGAGGATGAGCAGCGAGTTGAGCGGCGTGCGCAGCTCGTGGCTCATGTTGGCCAGGAACTCGCTCTTGTACTTGGAGATGACGGTGAGCTGCTCCGCCTTCTCCTCGAGGCTGACGCGGGCGCGCTCCACCTCGTTGTTCTTCTCCTCGACGCGCCGGTTCTGCTCCTCGAGCAGCTTCGCCTTCTCCTCCAGCTCGATGTTGGTGCGCTTGAGCTGGTCCTGCTGAACCGTCAGCTCCTTGGACTGGCTCTGCAGCTCCTGCGTGAGGCTCTGCGACTGGAGCAGCAGCTGCTCCGTGCGCATGTTGGCGATGATCATGTTCAGCACCACGCCAATGCTCTCGGTGAGCTGGTCCAGGAAGATCTGGTGGATGGCGCTGAACGGGTGGAACGACGCCAGCTCGATGACGGCCTTGACCTCGCCCTCGAAGAGGACGGGCAGGACGATGATGTTGAGCGGCGTGGACTCACCCAGGCCGGACGAGATGGTGATGTAGTCCGAGGGCACCTTGGTGAGCAGGATGGTCTTCCGCTCCAGGGCGCACTGGCCGATGAGCCCCTCGCCCAGGCGGAACCGGTTGGCGATGTGCTTGCGCTCCCGGTACGCGTAGGTGCTGGTGAGCTTCAGCAGGGGCGTGCCGGACTCGCCGTCCATGAGGAAGAAGGCGCCGTGGTGCGCGGACACCAGCGGCGTCAGCTCGCTCATGATGAGGCGGCTGACGGCGTCCAGGCTCTTCTGGCCCTGCATCATGCCGGAGAACTTCGCCAGGTTCGTCTTGAGCCAGTCCTGCTCCTGGTTCTTCTGCGTGGTCTCACGCAGGTTGACGATCATCTGGTTGATGTTGTCCTTCAGCGCGGCCACTTCGCCCTCGGCGACGACCGTGATGCTGCGGGTCAGGTCGCCCTTCGTCACCGCGGTGGCGACGTCGGAGATGGCGCGCAGCTGGCTGGTCAGCGTACCGGCGAGCTGGTTCACGTTGTCGGTCAGCTGCCGCCACGTGCCGCGCGCACCGGGCACGCGGGCCTGGCCGCCCAGCTTTCCTTCGATACCCACCTCGCGGGCCACCGTGGACACCTGCTCGGCGAAGGTGCCCAGCGTGTCCGTCATGTTGTTGATGGTGTCCGCCAGGGCGGCGACCTCGCCCTTCGCGTCGACGATGAGCTTCTGGGTGAGGTCACCGTTGGCGACGGCCGTCACCACGCGCACGATGCCGCGCACCTGCGTGGTGAGGTTGGACGCCATGAAGTTCACGTTGTCCGTGAGGTCCTTCCACGTGCCGGCCACACCGGGCACGCGGGCCTGACCGCCCAGCTTCCCCTCGACGCCCACTTCACGGGCCACCGTGGAGACCTGCTCGGCGAACGTGCCCAGCGTGTCGGTCATGTTGTTGATGGTCTCCGCGAGCGCGGCCACCTCGCCCTTGGCTTCCACCACCAGCTTCTGCTTCAGGTCGCCGTTGGCGACGGCCGTCACCACCTTGACGATGCCGCGCACCTGCGTGGTGAGGTTGCGGGCCATGAAGTTCACGTTGTCCGTCAGGTCCTTCCAGACGCCGGACACGCCGCGCACTTCCGCCTGCCCCCCCAGCTTGCCTTCCGTACCCACTTCGCGGGCGACGCGCGTCACTTCGGAGGCGAACGAGTTCAGCTGGTCCACCATGATGTTGATGGTGTCCTTCAGCTCGAGAATCTCGCCCTTCGCGTCGACGGTGATCTTCTTGGACAGGTCACCATTGGCGACGGCCGTCGTCACCAGCGCGATGTTGCGCACCTGGCTGGTGAGGTTGGAGGCCATGCTGTTCACGTTGTCCGTGAGGTCCTTCCACGTGCCGGCGACGCCGGGCACCGCGGCCTGACCCCCCAGCTTGCCGTCCGTACCCACTTCCTTCGCGACGCGAGTCACCTCCGCGGCGAAGGCGCGCAGCTGGTCCACCATCGTGTTGATGGTGCTCTTCAGCTCCAGGATTTCGCCCCGGGCCTCGACCGAAATCTTCTGCGACAGGTCGCCGTTCGCGACGGCCGTGGTGACCTTCGCGATGTTGCGCACCTGGTCCGTCAGGTTGCCGGCGAGGACGTTCACGTTGTCCGTGAGGTCCTTCCACACGCCCGCGACTCCGGGCACCGCAGCCTGACCGCCCAGCTTGCCTTCCGTGCCCACTTCCTTGGCGACGCGCGTCACTTCCGAGGCGAAGGCGCGCAGCTGGTCCACCATCGTGTTGATGGTGTTCTTCAGCTCGAGCACCTCGCCCTTCACGGACACGGTGATCTTCTGGGACAGGTCGCCGTTGGCGACGGCCGTCGTGACCTTGGCGATGTTACGCACCTGGTCGGTGAGGTTGCCGGCGAGGACGTTCACGTTGTCGGTGAGGTCCTTCCAGACGCCGGACACGCCCTTCACGTCGGCCTGTCCGCCCAGCTTTCCTTCCGTACCCACTTCCTTGGCGACGCGGGTCACCTCGGCGGCGAACGCGCGGAGCTGGTCCACCATCGTGTTGATGGTGCTCTTGAGCTCCAACACCTCGCCCTTCGCGTCGACGGTGATCTTCTTGGAGAGGTCACCGTTCGCGACCGCCGTCGTGACTTCCGCGATGTTTCGCACCTGCGCGGTGAGGTTGTTCGCGAGCAGGTTCACGTTGTTCGTGAGGTCCTTCCACGTGCCCGCGACGCCCGGCACCTCGGCCTGGGCGCCCAGCTTGCCCTCCACGCCCACCGTGCGGGCGACGTCCGTCACCTGCTGGGCGAAGATGGACAGCGTCTGGGTCATCGCGTTGATGGTGTCCGCGAGGGCGGCAATCTCGCCCTTGGCGTCCATCATCAGCTTCTGGGTGAGGTCACCGTTGGCGACCGCCGTCACCACGCGCACGATGCCGCGCACCTGGCTGGTGAGGTTGGACGCCATGAAGTTCACGTTGTCCGTCAGGTCCTTCCAGACGCCGGACACGCCCTTCACGTCGGCCTGACCGCCGAGCTTGCCTTCCGTACCCACTTCCTTCGCGACGCGCGTCACTTCCGAGGCGAAGGCGCGCAGCTGGTCCACCATCGTGTTGATGGTGTTCTTCAGCTCGAGCACCTCGCCCTTCGCGTCGACGGTGATCTTGCGCGACAGGTCGCCCCGAGCGACGGCCGTCGTCACCTCGGCGATGTTACGGACCTGGTCAGTGAGGTTGTTCGCGAGGAGGTTCACGTTGTTCGTGAGGTCCTTCCACGTACCGGCCACCCCGGGCACCACCGCCTGGGCGCCCAGCTTCCCTTCCACGCCCACCGTGCGGGCCACGTCGGTGACCTGCTGGGCGAAGATGGACAGCGTCTGCGTCATGGCGTTGATGGTGTCGGCCAGCTCGGCCACCTCGCCCTTGGCCTCCATCTTCAGGCGCTGGGTGAGGTCACCATTCGCGACCGCCGTCACCACCTTGGCGATGCCGCGCACCTGGGTGGTGAGGTTGACGGCCATCACGTTCACGTTGTCCGTGAGGTCCTTCCACGTGCCGGACACGCCGCGCACCTCGGCCTGGCCGCCCAGCTTGCCGTGCGTACCCACCTCGCGGGCGACGCGCGTCACTTCCGAGGCGAACGAGTTCAGCTGGTCCACCATCGTGTTGATGGTGTTCTTCAGCTCCAGAATCTCGCCGCGAGCATCGACGGTGATCTTCTTGGACAGGTCACCGTTGGCCACCGAGGTCGTCACCAGCGCGATGTTTCGCACCTGCGTGGTGAGGTTGGAGGCCATGTAGTTCACGTTGTCCGTGAGGTCCTTCCAGACGCCGGCGACACCCTTCACGTCGGCCTGACCGCCCAGCTTGCCGTCGGTGCCCACCTCGCGGGCGACGCGGGTCACCTCGGAGGCGAAGGCGCGGAGCTGGTCCACCATCGTGTTGATGGTGTCCTTCAGCTCCATCACCTCGCCCCTCACGTCCACGGTGATCTTCTTGGACAGGTCGCCCTTGGCGACGGCGGTGGTGACCTCCGCGATGTTGCGCACCTGGGCCGTGAGGTTGTTGGCCATCAGGTTCACGTTGTCCGTGAGGTCCTTCCACGTACCGGCGGCGCCGGGCACCTGGGCCTGGGCGCCCAGCTTGCCCTCGACCCCCACCGTGCGGGCGACGCTGGTCACCTGCTGCGCGAACACGTTGAGCGTGTCCGTCATGTTGTTGAGCGTGGCGCCCAGGGCGGCAATCTCACCCTGCGAAGGCACCATCAGCTTCTGGGTGAGGTCGCCGTTGGCGACCGCCGTCACCACCTTCACGATGCCGCGCACCTGGGTGGTGAGGTTGGACGCCATGAAGTTCACGTTGTCCGTGAGGTCCTTCCACGTGCCGGACACACCGGGCACCGCGGCCTGACCGCCCAGCTTGCCGTCGGTGCCCACTTCACGGGCCACGCGGGTCACTTCCGAGGCGAAGCTGTTGAGCTGGTCCACCATCGTGTTGATGGTGCTCTTGAGCTCCAACACCTCGCCGCGCACGTCCACGGTGATCTTCTTGGACAGGTCGCCGTTGGCCACCGCGGTGGACACCTCGGCGATGTTACGCACCTGGGCCGTGAGGTTGTTGGCCATCAGGTTCACGTTGTCCGTGAGGTCCTTCCAGACGCCGGACACGCCCTTCACGTCGGCCTGACCGCCCAGCTTGCCGTCGCTGCCCACTTCCTTGGCGACGCGGGTCACTTCCGCGGCGAACGAGTTGAGCTGGTCCACCATCGCGTTCACGGTGGTGCCGATGCGGAGGAACTCGCCCTTCACGGGCTGGCCGTCGATCTCCAGCGCCATCTTCTGGGTGAGGTCGCCTTCGGCCACCGCCACCAGCACGCGCGCGACCTCCGTGGTGGGCTGCACCAGGTCGCCGATGAGGGCGTTGATGGAGTTGATGCTGGTGGCCCAGTCGCCGCTGACGTCGCCCAGCGACACGCGCTCGCCCATGCGGCCCTCGCGGCCGACCACGCGCTCGACGCGGACCATCTCCTGCGTCATCGCGGAGTTGAGCGTCACCACCGCGTTGAAGGCGCGGGCAATCTCCTCCATGACGGCGTCGCTCGTGCCCCCGGGGAGGCGCACGGAGAAGTCACCGGCCTGCACGGCGCGCAGCGCGGTGAGCAGCGGCTGCATCGGGTGGCCCCCACGGGTGCGGCTGCCGGCACCGGGCGCCTTGGAGCCGCCACGGCCACCGCCCGTCGCGGGAGTGCCCTCGCCGGACGTCGTGTCCTCGGAGCGACCGCGAGCCCGCTCGGCCCTCAGCCGGTTGGCCGCGACATTCTCGCGCTCTCGCGCGGAGCCGGTGGCCTCCTCGGAGCGGGGAGCCCCATTCTCAGGAGCCTTCCGCGAGGGGCGCTTGCGGCCGTTGCCGTTGCCGTTGGGAATCTTGGTGTCGTCCACGCTTGCAAACCTCTGATCGGGATGAACGCTGCGGCGATGCTCCGCGCGGCGCCCGGGCGGTGCGAATCTCCAAGGAGTTCGCGGGCTTGTCGATTCCAAGCGGGCCCCGGGAGGGGCCGTTCGTCCACTAGTGAACCGTGTGGTTCACGAGCCCGGACACCCCGTGAAGCACACCGGGGCCAAAGCCACCTTCCAACATCTCAAGGAGCCGGAGCCGTGCACGGAAAACCATCACAACCCTGGACATAGAGGGCCCGACCGAAGAGCCGGCGAGCAGGCGTCTCGGGGCTGCGTGGCGCCGGGGCGTGGGTGCCCGCGCGCAGATCCAACGTGAAGGCGGGAGCCCCCGAGGGAGCACAGCCGATCAACATCCGCTCCGGGGCATCGAGCCACCAGAGGCGGTCCACGGCACAGGGGGGCTCGGCGGGCAGGGGCGAGAGCGTGCGGGCGTCGTAGACGCGGAGCGCCCCATCGGTGAGCACGGCGGCGAGCGTGCCGGCCGCTCCCACCGTGAGCCACCCGGCGGCCCCTGGCACCGTCGTCTGCCCGAGCACCGCCCCATCGGAGGCCACGGAGACGAGATGGCCGGCCTCGTCCAGCGCGAGCACCCCGCCCGCATGCCCGGCGAGCGACACGGGGGCGAAGTCGCCCACGGGTCGGAGTGCGCGTTGCTCCTCGCGCAGCAGCCGGCCACCGGCGGAGACCCACAGCCGGTTGTCGCCTCCGAAGGTGGCCGCCAGCGTCCCCGTCACGTCCAGGTGCAGGGACGCGCCGCCGCGTTCGCACACCGCGATTCCGCGCGGGCCGTACACGGCGGCGCGGGAGGCATCCGGGGACACGGCCCAGCCCAGCCGGGGGGCGGGCAGCGCGCGGGAGAGACAGTCGTTGAGGGCGCCGAAGTGCGGGTCCGCGGTGGGCGAGGAGATGAGGTACGGCAGGCTGGTGGTGGCGGTGTAGATGAGCAGACCGAGCGCCGCGGCGATGGCGATGGTGAGCGGCCAGGGCCGGGCGCTGAGCGCGCGCGTGGCCTTCGCGGAGGCCCGCGCGCCCTTCCTGCTTCCGGTCACCGGGCCCTCCCGTCCACTCACGGCGGCTCCTGTCGGCTTCGGCGTATCCACCGCGCCCGGGAGCCCCTCCCCGGTGGCGGTCCACGCAGGACAGCACAGAAACGGCGCGAAGGCTTCCGTGACCCGGGGCCGACGGGCGCGCGTGCTCGGCTGGCTGCTCGTTCCTGATAGCGGGACGGGAGGTTGTTGCCAGGAGCAAGGAGCGTCAAAGCACGGCATCGAGCCGTGACATGCTCATCCCGGTGAGGGGCTGTGTCAGATGGGCATGAGGGGGCTGTCCCGCGTCGTTCAAGACGTGAAGTACACGGAGACGGACGCCGAGGGGAACTACCACCTGCCCGAGCTCCCACCGGGCATCTACACCCTCCGGTTCGAGAAGGAGAACTACCAGTCCCACGCACGGGCCGACCTCCCGCTTCGGCGAGGGCGCGCCCTGCGCGTCAACGTGAACCTCCTCGCGTCCACCGGAGACGAGGAGGTCATGGAGCATTGCGGCCCGGGCCTGACGTTCATCGACTCGGGCGGCGCGGTACTGGCCTCGAGTCCGCTCAGCCTGGGTGATTTCGCGTCCTCGCGGTGAACCGCCCCTCGGGGAGGACTGGCGCGCTGCGCTCGTCCGAGAGCGTCTCCGAGCTGATGCCCCAGGTGGTGGGCGACGTGTCCGGCGCTTCCATCAGCGGGGCCAGCCCGTTCGAGAACGAGACCACGGTGGATGGCCTCTCCCCGCGAGAACCCGTGTTCGGACGCGAGGTCCTCCCACTGAGCACCGAGCGAAGTTGATGTACCTGCCCACGCAGGATCACCGCATCTCGCTGATGCTCATCACCGCCCCCACCCGCCAACGCGCGTCCGGCCCGGCACCGGAGCCGTGGGAGCTCGACAACGAGGCCCGGCTGACGAGCCTCCATTACCAGGGCGAGCTCTCGGACCTGCTCCTGGACCTCGGCGCGGGCTGGCTGCACCACGGCGTGTCCGGGAGCGGTGAGGGCACATCGCTGTCTCGCGTGGCGGACCGCTTCCAGGCCGGGGCCCGGATCCCCTGGTCTCTGAAGGCGCTGGGAGACCATTTCTTCCGGTTGGGCCTGGACACGGAGCACCTCGTGTCCGAGCGGACGCAGGCGGCGACAGCGCGAGCTATATGCACCGCGACCTGGACACCGCGCCCATGCTGCTGCGCGCGGAGGGCGCGGTGCTGCTCGGCAACCCGGGCCGTGGCCTCGCGTCGAGTCTTCCGTCCGCGAAGCGGACCTATGACGCGGCGACCGTGGGCGTGCGGGGAAGCGGCCTGTGCGAGACGTGGATGGGCGCGCTCCAGTACACGCTGTCGCGGCTGTCCGGCAATTACCCGGGCCCGTTCCTGGCCCCGGCCGGAGCGGACGGCGCCGTCGCACCGGAAGCCCCTGTTCCTCTCATGGGCCTGGGCGGAACGCGGCTGCTGCCCCTGGACCGGCCCCATGCCATCAAGGCCTTTGGCGCCCGGAGGTGCTCAAGGCCTTCAACCTCTTCGATTCCCAGGAGGTGACCCGCGTGTCGGAAGGCGCGGAGGCCCTGCCCGTGCGGCACCGAGCGCCACGGCAGGTGCGCCTGGGAGTGCGCTACCGGTTCTGAGCGCCGTCGCCTCCTGCTCCGAGCCCTGGCTTGCAACCGTGCTTCCCGGGGTGTCCGTGGGTGCGAGCTTGTCCCTCCGGTCCCTGACCTCACCTTTGCGATGGGGAGGGAAAGGAACCGACCATGCGACGCGCGATTGCCACTGCTGCCCTGACCTTCAGTTTCCTCGTTTCATCTGTCGGACTCGCCCAATCAGCAGGCGGCGGTTCAGGCGGAGGCGCGGCTGGAGGAGGTGCCTCGGGCGCCACGAGTGGCGCGGGGACGGGCGGCACGGGCACAGCGGGCGGCACGGGGACGGGCACCTTCTCTCCGGGGAGCATTTCTCCGGCTCCGCAGGGCACCACGGGCACGACGGGCAGCTCCGAGACGGGCGGCTCGGGCGGCGCCGGAACGGTGACGGGCGGCGGCACCGGCGGCACCGGCGGCGCTGGGACAAACACGGGCGCTGAGACGACGGGCACCACCGGCGCGAGCGGCGCGGACTCGACGGACGGGAGCGGCGCGGGCATCGGCACGGGTGGCACGGGCACCACGGGCGCGGGCGGCACCGGCGGCGCGGGCACGGGGAGCTCGGATATCAGTGGTACTGGCAGCACCGGCACCACGGGCAGCACCGGGACGGGCGGTTCGGGCACTGGCAGCACTGGGACGGGCGGCGCGGGCACCGGCGGCACGGGCACGGGTGGCTCCGGCGGCGCGACGGGTGGTGGCGGCACTGGCGGCGCGACGGGTGGCGGCGGCACTGGCGGCGCGACGGGCGGTGGCGGCACTGGCGGCGCGACGGGCGGCGGCGGCACCGGCGGCGCGACGGGCGGCGGCGGAACGGGTGGCGCTGGCGGCGGAGCCGGTGGCGGCGGTGCGAGCGCGAGCGCCGCGGGCGCTGCCGCCGGAATGGCCGCGCGTCCCAACGAGTCACAGGAAGTGGCCCGGCTCCGCGCCCAGGTCGAGGAGCTTCAGCGGCAGGTGGCCGCGCTGAGCCGCACGGGCGGCCCGGCCGACACGGGCACGGGTGGCTCGGGCACGGGTGGCTCCGCGCCGGCGGCGGACCCGAACAACACCGTGGTCGCGAGCGTCCTCATGCAGGGTCAGGTGGCCTCCGTCTCCGGCAACCAGATCCACGTCCGCGACGCGGAGACCGGCGACCTCTACACCCTGCTCGTGGGCGACAAGACGCGCACCACCCGCAACGGCCAGAGCATCTCCGTGAAGAGCCTGCCGGCGGGCACTCCCATCCGGGCCGCGTTCAACCAACTCGCCGATGGCGACAGCTACGCGACCCGCATCCAGGTGTATCCTCGCCCGCGGTGATTCGAAGTGAAGCGCCCCACGCGCATCACACCCCGGGCCGTCGAGAGGAATTCAATCCCTCTCGACGGCCCGGAGACTTTTCAGGGCGTCCCCTCGCGCTCACGGACGAAGCGCTCGATGCGCTCGATGGCCAGTTCCATCTTCCGCCGCGCGGAGCTGTTCGCCGAGTGCACCCGCACGCGCGGCGGCACGAAGCCGCGCGTCGCCACGGCTTCCTCCAGCCACAGCAGCACGTCGTAGCCCGTGCCATGCGCGTCATCCCCGAGGTCATGGTCCAGGCTCAGCTCCGTCACCTGCCCGCCCTCGAGCAGCGCGATGGCCTCCTCGGGCCACCGCACCGGCACCCAGCCCTCGGGCGTGGGCCGCTCGTCATCCAGGTAGACCTTCATGACTCCGCTCCCGGCCGGACACCGCGACGCTTCCGGTACGGCCCCATGGACGGCGCGCACGCCACGGAGACTGACAGGACCTCGCGGCGCACCGTCCTCCATGGCTCGCGACACCACGCCATGGGCACCCCCCTCCGCGACGCTCTACTCCGGCTCCTCCCGGCGGGCCATGGCCCTGCCGATGTACCCGAAGAGCCGCGGGTCCACGCCATGCCGCGCGGCCGCGTCGGGCGACTGCTGGTGCATCGCGCGCAGCCACGATTCGATGCCGGGGTCGCCGCCGGTGAAGACCCGCACCAGGTCCATCCAGCGCTCGGCCAGGGAGCGCACGGCGTCCTGCGTCGGGTCGGTGCCCCGGTCCATCTCCTCGCGGACCCGGGCGATGACCTCGGGCCACTCGGCCATGAACTGGTGGAGGGACTCGTCCAGCGCGGAGGGCTCGGGCTTCAGGGACATGCGTGTCACCTCGTCCCGCCGCGGGAATCGCGGCGGAACGGGGTGGATACACCCTCACGTCCCGTAAGCCTCAAGGCCCTGTCATGCCTTCAGAAGCCCCGTCATGCCTTCAAAGGCCCCGTCATGCCTTCAGCGGTCGCCATCCTTCTTCGGGGGCGTGCCGTCCGCGAGCTGTCGCAGCTTCGCGGCGAAGGGGCTCTCCCCTTCCGTACGCGCGGGGCCGCCGGAGAGGCGCTGGCGGCGGCTCATGGCGAGCGGCCCTTCGGGCGGGCCCTCGACGGCTTCCTTCTCGTAGCGGTCCTGCCCGCCCAGCGCGCGGCCCACGGGGCGGGCGGAGCTGATGCGTCGGTTCGTATCCACGGGCACGGGGCACCTCCAGGAGCAGCGGGCTCCTTTCTACCCCACCCC
>NZ_JABBJJ010000116.1 GCF_012933655.1 Pyxidicoccus fallax | reverse complement strand
GCCTGCCCCCTCGCGCCGCCCCGCTTCCGCCCCTCAGGGTAGGACTGCCGTCGGGTGAACGCTCCCCGGGGTTTTCGCCTCGGGGAAAAATTCCACCTGAACACGGTGTGCGGGGTGGATGCTGTGTCGCATCGCATTGTGCGGCGGACTGACAGTCTCTGCCTGACGTTTGTACTTTTCCCGTTGAGGGTCGGTTCTTACCTTTCGCGCCGATGGTGGGCTCCCCATTGCGGGGGCTCCAAGGCTCCGGGCGCGTGCGAGTCGCCGCGCCCCTCAAGAGATGCGGAGGCGGTTGCCATGGCGGATACGGTTGAGAACCCCCTGGGGCTGAACGGTTTCGAGTTCGTGGAGTTCACGAGCCCCTCGCCCGAGGTGATGGTGAAGCTGGTGGAGCGGCTCGGGTTCGTCGCCTACTCCAAGCACCCGACGAAGCAGTTGGTCCGCTACAAGCAGGGCGACATCAGCCTGCTCATCAACCAGGAGCCCACGGGCCAGGCGGCGGAGTTCCGCGCGGCCCACGGCCCGTCGGCCAGCGGCATGGCCTTCCGCGTGGAGAACGCCCGGCGCGCGTACGAGCTGGCCCTGGAGCGCGGCGCCCGCGCGGCCGACCCGTCGCGCGGCGCGCTGGGTGACGGCTCCTATGTCCTCGAGGGCATCGGCGGCAGCCTGCTGTATCTCGTGGACCGCTGGGGCGCGAAGGGCTCGCTCTATGACTCCTGGACGAAGGTGCCGGGCGCCGACGAGTCCGAGGCGAAGAACAGCGTGGGCCTGGAGACGCTGGACCACCTGACGCACAACGTGCGCCGTGGCCAGATGCGCACCTGGTCGTCCTTCTACAACCGCATCTTCGGCTTCACCGAGCAGAAGTACTTCGACATCAAGGGCCAGGCGACGGGCCTGTTCAGCCAGGCGATGATTGCCCCGGACAAGGCCATCCGCATCCCGCTCAACGAGAGCCAGGACGACAAGTCGCAGATCGAGGAGTTCATCCGCCAGTACAACGGCGAGGGCATCCAGCACCTGGCGCTCACCACCCGGGACATCTACGGCACGGTGGAGAAGCTGCGCGCGCGCGGCGTCCTCCTGCAGGACACCATCGAGACCTATTACGACCTGGTCGACAAGCGAATCCCCAACCACGGCGAGGACCTGGAGCGGATGCGGAAGAACCGCATCCTCATCGACGGCAGCAAGGAGGAGGGGCTCCTCCTGCAGATCTTCACCGAGAACCTCTTCGGGCCCATCTTCTTCGAGATCATCCAGCGCAAGGGCAACGAGGGGTTCGGCAACGGGAACTTCCAGGCCCTCTTCGAGTCCATCGAGCTTGACCAGATCCGCCGCGGCGTGATCAAGGTCGACACGGCCCGGTAGTCCGCTTGGGGCGCTCGGCGGAACGCGAGAAGGAGGGACTCTGGTGACCACGCTCAAGACGGCTCCCGGCGGCTATCTCACCGGCTTCGGGAACGAGTTCGCGACGGAGGCGGTCCCCGGCGCGCTCCCCGAGGGACAGAACTCGCCGCAGCGGGCGCCCTTCGGTCTCTACGCGGAGCAGCTCTCCGGCACCGCCTTCACCGCGCCGCGCAAGGAGAACCGCCGCTCCTGGCTCTACCGCATCCGCCCGAGCGCCAACCACCCGGCGTACAAGCCGCACCCGCAGGGCGCGCTGCGCAGCGGGCCCTTCGACGAGGTGCCCGCCTCGCCCAACCGGCTGCGGTGGGACCCGCAGCCCATGCCGTCGGCGCCCACGGACTTCGTGGAGGGGCTCGTCACCTACGCCGGCAACGGCGACGCGGCGACGGGCGCGGGCATCAGCATCCACCTGTACCTCGCCAACCGGTCCATGACGGACAAGGTGTTCTGGAACGCGGACGGCGAGCTGCTCCTCGTGCCGCAGGCGGGACGGCTGCGCCTCGTCACGGAGCTGGGCGTGCTGGACCTGGCGCCGGGCGAAATGGGCGTGGTGCCGCGCGGCGTGCGCTTCCGCGCCGAGCTGCCGGACGGCACCGCGTCCGGCTACATCTGTGAGAACCATGGCGCCCCCTTCCGCCTGCCGGACCTGGGGCCCATCGGGGCGAACGGGCTCGCCAACCCGCGCGACTTCAAGACGCCCGTCGCGGCGTACGAGGACGTCGACCGGCCGACGCTGGTGGTGCAGAAGTTTCAAGGGAAGCTGTGGGCCTCGCAGTTCGACCACTCGCCGCTGGACGTGGTGGCGTGGCACGGCAACCTCGCCCCGTACAAGTACGACCTGGCGCGGTTCAACACCATCAACACGGTGAGCTTCGACCACCCGGACCCGTCCATCTTCACGGTGCTGACGTCGCCGAGCGAAATCCCGGGCACGGCCAACTGCGACTTCGTCATCTTCCCGCCGCGGTGGATGGTGGCCGAGCACACCTTCCGGCCGCCCTGGTTCCATCGCAACGTGATGAGCGAGTTCATGGGTCTCGTGCACGGCGTCTACGACGCCAAGGCCGGTGGCTTCGCTCCGGGCGGGGCGTCGCTGCACAACTGCATGAGCGGCCACGGCCCGGACCAGGCGAGCTATGAGCAGGCCATCCGCGCGGACCTGAAGCCGCACAAAATCAAGGACACGCTGGCCTTCATGTTCGAGTCCCGCTGGGTCATCCGGCCCACGCGCTTCGCGATGGAGAGCCCGGCGCTCCAGTCGGACTACGACCACTGCTGGACGGGCTTCGAGAAGGCGAAGCTGCCCTGAGGCGCGCGTGACGGACGGTGAGGGAGCGCGGCGGGAGCGACTGACGCGGACGCCGCCCAACGTGAAGCTGCTGCCGCTGGCGGCGCTCCAGGACCCTGGCGCGCGCAACCTCGTGCTGCAGATTGGCGACGCGTACTTCCACGGTTTCCTGGTGCGCCAGGGCGACGAGGTCCACGGCTACGTGGACCGGTGCCCGCACGCCGGGCTGCCGCTGGCGCAGAAGCTGGATGACTACCTGACGCCGGACAAGCGCCTCATCGCCTGCTCCTGGCATGGCGCCCTGTTCCAGCCCGGGGATGGCCTCTGTGTCGGGGGCCCCTGCGCGGGCGCCCGGCTCACCCCCTGGCCCGTGAAGGTCGAGGGCGGCATGGTCATCACGGCCTGAGCCCGCTTCCGGGCATCACATCCTCTCGCCTCCAACTCCCTCGCGCAGCCGGTGGAACGCGGTTGCGTCTCCCCATGACGCGGCCACGCGCCAGGCCCGCGGGAAATCGGGCGCGTGCGCCCGGAGCTCGTTGGGTCCGCGACTTGCACTGGGGTCTCGGCGGTTACTCCAACCCCATCGAGCGAGAGACACCAATGCCAAGCACGAGCGCGTCTGGGACCTGGGTGCAGTTCTTCGATGAGTGGGGCTTTCAGCACGCCTCCATCACCTTCACGGGCGCCCAGAGCGTTCCAGAGCTGGATGACTACAAATTCACGCTGCCTGGCTTCAGCTCTCCCAGTGGTGCCAAGGTGGGGGACCACATCGAGTCGCTGGTGACGGGGCCCCAGACCTGGCTGATTGTCTACGAGGACGAGGACTACAACCAGAAGCACCCGGACAAGACGAAGCTGTACTTCGGCCCCAACACCCTCGTGTCCGACCTGAAGGGGCAGTTTGGCTTCGGGGACAACATCGACAGCTTCCAGATGTACAGCTCCGAGCCCCCGGGCTGGCCCGGTGCGTCCAAGGCGCGCAACAAGAGCGCCACCGTGCTGGCGATTGTCGAGGGGAAAGCGCTCTTCGCCACCCTCTCGAACGACCTGGAGAACCTGGTGGGGGCGCTCATCAACCTCATCCCGAACATCGGAGGCTTCCTCGGTAGCCTGCTGGATATCTTCTGGCCTTCCAGCTCCAACATCAATCTCATCTGGGAGTCCATCCAGAAGTATGTCCTCAAGGCCGTCTTCTTCGGCGTCGAGTCCTCGGTGATGGGCACCGTCGAGAACGAGTTCAAGGGCATCCTCAACGCCATCAAGCTGTACCAGAACGATGGGCTCTACAACGAGTATGACAGCCTTTGTCAGCTCCTCGCGGACCGCGCCCCGTACTTCACCTATAACTCCGCGCATCCCGCGTCGCAGTACCCCACGCAGAAGCTGCCCTATACCTGCTCCTACTTCACGATTGCCCTGGCCATCTACAGCGCGCGCTGGCGTTACTTCGACCAGATATATGCCTCGGCTCCCTGGTATGAGAGCGAGGGGGCCAGGCATCGCGAAGCCTTCAAGAACGCGCTGGACGCCCTGTTGAATCAGGCCACGGCCGCGCTGAAGACGATGGCGCAGCAGGCCTTCCAGGAGCAGCAGCGCTGGGCGCAGGCGCAGAGCCAGTTCAGCGAGCGGGAGGCCTTCCTCTATACGCAGCAGTTCGCCGTCAACACGCTGGGGTGGCTGGCGCCCTCCTTCATGTGGCCGTGCTTCGGTTCCAATGGACAGCTCCCGGTCCAGAGCTTCGTTCACGCGCTGACCGGCCCCTACGGTGGCGCGAAGAATGTCTCGGGGGGAGGGCACGCCAGGGACGCCGCCACGAATGACCAGGCCATCTCCCGCATCCTCCTTCACACGGGCAGCCGGGTGGACTGCCTGCGAATCTGGCTCGACGGCGTCGCGCAACCCCTCCGTGGGAGAACGGGCGGCAACGAGGTCTTCGACGTCACCCTCGAACCGGGGGAGTACGTCGTCGCGGCCTTCGGGTATGGCGGAAGCCTCGAGTCCGGTGCCCTCGATGAGCTCTACCTCCGCACCAACCTGGGGCGGCAGTTCGGGGGAGGCTCGCCGGCGAGCACCACGTTCCAGTCACTGTCGCCCCAGGGCGTCAATGCCTGCTTGTCGGGGTTCACCAGCGCGCTTCAGCCCAACACCCTCAACAGCGTGTCCTTCATCTGGCGCTTCGAGACGCCCACCACGCCAGGGTTCGAGCCGATTGCGTGGCTGGACCTTCCCGGACTCACCGGCGGGTAGCTCCGGCCAGCCCAGCGCGGCTCCGTGGCCGTTCCAGCTCATCACGCCGTTGGTCCGGCCATGGGAATGTGGGCACAATCCCTGGATGCCGCGCTCTTTCATGGCCAGACACATCGGGAAGCAGGAAGCGCGTGTGCTCGCGGTGGGTTTCCTGCTGGCGACTGTCTATGCCCTGCCTGGGTGGTTCCACCTGCTGGACTGGGGAGGGCCCCGCACCGTCAGCGTGGAGCAGCTGCGGCGTGACGATTTCTCATGGGGCGCGTCACGCCGCGTCGTCGTGAACGCCCGGGCCATTCCGGACAAGCTTCGAGGGGGTGCTGCGGAACGTGCTGTGGGAGCGGTGGGAGAGTGAAGACCGGCTTGTCGATGCCAATGGGAACCACTGGGACGTGTTGTTCGTCGGCCTCGGCATCGCGGTCATCCTGGTGCGGCGACAGCTGAAGCCCCCGCCAGCTGCCTGAGGAAGGTGCGCTACGGGCTTTCGAATGGCCAGTCCGGCAGCGGCTCGCGCGCGGCCAGCCAGGCGGAGGGCACGCGCTCCTTCCCCGCGGCGAGCACCACGATGCTGCCCACCATGGCGCAGAGGGTGTCCCGGTCTCCACCGCCGCTGACCGCCAGCCACAGGGCCTGCTCGAAGTCGTCGAGGTGCGCGCCCGCGCACCACAGCGCGAACGGCACGGTGTCCTGCGCGGACAGGGCCGTGCCATTGCCGAGGACGCTCACCGCGAAGGGGACGGACGCGGTGGCGGGCAGCGCGCGGGCCTTGCGTATCCGGCTGCGCACGTCGCTCTCCGGAATGAATGGCAGCAGTTGCTCCAGGAACTCCGGGCGGCCGAGCCGCGAGGGCTCGGCGCGCTCACCCCAGGCCATCGCCGCCGCCACGGCCACGGCGATGGCTCCCGCGATGGCCTCGGGGTGCGCGTGGGTGACCTCGGCCGAGCGGTGCGCCTGCTCGACGACGGCGTCCATGTCCCCGGCGAAGAACGCGCCCAGCGGGCCCGCGCGCATCGCCGCCCCATTGCCCCAGGAGCCCTGGGCCGAGAACTCCCGCCGCGTGACGTCCGCCCAGGGCTCGCCCTCGCGCACGGCGCGCAGCACCCGGTGCATCGCGGGGCCATAGCCACGTGAGCCGTCGTAGTGCCGGGCGAAGCCGAGCGCGAGCCGGTCCCGGTCGATGGCGCCATACCGCCAGAGCTCGGCCACGACGGAGAGCGCCATCTCCGTGTCGTCCGTGTAGGGCCAGGGTGCCGGTGGCGGCGTGCGCAGGGCGAGCAGCCGCTCCTCCTCGTCGGGTGGGCGGAAGAACTGCTCGCCAAAGGCGTCGCCCACGGACAAGCCGAGCAGGGAGAGCGCCGCGCGCTCACGGGGCGTGGGAGGCGCGAGGTCCATCTCAACGTGTCCAGTAGCGCTCCAGCGCGGTCCGCGCTGGGTTGGGTGGAGGCACGCTCTCGAAGAGCGGCTCCATGACCTTCAGGAAGGCGGTGACCGCCGAGCGCTGTTGCTCGTCGAGCGCGTCGACGAAGGCCTGGAAGGAGCGCAGGCGCTCCTGGACCATGGCCCGCCACTGGGCCTCGCCCCTTCCTCCGGGAGTGGAGCGGGGCTCCCGCTCATCCGGGCGCGTCAACACGCCCACCACCGACTCCAGGACGCCGAATGTGTCCACGTCCAGCGGCTCGGTGAGGAGTGCCACCAGGTAGGCCGGCAGGTAGTACGCGAGCGCGCGCGGCGCCAGGAAGGGGAGCCCTCCTTGGGTGAGCTCCCACTGGAGCAGGGCCGCCGGAGCGAAGTCCGTCCACGGCCTGCCAGCGAAGTGGCGGGCCGCGTCCAGCGCCTCCGGGTTCTCGTAGGCATGGGGAAGGCCGGCCTCGTCGAACCAGAGGCCCTCCCGCGCCACGAGCGCGGGAGGCGGGAGGGCCACGGGGAACGCACGCCGCACCTCGGCAAGGCACTCCGCCGAGCCGGGTGGGGGTGTCTTCATGGCGGGCACTTGTTGACGAGGAGCTTGCACTGGCACGTGGCGGCGGACGCCCCGGCCTTCATCTCCAGGTCCAGATGGACGGCATCGCCACCCCGGAAGCAGGTGGTGTTGATGGCGTTACGGGCCGACGCGCAGAGCAGGGCCTGGTCTCGCCGCTCCCTGAGTTCGAGGCAGTTGGCTCCCGTGTTCGGGAAGCTGCCGCACGAGAAGGGCTTGGACTTGCACGCGACGCCCACGGCCACCTGCAACTGCTTCCACTGGGTCTTGGTGCAGTCCCCGGGCGGCGCCATGCCCTGTCCGGGGGTCGACGCCATCGCCATCGTCGGCGCCGCGCCGAATCCGAGGAGGGTTATCATCCGGGCCAGCGCCAACCTGCCCCCCAGGGCGCCCGCCACGGCGAGGATCTCCGGCAGGGCGAGCAGCAGCAGGATGAGCACGAGGATGAGGGCGATCACGAAGAGGATCTCCAGCACGGGAACGCGCACCGGATCCCTCCTACGCTCCTCCTGGCATGGGATGTCCGCGCCGCCATTCAGGCCTCCGTTGATGAGATAGGCCGCCGTTCCATTCTCCGGGTCCTCGATGATGTACCCCACTCCCTTCCAGTTGCCATGGGCGGGCGCGCGCTCGGACACCAGGACGTGCCGCCCGGCCAACATCGCGTTGGCAATCTCCTGCCGGATGTCCTCGGGGAGCTGCAGCCGCGGCGCCACCTGCGCGTGGTTGGCCGGGGTGACGAGGTGGATGGGAATCCCCTGGTCGTTGGCGTCCCGGAGCAACTGCACCGCCGACACGCCCGAGCCCTGCTCCCGCTGGAAGAGCAGGTCGAACGTCCTTCCCTCCAGGAGGGAGCCGAACGTGCCCGTGAGGCGATGGACCTCCGCCGTCGCCCCGCCGGCCCGGTCCACGACCGCCAGCAGCGAGCGCGCCACGTCCATCTGCCGCGAGCCGTAGTGGCCGGTGCGGGGAATGCCGAAGAGGTACTGGACCTGGAGCGGCGCGGAGAACAGGCCGATGGAAGGCATGCGCACCACGAGCGCGTTCCGGGTCGCGGCCACGGCCTCGCTCAGGGCGTCGTACTGGGCCCAGTAGTAGAGCGCCACGGTGTGCAGGTTCTCCGCCGCCGTTTCCGAGGGGCCCTGCTGGAACCGCCGGTGGATCATCTCCTGTGTGACGCCCTGACCGTTGACCCCGAAGACCATCTCGTCGCCGGCCGTCACCTCGAACGACTCCGGCTCGCTTCCCGGGTCTCCCGGAGAGAGGAACCGGGTCTCCCACGTCTGCTGCTCCCCCATGCGGCTGCTCGGGCCCCGAGCCCGCTCCACGCCGTCGAGCTGAATCACCGGCCGCACGTTGAGCAGGTACAGCGGGAGGCTGCTGCCGGGGCTCGCCCGGTAGGCCGCCAGCGCCGCCGCGTCCTCAGGCGTGGCCGGCACGTACGTCACCCCCAGCCGCTTGCCCATGAGCGTGGGCAGGTCCACCGTCCAGGTCAGGGAAGCGTCCCCCAGCATCTTGTCGAAGGCGGACGCGTAGAAGGTGAGCTGCACCCGGTGCCGGAGCGCATCCGGCAGCCGCGCGAAGCTCTGCGCCCGGGCGATGACCTCGTAGGGGAGCGCGCCCGCGAGCACGTCGCCCTGCTCGGGGACGATGACGCGGCGACCCGTGAAGTCGCGCAGCGTGGGCTGCGGACCGTACCGGCCGTTCACCTCCTCCAGGATGGAGTCCAGCCAGCCGTCGTAGGCCACCGTGTCGAGCTGGGTGACGGAGCCCGTCGCCTCGTCCTGCGCGGCCGTGGCCATGATGCGCGCCGTCTCCGTCGCCACGTCGAGGGGGGCTTCCGTCTCCACCTCCGTCCGGGGAGGGAAGGTGTACTGCTTGAAGGAGGCATCCACCGGCACCCACGTGTCGGGCGCATGGTTGATGGCGCCGCGGGAGGGCTCGAAGTCCACCAGCGCTTCCACCCAGACGTGCTCCATCCGGAGGGCGCGCAGCACGCCCCCCTGCGCCATCGCGAAGTTGGGAATGCCGCCCTGTCCGAGGAGCTGCTGCGCCGCCTCGAGGCGGGTGACGCCTCCCGCCCAGTTCATCGCCTGCGCGGCGGGCAGCTCGATGGTGCCGTAGACGTAGCGCGCGGGGATGCCGGAGGCCCGGTAGAGGGCAATCAGCAGGCTCGCCGTGTCGAAGGCGTTGCCCCTGCGATTGAGCAGCGTCAGGTCACTGCCCTGGATGGAGCCGTGGGTGGGCACCCATTCGATGTTGTCGTGCACCCACTTGTAGATTTCCACCGGGTGGTGATGCAGCTGGGCGGCGAGGTCCCGGATGGGCTGCGTGAGCTGCACGTCCTCGGTGGCCACCAGCGTGTCCGGGGGCACCGGAACGAGGGCTCCGAGGGACTTCGCCGGCGCGCTCTTCACGCCCGGAGAGGCCGCGGGCCGCGTCAGCTCGGCGGGGAAGTCCGCGACGGACGTCGCGGGCTGGCGTGTCTGGGACTCCGGCTGGCGGAAGGGCAGGCGCGACAGGGGAGTGGGCTGGTGACGCTCACCTTGCCCGTTCTTCTCGAAGAAGGCGGCCACCTGTTCACCGGCCAGCGCGCCCGCCTTCGCGTCGCCCGTGTTGTCCGCGCGGGCCACCTGCCGGGCCAGCTGCGCCAGCTTCTCCTGCTGGGCCCGGGCCTTTCGCACCGCGGCGCGGTGCCGCTCCAGGAAGACGGGAGGCAGCGCGTGGGCCTTCAGCTCCTGCTCCGCCGCGCGGAACGATTCCTCCAGCGCGGGCCCGGCCTTCGTGGCCTCCTCGAGCCGCGCGCGCAGGGCCTTGAGCTCGCGTCCGGAGCGCGTCTGCTTCGCCAGCTCCTTCAGCGCGTCCAGCCGCTCGCTGTGCCGCTCCTCCGCGGTCGGCTCGGGCCGGGGCATCGACGTCAGGAGGCAGGACTCCGCTTGCGTGGGCACGCTCGGCATCGAGCCGAGCAGTGCCCGGGAGACGCCCGCTCCGGCCAGCCGCGTGGCGGGAGCGGCCGCCGCGGACAGGGGCCGGAGGGAGAGGCAGAACATCGCCACCGTCACCGCCACCGAGATGCCCTGAATCCACCGGCTCGGGCAATACGACGTTGCTGCGCGTGGTCCCTGCATGACGGCTCGCCGCCCCTTCATGTCCCCCCCGGGGACACTCATCCATGAGTTCGAATCCATGTCGTTCCCCCTCTTGTGCCACCGAATCAGAACGGCGACGGCAGCCGCTGCGTCACCTGCCGCAGCCACACTCCGAGCGCCGCGCGCTGCTCGACGACGGCCGGGTCCGTGATGCCCAGCAGGGCATCCGCCGCCTTGAGGGCCTCCTGGAAGGCCAGGTCCGGCCACTCCGCCTCCTCCGTGGCGGCCCGGCCCACGTAGGTGGCGGCGGAGCGCAGCGCGGTGGCATTCGGATGCCCCGCCTGTGCCAGCGCGTTGAGCTGGGCCTGGATGCCGGTGAGCGACGGCGTGGCCGTGACATCCACCTGCGCGGTGGAGGCCACCGACACCGGCGAGCCCTCGGGCCCACCCCGCGTCACCGACGTGAAGACGACGGGCCCCGACTCGTGCGGCAGCCGCACCCAGAACCGCACCTGCTTCACCTCGCCGGCCGCGAGCGGGAAGCTCCAGCTCAGCACCCCAGCCGAGACCTGCGCCGTCCCCGGGTCCACCACCTCCACCCCGGCGGGCAGCGTCACCGTGGCGGTGATGGGGGCCGCCATGCCCTGGTTCTCCACGTCCAACTGCAGCGGCACCACGGCGCGCGAGCCGGTGTGCGGCGGCATCGGGTGCACGCGCTCGAGCAGCGCGCGCAGCACGTCCGCGGCGAGGCTCGTCTGTCCGTCGCGCGTGGCGATGGCCAGCAGGTCCATGCCCGCGAAGCCGGCCTCACCCAGGCCGTACGCGTTCAGCGTGACGGCATCCAGCGGCGCGGGAGGCTCCGGGTAGCCGCTCGCCAGCCGGAAGGTGCCCAGGCTCTGCGCGGCGCGCCGCTCGATGAGCAGCGGCTTCTCGCCCGTGAGCACCGCCATCTCGCCCGTCAGCAGCGGGAAGTCGGGCGCATCCATCACCACGCGCGAGGCGCCATTGACCTTGCTCACGTACCGCACGCCCAGGGCGTCGTGCACGGAGCGGTTGCGCGAGTCGTAATCACCCGCCACCACCAGGCCCTCGCCGCGGAACGTCGCCTCGCGCAGCTCCTTCTGGAAGAGCGGGTCCAGCGTGTAGAACTCGGTGAACAGCGCGTAGGTGCCGTAGCCTCCGGTGCGCAGGTTCACCATGAAGAACTTGTGCCACTCGACGATGTCGTAGGACCAGCCCGCGCGGGTGAGCAGCTCCTCCAGGAACGCCTTCTGGGCGTTGAGGCCCGGCGCGCCGGTGGGGCCATACGGGTCGTTGTCATGGCCACTGCCGTCGACGGGCGCGTCCAGCAGCACGAGCAGCCGGCCCCGGCCGCCCCGGCCGAGCTTCGCGGTGAAGCGGATGGGCGGCGTCTCCACGCGGAAGTTCGCGAAGCCCAGGGTGCGTGCTTCACCGGGCAGCTCCACCAGGAGCACGCAGGCGTAGTCGCCCGGCGCCAGCCCCTGCGTGGAGACGGCGCGCGCCCGGACGTCGGGCACCCCGGCGGCGAGGTCCACCGTCTCCCGCGTCTGGCTCACCACGGTGCCGGCGCCCACGTCCACCAGCTGGCGCACCAGCGTGACGCCGGGCACCGCCTCGCTGGAGGCGCTGCGCGCCGTGTCCGTGCAGGTGTTGGTATCGCCCACGTACACCTGGGGCAGGGCCACGCTCACCGAGCCGGACACGCCCGCCAGCACGCGGCGCTCCACCTGGAAGGAGGTGGTGCTGGTGCTCAGCACCGCCCGCGACAGCGCGTCGCGCAGCACCAGGGTGACAGGGTATGTGCCGCCGGCCGCGTCGGACAGCGCGAGCGGGAAGTGCAGGTCGAGCATCGCCCCCGGCATCAGCTGGCGCACGTCACGCGTGGTGGTGAGCAGCGTGGCGCCGCCCGGCGTGCGCACCGTCAGCTCCGCCCGGGACGAGGCCAGCAGCGCGTTGGACGCGGCATTGCGCACGCGGCCGGTGATGCTCACCAGGTCCCAGGCCCCATACACCGGCCTGTCCGTGATGACGGCCGAGGTGGCGACGGCGGAGGGCGCGCTGATGCGCAGCGGCGCCACGGCCTGCGCGTGCACCCGCCCGAGCACGTCCACCAGCCGGGCGTGGACCTCGTAGTCCCCCGCCAGCGTGGAGCCGGTATTCCACCCGGCCGGCAGCACGCGCGAGGCGCCCGGAGACAGCGTGTCCACCTGCAGCGGCGGCAGCTCCACCAGCGGCTCGGTGCTTCCGGCGGGACGGATGGCCAGCAGCACCTGCCCCGACGCGGGCGTGGGGCCGGCGTTCGTCACCGTGGACTGGATGGCGACCGGAGCGGTCGCCGGGTAGCTGGCCGCATCCGTCGCCACCGCCAGCGTCATCGCGCTGGCCGCGCGCACCACCGGCACCTCCAGCGGGACCTGCACCTTCTCCTCGATGAACGAGTTGTCGAACTCCAGCACCGTGCGGGTCGCCACCGCGCGCTGCTCATGGAGCGCCAGGTCTGCCAGCGTCAGGTCGAACTCCACCTCGCGTCCGGCGCCCGTCACGCCCAACAGCCGCCAGGTGTACGCCGTCACGCCGCCCGGCCCCGGCTGCACCGAGGTGGGCGCGTGCGTCGGGTTGGAGAGCGCCACCGTGCCCGGCAGGTCCACCTTCAGGTCCACGTCGATGCCGCCCAGCCGCTCCAGCGCCTTGGGCATGAAGACCATCACGAAGCTGGTGGACGCCAGGCGCGTGCCCAGGCCGTTGTTGAAGTTGTCCCACGAGCCGTCCACGCGCTGCGTGGCCAGCAGGTATTGGATGATGCGGCGAATCTGCGGGTCCGTGGGCGACGGGTCCGTGTACTCGAGCGCGATACCCACCAGCGCGGAGACCAGCGGGTCGCTGACGTTGCCCACGCTGCGGCCCCAGCCACCGTCGGCGCGCTGGCGCGCGCGCAGCAGGTCCGCCTCGAAGGTGATGGCCGCCTCCATCTGGGCGCGCAGCGCGCTGTCCTCCACCACGGACCGGGCCTCGGCCAGGCCCAGCACCCGCATGGCGTGGAGGAAGTTGTCGCTGCTGTTGTCCCGGTGGCTCGCGAGCAGGAAGCGCACCGCGCGAGGGACTTCCGCCTTCAGTTCCGCCAGCCCCGCCGTGGGGTCCAGCACCGTGCGCCGCACCTCCTGCAGCGTGTTGTTCGCGGCGCTGGCGACGAAGACGCCGTCACCCACCACCGCCACGCCGCGCAGCGACGAGGCCTCGATGACGCGCTCGGCGCTGCCATCCGGCCGCACGCGCAGCACGCCCTCGGAGTACGGCTGCTGCGCCACCACATACAGGCTGCCGTCCTGCGCGCGCGCCATCCGCTTCGGCGCATAGGCCAGGCCGTCCGAGAACACGGAGACGGCGCGGTCCGCCGCCGCCACCTTGAGGATGTTGTAGCCGTCCTGGTTGGCCACCAGCAGGTTGCCGTCCGCGTCGAACTCCAGGCCGAAGGGCCGGTTGAGGAGGCCGCCCGTCACGTACGTCTCCACCTGACCCGCGGGCCCCACGCGCACCACGCGCCGGCCGTTGTAGTCCGCCGCGTACAGCCAGCCGTCCGCGCCCAGGACGCCGTCGGTGAGATAGCCGCCGACGCTCAGGTTCTCCCGCGTCCCGTCCGGCCGCACCTTGATGACGGTGGGGTTGACCGAGCGCATGACGTAGAAGGTGCCGTCCGCCGCGACGGCCAGGCCCAGCGCCGAGGACGGCAGGCCCGACACCACGGTGGTCACCTGGCCCGTCGTCCTGTCCAGCCTGTCGATGACGCCGCTGGTCTTCAGCACGTAGAGGGTGCCATTCGGCCCGGGCACCAGGTCCTCCGCGCCCGCCACGGTGCCCAGCGAGCCCGAGGCCACCAGCGAGTAGTTCGGCACGCCCGCCTGCACCTCCGGCCGGCTCGCGTCCTTGAGGACGTTGGCGAAGCCCTTGATGGCGAGCGCGGTGTGCCCCGGGTTCGAGCCCCACCAGGAGGCGGAGTAGTCCGGCGTCCAGTACGTCTGGTCACCCGTGCGCGTCTTGCGCGCCTGCAGGTACATCGCCGCCTTGTACTTGGTGCGGAAGGTGCCGGGGATGTCCGGCCACGCCGACAGCGACCAGAGCCCCAGCATCGTCTGCGTGCGCTGGAACTCCGGGTGGGAGATGCGCAGCGAGCCGTCCGCCCACTGGCTGCTGGAGACGGTGTTGTAGAGCCACGTCGTGGCCGCGCGGTCCACGGGCGCCTTGTCGAACGAGCTGGACAGGCCCAGCAGGCTCTGCGTCTGGATGTGGCAGCCCAGGCACCGGTTGGTGCGGTGCCAGGCCAGCGACTCCGGCGCGGTGTAGGCGCCGCCCCGGCGGACGGCCTCCTTCACGAAGGCGAACAGCGGGTCCGTGCTGCCGCCCTGCGAGGTGTCCACGCCCTGCATGGCGATGCGCCCGCGCACCGTCTGTGTGCCCTCGGGCACCACGGTGCGGCTGACCGTGAAGGTTCCGCTCGCCTTGTCGCCCACGTAGAGCCGGCCCGTCACCTCGCCGGCCACCCCCGCCGTCACCGGCCTCACACGCACCTGGAGGTTGCCGGCCTGCATCGGGGTGAAGGTGCCCAGGAACACCGACGCCAGCTCGCCCACCTCCAGGCGCGTGGCGTTGGCCTGGGCGGTGAACAGCGTCTCCCCCGAGTCCGGATGGACGACGGTGAGCGCGTAGGCGCCCTCGGCCAGGGGCACGTTGCCGGCGTTGCGCAGCAGCACCGAGAAGGACACCGGGGTGGGCAGGCCCGCCTGGGTGAGCGGCGGGTTGATGCTCATCGCGCCGCTGATGGCCTGCGTGGGCAGCACGCGCGCGGTGGCGCTGTGCTCCGCCAGCACCTCGCCGGTGGGCAGGCCGCGGGAGATGGTGCCGGGCTCGACCACGCGCAACACGAGGCGGTACACGCCCGGCGCAAACTGCGCCGTGTTCCAGGGCACAGTGAGCGTCTTCACCTCGCGCGCATCGAAGTCGAACCCGCTCGTCGGGGTGGTGGTGCCCTCGGCGTAGGGGCTGACCGTGGCCACGCCCGTGCCGGCCACATCCTGGATTTCGCCGATGACCAGCGCGGCCTTGGGCGCGTCCAGCAGGCTGGCGATGCGGGCGGTGAACGTCACCGTGCCGTCCGCGCCCGCCTCCGCCTGCGCGGCGGCCAGCGAGACGACCTGGAAGCTGTCACCCGCCACCGGCACCAGCGTGGGATTGACGGTGTAGCTGCCGTGCGCGGCGAGCTTCACCCCGAGCGCCTGCGCGCCGTAGCCCACCGCGGAGACGTTCACCGTGAACTCCAGCGACTCGATGCCGGCCAGGGTGTAGCGGCCGTCCGCGCCCGTCGTCACGGACAGCGCCGTGCCGGCGATGGAGACCTGGGCGCCGGCCAGGGGCGCGCCGGTGGTGGCGTCCGTCACCAGGCCGGAGAGGTTGCTCGTGGTCGCGCTGCTGCCGGGCGGGGAGATGCGGAGGTCCACCACCGCCTCGCCGAACGCGCTCACCTTCATCGTGTACGTGGCCGGCGCGTAGCCCGCGGCGCTCACGGCGAGGCCGAAGTCCTTCAGGGTGATGCCCTCGAGCACGAAGCGCCCGTCGGTCGTGGTGGTGACGGTGGCCCCGGTCTCCACCAGCCGCACCGTGGCGGCGCCCACGGGCGCGCCATTCACGCCGTCCGACACCGTGCCGCGCAGCGTGAGGTGCGTGGGCGAGGGCGTGGAGGCCTGGGGGAAGATCGTCAGCGTGCCCATGTCGCCGATGCAGCCAGGGCCGAACATCAGGCTGAAGCTCAGGCCCTGGTAGCCGGTGGCGCTCACCGTGCCCTGGTAGCTGCCACGCGGCACGGCGGGGATGTTGAAGGCACCGTCCGCGTCGGTGGTGGCGCTCAGCGCGGAGCCCAGCGCGACGACGGCGCCGGCGAGCGGCTGGCCCGTCTTGCCATCCACCACGCGGCCCGACACGAGACCGGCGGCGTCGTCGACAGGCGTCGTGTCGGGCGTCATGCCGAGCTGCGCGTCCACCGTCTGTCCCGCCGTCACCGTGACGGTGCCGGAGAGGGTGCGGTAGCCCGTCTTCTGGAACCGGATGCCGTAGGTGCCCGGGGCCAGCGGGCCGAAGTCGAAGGTGCCCAGGCCGCTGGTGAGCACCGAGCGCTGGGTGGGGCCATCCAGGCTCACCTGGACGGAGGCCAGCGCCTGCGCCGTGGTGGAGTCCAGCACCCGGCCACGCACCAGGCCCGTCTGCGCCGCCACTCCGAGGACGAGCTGGCCCGCGAGGGTGACCTGGTTCGCCTGGATGCCCACCGCGACACTGGCCGACGTGAAGCCGGCGCGGCTGGCGGTGAGCGTGTAGCCACCCGCGGGCAGGCCCGGGATGACGAAGTAGCCTTCCGCGTTGGTGAGCACCGCGAGCTCGGGGGACTCGCCCACGCTGACGGTGGCGCCGGCGATGGGCTCGGTGCTGTTCGCGCGCACGACGTAGCCGGTGACGGAGCCGGTGAGCGCGGGCGTCCCACCACCGCGCCGGGCCTCGTGGGCGCGCAGCGCCTGGAGGACCAGGGCGGTGGTGTACGGGTCCCGGGCCCAGCTGTCATCCGGGAGCTGGCGGGCCTGGAGCGCCGTGGCGCTGGCCTCCAGTCCGGACAGGTCCGTGGCCGCGGGCACCAACGCCAGGAGCACCTGGGCGCTCACGAAGTCCTCGCCCCAGAGTGCGTCCGCCTCCCGGCGCGAGAGCAGGAAGCCCTGGGCGCGGGTGAGCGCCGCCGCCACGCCCTGCCAGGTGGAGCGGTAGGCCCAGAGGGCGCGCAGGCTCGCGGCGGTCAGCGACACCGAGGCGTCATTGGCCCCGTTCGCCCAGCCGCCGTTGCCCTGCTGGCGTGCCAGGAGGAATGCGACCGCGCGGCCCACCTGTGGCATGGAGCCATAGTTGGCCGCCGCCAGCGCCTCCACGGCGAACACGGTGTCCGTCACGCTCGAGTCGAACCCCGGCCGGTGGCCGAAGCCGCCGTCGTCGTTCTGGTGCGTGAGGAGCTGGCTGGCCCAGAGCGTCGCCATGCGACCCGCCCCGGCGTTGACGGTGACCTTGCGCGCGAGGAACTCGGTGTTCACCTCGGCATGCGCGTTGAGCCAGGCGAGCGCGGGCTCGAAGCCCAGCGTCAGCGTCCGGTCGAGCGCGAGCTGCGCGCGAAGCACCTCGGCCGTGGCCTGGGGCCGCGTGGCGAGCGAGTCCACGCTCCCGCCATAGCTGCCGTCCACGTCCTGCTGGGCTTCCAGCCAGTCCACCCCCGGGCCCGCGTGGGCCACGACAGAGCGGAACAGCGCCAGCACCGCGACGAGACAAATGCTCGCGCGCAGCGCGGCCTTCACGACCCTGACCTGCATGGACATGCCTCCCCCTCAGCCGGTGACGGTGAACCTCCGTCACCGAGGCGCCGCCTATGTCTCACACATGGTGTTGCCGGGTCAATACATGTCCTCACCCCCAGTGCGACTGCCTGTTATTGCGCTGCAAAGCCACACGTGGCGGGTTGTGACATGGATTGTGAGGAGTTCCTGGGTTGTCGTGGATTGGCTCAAATCCAATCACGAAGCGGGACGGGCACTTGCCGCACGAGCAGCGCTCATGGCTGATGTATCAGGGTGGCGAGGGTGGCGCCCGGGGCAGCGGGCATGGAGCAGGGGGCCGAAGGCCCCGAGCCGGGCGGCTGACTACGGGCGGGGCGCGCCCGACAGCCGCTTGAGCGCGAGCAGCACGTCCCGTCCGTGGCGCACGAGCTCGTGGCGCAGCGGGCGGCCGTCCTCCGGCGTGTACACCGTCTGCACCAGACTCTTCGCGAGCTGGTGGGTGCGCGGGAAGCGCTTGAGCAGCGCGTTCGCCTTGTCCGCCACGTTGAAGGAGGGAGCGGCAGCCGCCTCCGGGGCGGGCGAAGGCGCGGACAGGAGCACGCCCACCATGTGCAGCCGGGTGCCCGGGTGGTGCCGCGGCGCCACTCCGTTCCACAGGGCCGCCAGCATGGCGCGGGCATCGCCGGTGGGCAGGCGTGTCAGCCGCTCGGCGTCTGGCGGCAGGATGACTTCCACCGCCGACGTGACGAGGAAGCGCACGCCCTCGTGCGCCCGGCGCAGCGCCAGGTCCCACACCGCATCCAGTCCGGGCACGTCCCGGAAGGGCCGCGTGCCCAGCACGCTCCTGCGCGCGACGAAGGTGTGGCCCGACAGCCGGTTGCGGGTGAGCCCGAGCGAGGGCACGTCCCCCATGAAGGTCTCGTAATCTTCGCAGCCGTCCGTCCACGCCTGGGCCGGGTTCGCGGAGAACCCCACCGTGGGCACGACCCAGCCGTAGTCCGGGCTCTGCTCCAGCGCCTCCACCGCGCGCTGCAAGAAGCCCCGCGAGAGCGTGGCGCCACGACCGACGAAGGCCACGTCATCGCCGATCGAGGTGGCGACCACCTCGTTGTGGAAGGCCGCCAGGGAGCCGCCCGCGAAGGGAATCGTGCGCACCGGGTGCGGCCGGAGCGCGTGCGCCAGCGCGCCAGCCCAGAGTTCGCGCCCATCCGCCGGCACATACCCGCTGTCCGCGATGACCAGCTCGAGCGGCACCGGAGCCTCCGCGATGACCGACTTGAGCGTCTGGAGCAGGGCCTCGCCGTTGGCCTGGGGAGCCACCGCGACCGTGATTCGCGGCCGGGAGCCCTCGCGGACGGCGACGGGGCGCGGCGTGCTCGCGCGGGCCTCCTCCCAGTAGGGAATGGCGATGTCGAGGCGCACCGGCTCGCGCAGCGGCTCCACGAAGACCCGCGTGAGCACGCGGGCGAGCGACTCGGGCGTCCCGCCGAACTTGAAGCAGTTGACGCCATCCACGAAGGGAGAGTCCTCGCCAAAGGCCGCCGCCATGCCGTTGAGCACCACGGTGGCGCCGGCGGCGTTCGCCTCGTACGCCGTGAGGTTGAACGCCTCGAAGTCGGACGCGATGACCCAGACATTCCCCGGGGCGCACAGTTGCTCCCGCCCCTCCTTCGGGGAGCGCCACTCGAACCGGTCCACCAGTTGCGAGGGGACGAGGGCCCGGAGCCGCGCTTCG
Organism: Pyxidicoccus fallax; assembly: GCF_012933655.1. Classification (GTDB taxonomy): domain Bacteria; phylum Myxococcota; class Myxococcia; order Myxococcales; family Myxococcaceae; genus Myxococcus; species Myxococcus fallax. Next base: position 14,547 of record NZ_JABBJJ010000116.1, on the reverse strand, counting down.
TACTCGGGACTGAAGCTGTGGCAGGCCACCACGGCCTTGCCGCGGTACTCCGGCGTGGTGTCCATGAAGTGCACCATGCCGCTCACGAAGAGGTCCGGCCGCTTGCAGCGCTGGAGCTTCGTCGCGAAGACGACGGGCGCATCCCAGTGGGGCAGCACCGGGGCCGCGGGCTCGTCGACGAGGACCGCGGGCGGCAGCTGCGTCAGGGCCCGTCGGCGCCAGTCCTCATCGAAGCCGTAGAACTGCTGGTAGAGCGTGACGACCCGGTCGATGTGGCCCACCACGAGGTCCGCGTCCAGCAGCGCCTTGCGCTCAATCTCCAGGCGGCCGTGGTCGTACGAGTCCAGCGAGGCGCCCTCGACATGCTCGATGACGCCCGCCGTGCCGTGCATGCGCACCGCGAGCACCGTGTCCCGGAAGAGGCCGCGCAGCCGCTTCTCCTGGAGGCTGCACCACGCCCACCCGCGGAAGTCCGGGAACTCGATGACGTCGAAGGCGCCCACCTCCGCGGACAGCCGCTCCAGCTCGAGCATGAGCCGGAGCGACTGCGCCTGGAAGTCGGAGTTGGGGTACGCCCAGCGCGGCGGGTAGAGCTTCCGCGCCCGGAAGGTCGGCGCGTCGCCGCCGTGCACGTCCACGGTGTGCACGAACGCGCGGGGGCCGAGCACCCCCTGTGCCTCTTCCGTGGTCAGCGGGCGCGAGCCGGCCCAGGCGATGTGGAACTCGACGTTCGCTCCCCGCCGGTCCGAGTCCTGGATGAAGTTGTACGCGAGCCGCGCAATCCCGCCCGCGGTGAAGGGGTACAGTTCCTCGAGGACGAGGCAGACGCGGCGAGGCTGGGACATGGGAGGCGGCTCGGTTCGAATCAGGTGCCGAGATAGGACTTGAGCTTGCGGCCCGCCTTGCGGGCGAGCACGCGCAGCATCAGCTTGCCGCTGACGGCATCCAGCGGGAGCTCGGAGATGAAGGTGTTCGGATTCCGCCCGGCCAGCAGGTCCTTGTAGGCCTCGTTCCAGGGCTTGCGGCCCATGTTCCGAATCATCTCCGGATAGGCCACGTGCATGCCCCACTTCTTGAAGAAGCGGTCGGCATTGTGGGTGGAGTCCGCGTGGAACCGCGAGCGCGGGTGGGGGATGTGGATGACGTGGGCCTCCCAGTCCCCCTTGAACTCGAAGCCCTGGATGTCCGCGCGGATCATGAAGTCCACGTCGTCGTAGCCGTAGTGGCCGTCGTAGCCCGAGTCGAACCAGCCCACCGCCTCCACGCCCCGCCGTGTCATCCCCATCATCGAGCCCGGGGTGACCTGCCAGTTGGGCAGCTTCAGTCCGCTGGGGGCCGACACCTGGCCCACCGACTCGAAGCCCCAGAGGAAGTTGATGGGCCCCTCGCCGCTCGGGAAGGCGAACTCCAGGCGGGGACCGGTCGTCACCAGCTTGTCGCCGGGGTGCTCCAGGTGCATGCGCCGGTGCGCCTCCAGGCAGGTGCGCGCGGGCATGAGGTCCGCGTCGAGCACGATGACCAGGCCGTCCAGGCTCGCCTGGATGGCGGCGTTGCGCAGCGAGTTGATGCGGAAGCGGGGCCCGTCCGCTGGCAGGGAGACCACCCGGTACTCCAGTCCGTGATCGCGGCAGGCCTTCTCGAACACCTCGGGCGAGCCGTCGTCGGAGCGGTCGTCACACAGCACGACGCGGTCGGGCCGCACCGTGCCCGCGGCGAGCTGGGGGATGACCTTCCGCAACTCCCGGGCCTTGTCGCGGCAGATGAATCCGACGGAGAGCGGCTGACCTGCTTGATATCTCATGGCTCGACTCAACGCTGGGAAAGGGGGGCGGCGAAGCGGTTGACGCACGCGACGCGAATGGAGAAGGGATAGCTGGACAGGTCGACCTCGATGGAGTCGGGCTGCTCCGAGTAGAGGTCGATGACCTGGGTGTTGCCGTCCACGGTGAGGGCCACGTGGCCGCTCCAGCCGTGGCGCAGGAACATGAGCCGCGCGCCCTGGGGGGACTGGAAGAGCTGGACGCGGGCCGGCCGGGACGTCACGAGCGAATGGCCATGCGGGGCATTGTCGTTCGGCCGCGGCTCGAACGTCCCGGGCTCGAACAGCGCGTGCTCGAGCGGGAAGTACCCGCCGAAGTCGGTGAACCAGCACGACAGCAGCCAGACCTCGTGGCCCTGGCTGCGCGGGTTGCGCGTGGTCAGCGATTCGACTTCGATGCTCGGCCCGCGCCCGGACAGCCGCCGCGCCATCGAGTTGAGCGGCAGCCGGGTGGCGGCGTCCTTGAGCTTGCGCGTGAGCTGGAACGTGCCCGCCTTCTTGAGGAACCGCAGCTCGCGCTGCTGCTCGGAGAGCGTGGTCACCCAATGGATGAGCTCTGGGAACACGGTCGTCCGCGCGATTTCCGCCAGTGCCTCGCCCGCGGAGAGCGCCACCCTGTCGGCCGCGTCCGGGGACATCTGCCGCAGCGCGCGCCGCACCGACTCGAAGTGCCGCAGGTGCGGCTGCGTGCGGCCCAGCTCCTCCTGGCTGTGCGACAGCTGCTCCTTCGTCCGGGCCAGCTCCTCCTGGCTGCGCGACAGCGCTTCTCGCGTGCGTGCCAGGGCCGCTGTCACCTGCTCCAGCTCGCCGTGAGCCTGGGCGCGGGCGTCCGCGGCCAGCGCGAAGCCCTTCTCCAGGTCTCGCTCCATGTTGCGGCAGCGTTCGAAGAAGGCCGGGTCGAAGTGGATGGCGGGCGCGTCCGGCGTCAGGTTGACGTAGAACACGGACTGGTCGCCGTGCGCGTCCCCGAGCCGCTGGCACTGCACGCCCAGGCTCGCGTAGACGCCCTGCAGGTCGTGCGACCAGCAGCCGTCATGGCAGCTCGCGATGACCTCCTCCCCGGGCGTCGCCTCGATGTGGAGCACGTGCCCGCGCGACACGCGCAGCAGCTCCGACAGCACCTGGCGCAGGTGCTCGGGGCGCACGTGGATGAGCACCTCGCACGTGAAGACGAGGTCGAAGGCGGCGGTGTCGAACGGGAGCGGGGTGATGGGCGGAATGAGCTTCACGCGCTCCGCCAGCCATTCGGCCGTGGCCCAGGAGCGCATGTGCTCGACCATCGTCGGGCTCTGGTCGACGCCGAAGACCTCCAGCTGGGGAATGCTCGACAGGTACTGCAGGTGGCGTCCGACTCCACAACCAAACTCGAGCACGCGGCCGGGCGCCATGCGCGACGCGGCCTGCGCGAGGATGAGTTCCTGGATGTGGAACTTGGGCCGCGTCAGCTTCCGCGCCGTGTACTCCGGGCCCCACTCCAGGCCGTGCTCCCGCCAGTAGCGGTAGTTGTCCCCCTCGGCCCCCACGGTGCTCGTGGGCCCCGCGTTGGCCGGGCCCTGCTTCGTGCCTTCAGTCTCGGGCGCAAGAGGGACAGGAGAGGGGATGTTCGCGCGCGCAAGTGACATGCCTGGGGAGGCTCTCTACCCCATCCCCCCTGGGCGGACCAAACCGCTCAGGGCCTGGTCCCTGGGGCACCAGGCACGGCGCCGGGGTGGCGATGTGCTGTCCTGCTGTCTTCGGGCGCTTCGTCACGGGCCTTCATCCCGTAGTCCCGGACCACGTGGGCGACTCGGAGCCGGTAGTCGTCGAAGACCTCGGAGCGGCCGATGGTCTGCGCCGAGCGATGCGCTTCGAGCTGCCTCCATCGCGCGACGGCGGCTTCGTCCCGCCACATGGAGAGCGAGAGCACCTTGCCGGGCTCCGTCAGGCTCTGGAAGCGCTCGATGGAGATGAACCCATCCATCTCGGAGAGCAGGGGCCGGAGCCGTGCCGCGATGTCCAGGTACTCGTCCCTTCGGCCTTCGCTGGGCCAGACCTCGAAGATGACCGCGATCATGCGCTGCCTCCCGCCGATGGCGCCGTGAACAGGGGAATCCGGCCGTTGTGCGAGGGCCGGTACGCGTAGGACCGCGCCAGCACGCCGGGCTCGACGCCGCGCTCCAGCAGATGCCCGACCGTGCGGGCGGCCACCGTCACCGCGAGCCGGCTTCCAGGACAGGCATGCGAGCCGGAGCCGAACGTGAAGGAGCGCTGGCCGGGGCGCTTCGGGTCGAAGCGATGCGGGTCCGTATGAATGCTCGGGTCGCGATTCGCAGCCGCCAGCAGCACCAGGATGCCCTGGCCCGCTTGCATCGGCGTCTCCAGCACTCGCGCGTCCTCCGCGAGGAAGCGCCGGGTGTTCTGGACCGGAGGGTCGAACCGTATGACTTCCTCCACGGTGGCGGGGAGCAGCTCGGGTTGCTCGCGGACCTTCGCGAGCCAGTCCGGAGCGCGCGCGAGGGCGAGCAGGGTGTTTCCAATGAGCCCGGCCGTTGCCTCGCAGGTCTGGAATAGCAGCCCGATGGCATTCGCCCGCACCCACTCTGGCTCCAGCCGCTGCTGTGTCGCGACGCCGCTCAGGAGTTCCATCAGGAGCCCTCCTTCGCTTCGAGCCAGTGTCTCGACCAGCTCCGCTGCGGCCCGAGCGCCTGCCTCGCGCTCGGCCGGGGACGCCAGCGGCGAGACGCCCTCGGCCAGCCGCCGCGTGGCGCGTGCCACGGAGGGCAGTACCGCCGACGGAAGGCCCAAGAGCTGTCCGACCACGTGGAGCGGGACGGCGAACGCGAACTCCGTCACGGCCCCGGGTTCGAGTGTCGTGCCGGAGTCGAGCGCTCGGCAGACCCGCGAGCCGAGTTCGCCGGCCGCTTCGGGCGAGAGGGCTTCCAGGGCGGTAGCCACGGCGCGCTTGCCCTCACGTGAAGCCGCGCCCTCCGTCATGCGCAGCCAGCGCGCGTACAGCCCGCCCATGGCGGTGGTGGCGATGGGGGAGGGAACGGGCTCGGACGGAGGGCGGACACGGCATGCGGGATGCGACAGCACCGCGCGCACCGCTTCCGCGCTCGCCGCGACCCAGAGCCGGTGCGTGGCATCCCAGGCCAGTGGGCGCTCGGCGACGAGGTGTGCATAGAAAGGGTAGGGGGCCGCGTGGGTCGCCGCGGCGATGGGGTCTTCCACTTCCAGGGGGACGGTGTCCAACAGGCGCTCCTTGCTCTCGGAGAGGCAAGCTACAAGCGGCCTGGAGGCCATGCTTCGGCTGCCATCGAAGTATGGACGACATGCCGGACATCGCGACGGTGGCGAAGCTTCTCGGTGAGCCCGCGCGGGCACGGATGCTGATGGCGCTCATGGACGGCGCGGCGCTCACCGCCACCGAGCTGGCCCTCGAAGCGGATGTCACCGCCTCCAGGAAGGGGATGTCGCCTTCAAGCGGGCCTTCGGCTGAAGTCTCGCGCGGGCGGTTGACGCGTCCAGGCGGGATTCCGACGATGGCGGCCTCACATACGAGGAGGCGCCATGAAGAAGCACCTGCTGAGCCTGCTGACGGGGTTGTGCGTCCTGGGGCTGCCCGCTGTTTCCGAGGCCGAGGAACTCTGGGTGGCGGAGACGCAGACCCTGTCCAACGGCGGCAGCTATTACTGGTACACCTTCACGGTGACAGCTGGCGTGTGGCCGGTGGCTCCCGGCCACAAGGTTGGCATGGTCTACACGAACGACCTCTGGCGGACGAGCCATTGGGTGGACCTGACGTGGCAGTACAATCAGGCCAACGCGTACGGGAACCAGGACGAAATCTGGAAGTCGGCCGTGTTGAACGCGAGCGACGCCGCGCCGGTGTGGTTCGCCATCTACGTGGAGGATGCCTACGGGGTCCGCTACTGGAACAACAACAACGGCCAGAACTTCGAAATCGCTCGGTAACCGGGCCCGATTGCTCAGCCCGCCACCGCCACCACGGCCGGCTCGGGCGTGGGCTCCACGAGCGACTGCTTCTCCCACGCCCGGCTGCGCCAGCGGAACCACATGGTGATGCCGCGCACCCACTCGTCCGCCGCGACGGCGAGCCACACCCCGGGCAGGCCCATGCCCAGCTTGAAGACGAGGAAGTAGCCCAGCGGCAGGCTCATGCACGCCATGGACAAGAAGCCCATGTAGACGGTGAAGGTGGCGTCGCCCGCGGCCCGCAGCGAGTTGATGAGCACGAGGTTGAACGCGCGCCCCGTCTCCAGCACCAACCCGATGACGATGACCTGGCAGGTGACCTGGACGATGTCGCCGTTCGTCGTGAACAGGCCGACCAGTCGCTCGCGGAAGAGGATGACGAACACGTCCACGAAGACGGTGATGCCCAGGGCCCACTTCAGCCCGGTCAAGGTCTGCCGGTACGCCTCGTCCGCGCGCCGCGCGCCCACGAGCCGCCCGACGAGGATGGCCGAGCCCAGGCCAATGGCGAGGCTGCACAGGAAGACGTAGTGCGAGATGGCATTGGCGTACTGCCGCGACGCCAGGGCCACCGGGCCGAGGAAGGTGACGTAGTAGAGGAACACCGTCTGGCAGGCCTGGTAGGTGAGCTGCTCGACGGCGGAGGGGACGCCCACCTTGAGAATCTTGCGGACGTACTCCGCGGAGAGCGTCACGAAGTCCCGGGCCTTCATGGGCACGGGGATGACCCGGGAGAGCAGCCACGCGAAGACGCCGAGCGCCACGGCCCGGCTCACCACGGTGGAGATGGCCGCGCCCGTCACCCCCAGCGCCGGCATCCCGAAGTGGCCGAAGATGAGCGCGAAGTTGCCGGCCACGTGCAGCACGTTCATCCCCAGCGAGACGAACATCGACTGCTTCGTGAAGCCATACGTCCGGATGAGGCTGGAGAACGCGTTGATGAGCGCCTGGAGGAAGAGGAACCCGCCCACCAGGTGCAGGTACGTCTTCGCCAGCGACAGCACCTCACCGTGCAGGTTCATCCCGCCGAGGATGCGGTCTCCGAGCAGCAGCAGCCCCGAGCTGACGATGACGCCCACCGCCAGGTTCATGGAGATGGCGAGCGCCGCGATGCGCGACGCCTCCTGCTGCCTCCGCGCGCCGAGGTACTGCGAGACGACGATGGCGGCCCCGTTGCTGATGACCTCCATGATGAGGATGCAGATGAAGACGAACTGATTGACCACGCCCACCGCCGAGACGGCGGTGTCGGACACGCCGCTGAGCATCAGCGTGTCCGCCGTGCCCATCAGCATGAAGAGGAGCAGCTCCAGGAAGATGGGCCACGTGAGCTGGAACAGCCCCAGGCGAGACGGACTTGCATCCACATCCATGATTCATCGACTCCAGCGGGACGGCCCGGTCCGCCGCACCCGCGCGCGGCATCTTGCACACCGGTCACCCCTCGTCGAGTGACATCCCGTGGAGGTGTTGCCTGACATGCTTGCCTCCCTGCTCCTGCAACGCGGTGGCGCGCCGCTCGAAGTCGGGAGAGGTCTGGAGTGTCCGCTCAGTCGTGCGTTGCGCTGAGCCCAAAGATTTGTCGCAGCCGGCCCAGAATCCGGCCCACCTCGGCGGGGATGGCGTCCGAGCCGCTCCCGCTCGCCTGGGCCAGGGCCCGAAGCTGTGTGCGCCGCTGGGCGAGCAGGGCCGACAGCTGCCGCGCCAGCCCGGGGTACTGCTCGAACAGGCGCGCGAAGGTGGGCCGGTCCACCTCCAGCAACAGTGAGTCCTCCACCGCCACCACCGTGGCCGAGCGCTTCTCGCCCGTCAGCAGCGACATCTCGCCGAAGTAGCCCCCGCGCCCCAGCCGCGTCACCTCCGCCTGTGTCCTGCCCGCGCGCACACTGACCTCGCCCGAGGCCAGCACGTAGAAGGTGCGGCCCTCGTCGCCCTCCTGGATGATGCGCTCGCCCTTGCCGAAGCGGTGCACCACCATCTCCTGGCGCAGCTGGTCCAGGTCCTCCGCGGCCAGCCCCTGGAAGAGGTCCACCGCGCGCAACAGCCCGCGCACCGTGTCCTCCGACAGCTCCGTGCGCGCCACCTGCTGCCGCACGTGCACCGTGCGCTGCGGATAGGGAATCTCGATGTTCTCCCGGCGCACCCGGTACCACAGCCGCGTGTGCAGGTCCTCCTTCACCGTGTCCGCCAGCGCGTAGTCCGCCAGGAAGAAGCGCACCATGTAGCGGATGCCGGACTCGTCGTACGCCAGCGTGCGCGCCAGGGGCGGCGGCTCCACGAGAATCTGTGGAATCTCCCGCATCACGTCCAGGAGCGCGCTCTTCACCTGGTTGGGCGGCGCCTCCAGCGACAGGCGAATCTCCACGTCGATGCCGACGGGCTCCTGGTCCTGGGTGAAGTTCTGGACCAGCTCCTTGGCCACCATGCTGTTGGGCAGGGTGATGATTTCGCGCCGGAAAGTGGCCAGCCGGATGGAGCGCCACCCGATGTACACCACGCGCCCGGCGTGGTTGCCGATGCGGATGAAGTGGCCCACCTCGAAGGGCCGGTCCAGCTGGAGCGACAGGCCGGCGAAGAGGTTGCCCAGCGTCTCCTGGAGCGCGAGGCCCATCACCACCGACAGCACCGCCGAGGTGGCTACCAGACCCGTCAGGTCCAATGACAGCTGCGTCTTGAGGATGGGCAGCGCCGCCAGCGCGTACAGGGTGAAGTCGATGACGTCGCGGAGGATTTTCGGCGGCGCCACGGACGAGGCGCGCAGCCGCATCAGCTTCAGCCCGAAGGCCACGCTCGCCCGGATGACGCCGAAGGCGAACGTCAGCATCCATCCGACTTCCACCGTCTTGCGCACCGCCCCGGACGCCGTCTCCGGCAGCGCCCAGGCGGCCAGCCGCAGCGCCAGGAAGGCGAACAGCAGCCGGATGGCCCCGTTCAGGTCCCGGCGCAGGTCCTTGTCGCCAGTGCCCGTGCGGACGGCCAGCAACACCAGGGCCAACAGCGCGCCCGCTGCCAGGGAGAGGTGACTCTGGAGGAGGGGAAGCAAGGCCCCCTCAATGTCGCCCGCGCCCTCCGAGGGGGTCAAGGCAGGCTTGTTGACGGGTGCCGCGCATGCGGGGATACACCCCATTCATGACGCTGGCATCGGTGCTGGGACAGCCGCGCGCGATTGATGCACTCCAGGCGGCACTGCGGGGAGGCGCGGTACACCACGCGTATCTCTTCGCCGGGCCCGAGGGTGTGGGCAAGGAGCTGGCCGCGGTGGGGCTGGCCCAGGCGCTCACCTGTCCCGAGCGGCCCGACGTGGGCTGCGGCACCTGCGCCAGCTGCCTGCGGGTGGCCAGGGGCCTGCACCCCGACGTGACGTGGGTGATGCCGGACGAGGAGCGGGTGGCGCGGGGGCTGGCGGGGCGCTCGGACTTCACGGGCACGCCCAGCCGCGAGCTGCGCGTGGAGCAGATTCGGGATTTGCAGGAGCGGCTGGCGCTGCGCGGCCTGGAGTCGAAGCGCAAGGTGGCCATCGTCGTCTCCGCGCAGACGATGAACGTGCAGGCGCAGAACGCCTTCCTGAAGACGCTGGAGGAGCCGCCCTCGGGCACCACCCTCATCCTGGTGGCCAGCGCCATGGACAAGCTGCTGCCCACCATCCGCAGCCGGTGCAGCAAGGTGCACTTCGGCCCGCTGCCGGTGGCGCTCGTCGCGAAGCGCGTCCAGGAGGAGCGCGAGCTGGACGCGGCCACCGCGGAGCTGGCGGCCGTCATGGCGGGCGGGAGCCTGGGCCGCGCGATGGCGCTGGACGTGGACGCGCTCGCGCAGCGCAAGGACGTGGTCCAGGCCTTCGAGTCGCTGCGCGGCGAGGACGCGGTGGGCCTGTTGCGCTTCGCGGAGGCGCACGGAGGCTCGCGCGAGGACGCCGAAGGGGCGCTGGAGCTGCTGGTGCTCTGGACGCGCGACGTGGCGCTGGCCCGGGCGGGGATGGAGGAGGGGCTGGCCAACCGGGACTTGAAGGACCTGGCGGTGGAGGTGGCGTCGCGCACCTCCGAGGCCACGCTGCACCGCCGCCACGCGCTGCTGGAGGGCGCGCGCGCGGCCATCGCCCGCAACGGGGCGCCGCGCCTGCAACTGGAGCGCATGCTCATTGAACTGTTCACGGAGGCCGCACGGTGAGCGCCGACCTCGATGACGTGCTGAAGGAGGTGAAGGCGGGCAAGGTGGCTCCGCTGTACCTCCTGTGGGGCGAGGAGTTCCTGGTCCGCAAGGGCGCCGACGAGCTGGTGAAGACGCTGGTGCCGGACGCCGCCATGGGCCTCAACCTGGCGGTGCTGGACGCGGGCAGTCCGCGCGAGGTGGCGCAGGAGCTGGCCACGCTGCCGCTGTTCCCCGGGCGCAAGGTGGTGCTCGTGAGGGACCCGGAGTTCCTCGCGCCCAAGAAGGGGCGGGGGGACGCGCTGGGCAAGGCGCGCGAGGCGTGGAAGGCGGGCAAGCGCAAGGAGGGCGCGCGGCGGCTGCTCGCGCTGGCGGCGCGCGCGGGCTGGGGCGTGGACCAGCTGGACCCGGGCCGCTCCGGCGCGCCGTCCGTGCAGGAGTGGAAGGACGAGCTGAACGTGGACCTCGCGGAGGCGGACCTCGCCTTCCTCAAGGAGGCCGCCGCCTTCTGCCGCGAGGAGCGCATCAGCGCGCCCGAGGGCGACACCACCTCGCTGATGGAGCTCATCCAGAAGGGCGTGCCGGCCGGGCACGCGCTGGTGATGGCGGCCACCGAGGTGGACTCCCGGAACCCGCTGGTGAAGCTGGCCCAGGACAAGGGCCATGTCGTCGAGCGCAAGGTGGCCGCGCGCCACAAGGACCTGGACCTCTCCGACATCGCGAAGGAGTTCCTGGCGCCCTTCAAGAAGAAGCTGGGCCCCGGCGCGCTGGACGAGCTGAAGGAGCGCATCGGCGGCAACATCCGCCTGCTCCAGTCGGAGCTGGAGAAGCTGGCCACGTACGCGGAGGGGCCGGCGATTGAAAAGGCGGACGTGGCGATGCTCGTCCACCACGCCCGCGAGGAGGAGTTCTTCGAGCTGTCCGAGGCCCTGCAGAAGCGCGACTTCCGCTCGGCCCTGGCCTACGCCGACGACGCCATGGGGCAGGGGACGCACGCGCTGCAGCTGTTGGGCGCGGTGGCCTCCATCGTCCGCACGCTGTTGGAGAGCCACGAGTGGCTGTGGCGCTACGCGGGCGGCAACCCGCCGCGCACCGCGAAGGACGTGGAGGCGCGGGTGCTGCCGAGGCTGGAGTCGGAGCTGAAGGGCACCAAGCGCAAGATGCCCAACGCCTGGGCGCTCACCTTCAGCATGAAGGCCGCCGCCGGCTACGAGCGCAGGGAGCTGCTGGGCGCGCTGACGGCGTGCGCGGAGGCGGACCTGGCCCTGAAGTCCTCCGCCAACGGGCGGCTCGTCATCGAGCGGCTGCTGGCGACGGTGTGCACCCGGGCGTAGGCACGTGAAGGGACCCCGCGGCCCTCATGGCGTCGCCGTGCGGTGAAGCGGGGCCGGGCCGTGAAACGCTTCCCCGGCGGTTGCGAGGGAGGGGCCCGGGGCCGTGAGACGCTTCCCCGGGCTGCCGCGAGGGAGGCGGGGGCCCGCCTGGCGCCCCGGTGGCGCTTCCGCGATGCACGGGGAGCCGGGCTCGGCTAGAGAGGCGCTCATGGCGGACAAGCGGCGCTTCGACCTCTTCGCGGATTTCATCGTGTCGCGCTTCACGGCCCCTCGCGTCTTCGATGTGGCGGGAGGGCAGGGGCGCCTCAACGAGGCGCTGACGAAGCGTGGCCGCGCCGTCACCACGTTCGACCTGCGGCACAAGCGCCTGCCCGTCACCTACGCCCAGCGCATCTTCACGGTCGAGGAGCCGTGCGAGGCGGAGTTGGTGGTGGGCATGCACCCGGACGGCGCCACCCGCGTCATCATCGAGTACGCGGCGCGGCACCGGCTGCCCTTCGCCGTGGTGCCGTGCTGCTCGGACAATGGCATGCCCTACAACCCGTGGATGCGGCACCTGGCCGAGCTGGCCCGAGCCTCCGGCTTCACGAAGGTGGAGGAGGTGATGCTCCCCATGGATGGGCGGGCCCGCGTCCTCGTGGGAGAGCCGTGACGCACGACGGTCATGCCCTGAAGTGCATGTCCTGTGTCTGGTTTCGTGAGCTGGATGTTTTCAGACATTTTGTTTCGCGAGGCATGTCTGCGATTCGGGCGCTGTGACTCCCGGTGTGTCGCTTTGACGGACAGTTACGGATAATTCCAGGTGTGTCGGGCCCAAGGGGAATTCGGGCTTTTCTGTAATGAGTCGATACATTCGGGCCGCCCGGAGCGAGACATCCGTGTGCCAGTGTGACGCGTGGCGTCCTGGCACGCACAGAGGGAAGCCCCTGGGTTCGAGGCGTTGGCCCGGAGCGTGCTCCACGCGGGGAGCCTTCGCGGCGCTTCGTCGCGAGGTTCAAAGGAGCCTCCCCGTGGTGCGAACCCGTATCATTGCCGCCCTGCTGGCCCTGCCCCTGACCGCTTGTGAGATGAGCGGTGACGCGCAGTCTCCTGATTCGCAGAAGCACGACGAGCTCTCCGAGATTGAAAACTCCCTCGCGGCCATGCCGGGCGCCGAGGTGGTGGGGCGCCATGACGATGGCACTCCGTTCTTCGTCCGCGGCCGGCTGGGTGCGGCGGACCACGCGCTCGCGGGCTTCGGCTCGGCGGACGCGCACCGCGCCATCAGTGCGTCCCTGCCTGGCATCGCCCGCACCTTCCGCCTGCGCGCCGAGGACCTGGTCGTCAGCCGCATCAGCGTGGACGAGGACGGGTTCACCCACATCCGTTATCAGCAGAAGAAGAACAACCTGCCGGTGCGCGGGCAGGAGCTCATCGTCCACCTGGACCCGGCTGGCAACATCGTCATGGCCAACGGCTCCGCGCGCGACGGCGAGTCGGGCGTGGCCTCCAAGCCGAGCATCGCGGCGCACGCGGCGGTGACGGCGGCGCTGCGCGACACGGTGGGCAAGGGCCTGGACATCGACGGAGAGCCGCAGCTTGTCTATGTGCGCGCCGGTGAGCAGCAGAAGCTGACGCTGGCCTACGAGGTGGTCGTCACCGGTGAGGGCGCTGACCTGCCCATCCGGGACCACGTCTTCGTGGATGCCACCACGGGCGCTGTCGCCAGTCGCTACGCGGACATCCATGCGGCCAAGAACCGCGCCGTGTACTCCGCCAACAACGGCACCAGCCTGCCGGGTACCCTGCGCCGCAGCGAGGGCGGCGCCACCACGGGCGACGGCCACGTGGACGCCAACTACGACCAGTTGGGCTTCACGTACGACTGCTACAAGACGGTCTTCAACCGTGACTCGTTCAACAACGCGGGCGCGCAGATGCGCAGCACGGTGCACTACAGCTCCAACTACGTGAACGCCTTCTGGAACGGCAGCCAGATGGTGTACGGCGACGGCGACGGAACGACCTCGGGCCAGCTGGGCCGGGACGCGGATGTCACCGTGCACGAGCTGACGCACGCGGTGACTTCGTACGAGTCCAACCTCACGTACTCCAATGAGTCCGGCGCGCTCAACGAGGGCATGTCCGACATCTTCGCGGCGGTGTGCGAGAGCTGGTCGCGCAGCTGGTCCACGGACGCGGACGTGTGGAAGATTGGCGAGGACATCTGGACGCCGGCCACCGCGGGTGACGCGCTCCGGTACATGGCCAACCCCACGCAGGACGGCTCGTCGAGGGACTACTACCCCGAGCGGTACGTCGGCTCGTCGGACAACGGCGGTGTGCACTGGAACTCGGGTATCGCCAACCTGGCGTTCAAGCTGCTGTCCACGGGCGGCACGCACCCGCGTAGCAAGACGACGGTGACGGTGCCGGCGCTGGGCGTGGAGAAGGCCGCGCGCATCTTCTACAAGGCGAACACGGACCTCTTCACCGCGTCGACCACGTTCGCGCAGGCGAAGACGTACACGGCGCAGGCCGCGGCGGCGCTGGGGTACACGACGGCGGACCAGGACGCGGTGAACAAGGCCTGGGAGGCGGTGGGCGTGGGCGGGACGACGCAGCCCACCACGTGCACCGTGCTGACCAACGGCACGACGCTGACGGGCCTCTCCGGCGCCTCGGGCTCGCAGACGCTCTACTGCCTCGACGTGCCGGCGGGCAGGGCCTCCAGCTACGTGATGAGCGGCGGCACGGGTGACGCGGACATGTACGTGCGCGTCGGCGCGGCGCCGACGACCACGGCGTACAACTGCCGCCCGTACCTCAGCGGCAACAACGAGTCGTGCAGCATCGCGGCGCAGACGACGAACCAGCGCATCTACATCATGCTGCGCGGCTACACGTCCTACAGCGGCACGTCGCTCCGGGGCTCCTACTAGCCTGAGCGGTGATGCGGGGCGCCTGGCGTCTCCGCTGACTTCCGCCTCCGGGGCCTCGCGCTCCGGGGGCGGTTTCATTTCCGGGGAGACAGGTCGCCGCGCGGCCCCTCCGGACGCTCAGCCACCGACAGCCGTGGTCGTGGGCGCGAGCAGTCCGGTGACGTCGTTCCACGCCCCCTGGCAAGGCGCCACGTCGCTGGCGAGGTAGTGCCCCACGCCCCCCGGCTTCAGCGCCACGATGGCGGACGACCGCGTGCCGTACAGGGGCGTGTGGATGCACAGCGCCTGGAGCTGCCTCAGGAAGTCGCGCGGCAGGTCCTCGCCGCCCACCGGGGCGGGCACCAGCTCCAGGGGC
>NZ_JABBJJ010000115.1 GCF_012933655.1 Pyxidicoccus fallax | reverse complement strand
GACGGAGCCGCCCCGGCTCACGCCCGTCTCGCGTCCGCCCGCGCCTCCCTCCCTCAAGGCCTCCGTCCCCACGGCGGCCAGCTCCGACGACGAGCCCGAGGAGATCTCCGCCGACGAGGCCCAGCCCATCGAGGACGGTGCCGACGGATCTGCGACTCCCGCCCACTCGCGCCCACGTCTGGACGAGCCGGACGAAATCAGCAGCGACGAGGTGGAGGAGGCCGAGGTCTCCGTCAGCGGCGCCGCTCGCCTGCTCGATGAAGCCGAGCTGCACGAGGTGGAATCCGCGCCGGCCCCCGAGCCCGTGGACGAGGGCCCCGCGCCCGAGCCTGTGCCCTCGTCACTCAACCCGTGGTTCGCCCAGCTCGCCCACGGCTACTGTCCTCCCGACGGCATTCGCTTCGACCGGCACACACCCCCCACGACGTTCCCCGGCCGGGACGAGGACGCCCACCCGTCCCGCCAGCCGCCGACACGTGCAACAGGCGTTGTTCGCGGCAAAAGCTCGTGAAGCAGCCAACCGAGCGCTACCCATAAACTTTCCAAGCCTTGCACCCGCCCGATAGGATGCTGCGGTTTTCACAGCACTTTTTCCGGGTCAAAGGGCTTCATGGAGCGTCGGGTCCTCATCGTCGAAAGCCAGAATGAATTCGCCCTCAGCATGGCCACCGTGCTCAAGAGCGCGGGGTACCAAACGGCCATGGCGGCGACGGCGTCAGACGCGCAGCGCGAGCTGGAGAAGCGTCGGCCGGATCTGGTCGTCCTGCGCGCCGAGCTGCCGGATCAGTCCGGCTTCGTTCTCTGCGGTCAGATCAAGAAGGGCAAGTGGGGCCAGAATCTGAAGGTCCTCCTGCTCTCCTCCGACACGGGCGTGGACGGCCTGGCGCAGCACCGCCAGACGCCGGGCGCCGCGGACGGATACCTCGTCATCCCCTTCGAGATGGGTGAGCTCGCGTCCATGAGCCACGGCATCGTCCCGGCGGGCACCGACGAGTCGGACGCGTCCCTCGACGCGGCGCTCAACGGCGCGCCCCGCGAGGCGCCTCCGCCCATGCCGCCGCCCCTGCGCACCAGCGCCGGCGGCCCGCCCAAGCTGCCCAAGCGCGAGCGCCGCAGCGCCATGACGGACGAGGACCGCGCGTTCCTCGACCGCGCCTTCCAGTCCATCGCGGACCGCAAGGCGGAGCTGCTCGCCGAGTCCCGCCAGCTCAAGCGCCCGCCTCCGCGCCGCGAGCTGATGGGCACGCCCGAGGGCAAGATTCAAATCCTCCGCGACGAGCTGAAGACGCGCGAGGCCCAGCTCGCCCGCCTCTCCGAAATCTGGGGCGTGCGCGAGCGTGAGCTGCTCACGGGCGAGGACCGCCTCCACGAGAAGGACGTGGAGCTGCAGGGCCTGAAGATGCAGGTGGACGACCTGCTGCGCCGCTTCAACGAGGCCCAGCAGGCCATGCTCCAGAAGGAGCGCGAGCACGGCGCCGCCGTGGACGACCTGCTCCTCCAGAAGTTCTCCGCGGAGAAGGACCTCATCGAGGTCGTCGCCTCCAAGGAGAAGGACATCAACGTCCTTCGCAAGGAGGTCCACAACCGCGAGGACGAGCTGGCGCGCCGCGCGTCCGAGCTGGAGAACCTCCGCGGCGAGTACGACAAGCTGGAGAAGCACCTCGGCGTCGTCACGCTGGAGTTCGAGGTCAAGGAGCAGAAGCTCCAGGACGCCCTCCGCGCCCACGAGGCGGAAGTCGCCCGGCTGGGCAAGCGCGGTGACGACTTCGAGGCGGAGCTGGCCCGCACCGTCAGCGAGCGCGACCAGCGCTACGCCGAGCTGGGCGGCGAAATCCAGGCCCTCCAGGACCGCCTCACCGAGACGGAGCAGGAGCGCGACTCCACCGTTCGCGCCCTGGAGGCCCGCGCCACCAAGGCCGAGGAGCACGGCGCCCAGGCGGACGCCGAAATCGTCCGGCTGAACGCGGAGAAGGACGCGCTGGAGGCCCGCCTGTCGCAGCAGGTGGCGGACCTCGAGACGGACCTCGCGCGCACCACCGGCGAGCGCGACCAGCTCCGGCTGGACAAGGACGCCCAGGAGACCGAGCTCACCCAGCGCATCGAGGACCGCGACGCCAAGATTGGCTCGCTGGAGCGCGAGCTGTCGGAGACCATCGCCCGCAACGAGCAGAGCGAGGCGGACCTCAACGCCAACATCCAGCAGCACATGGAGCGGATTGGCGAGCTGGAGGGCGAAGTCGAGGCCGTCAAGACGCACCTGGCGGACCGCGAGGCCGAGCTCTCCGCCGAGCTGCAGGCCCTCAACGAGGCCAAGGACGCGCTGGAGACGGACCTCAACGACCGGCTCCAGTCCCTCAACCAGGCCAAGGACGCCCTGGAGGCCGACCTCACCCGGCAGATTGAGGAGCTGCGCTCCGCCAAGGCCGAGCTGGAGGCGGACCTCACCGGTCAGATTCAGGCCCTCACCCAGCAGCTCGAGGAGTCGCAGCACACCGGCGAGCAGCTCCAGGCCCGCGTCGCGGCGCTGGAGGACACCGTCGCCCAGCGCGAGGCCACCATCGAGGGCCTGCAGGGGGACGTGGCGACGCGCGACGAGCGCATCGCCGAGCTGAGCGGCAACCTCGAGGCCACCAGCCAGACGCTGGCGCAGACGCAGGAGACCCTCGCCTCCACCGAGCAGACGCTCGCGGAGACCCAGGGCACCCTCGCCCGCACCGAGCAGACGCTCTCCGAGACGCGCGGCGAGCTGGAGGCCACCACCCAGTCGCTGACGGACACGCAGGGCCGCCTCTCGCAGACGGAGGAGGCCCTCGCCGACACCCGCGGCGAGCTGGAGGCCACCAGCCAGACGCTGGCGCAGACGCAGGACACGCTGGCCCGCACGGAAGCGACGCTGGCGGACACGCAGTCGCGCCTGTCCCAGACGGAAGGCGCCCTGGCCGAGACGCGCGGCGAGCTGGAGGCCACCACCCAGACGCTGACGCAGACGCAGGCCACGCTGGAGGAGACGCGTGGCGAGCTGGGCAGCACCATCGCCCAGCGCGACGCGCTCCAGGCCGAGCTGCAGGAGACGCAGGGCGCGCTCCAGGACACGAACGACGCCCTGGCCCGCACCACGCACGAGCGCGACCAGCGCACGGCGGAGCTGCAGGCGCTGGGCGTCGCCAAGGACGCGCTGGAGCAGGACCTCACCGGCCAGATTGGCCAGCTGCGCGGCGAGCTGTCCGAGACGCTGGGCAACTACGAGGCCGAGCGCGCCGCGCACGAGAAGCTCGCCGCCGAGACGAGCGCGCAGATTGAAGCGCTCACCGGCGAGCGCGACGGACTGCGCTCCGAGCTGGAGGCCACCACCCAGACGCTGGAGCAGACGCAGGCGCAGCTCGCCGCCACGCGCGACACGCTGGGCCGCGAGCAGCAGGCCCACATCGCCACGAAGCAGCAGGCGGCCAACACCCAGGCGTCGCTGGAGGCGCAGCTCACCGAGGCGCGCAACCAGGGCGAGGACCTGGGCGAGCAGCTCACCCTCACCAAGCACGAGCTGGGCGCCGCCGTCGCCGAGGTGACGCGGCTGTCCTCGCAGCTGGCACAGACGGAGAACGCGCGCGCCAGCCTCGAGGAGCGGCTGCACACGCTCACCGAGGAGTCGCAGCGCAAGGAAGAGCTCCTCCAGAACGACCTGGCCAACAAGGGCAAGGAGCTGTCGGACACGCTCCGCAAGCTCACGACGGTGACGCAGGAGAAGATGCGTCAGGCCGAGGTGCTCAACCGCGAGGTCGCCACCCGCACCGAGCAGCTCAAGACCCTGGAGGCGAAGCTCCAGCAGCAGGCCGCCGACGCCAAGCGCCAGACGGACGCGCTCAACCAGCAGATGGCGGGCCTCAACAACCAGCTCGAGCTGGGCAAGAAGGCGCTCGCCGACCGCGAGGAGCAGCTGCGCGCCGCCGGAGCCTCCCAGCAGAAGCTCACCGCCGAGAAGAACGAGCTGGCCGGTCAGCTCCAGCAGAGCGAGGCGAAGCTCCAGCAGCAGGCCCAGCAGGCCACCCAGGAGCGCGCCGAGGCGAAGCGCGCGGCCGACGAGCTGGCCGCGAAGCTGGCCAAGGCCGAGCAGCGCGTCGCCCAGCTCACCCAGGAGGCCCAGGCTCGCGCCGCCGAGGCGGACGCGAAGGCCAAGGACCTCCAGGGGCAGCTCACCACGCGGGCGAAGAAGATCCAGGACCTGGAGCTGGCGCTGGAGAGCGCCCAGGGCGCCAAGGGCCGTCTGGAGAAGGAGCTGAACGCCAAGGTGGCCGCCGCCGAGGCCAAGGCCAACGAGGCCGCCGCCCGGCTCGCCACCGCGCAGAAGGAGCGCAAGGACCTGGAGGCGCGGCAGCTCAAGGAGCTGGAGGACCTCAACGCCAAGCAGAAGGCGGAGCTGGAGCGCCGCGAGGCCATCAAGGCCCAGGAAGTCGCCCGCCTGCAGCAGTCCGTGCAGGAGAAGAGCAAGGCGCTCAAGGTCGCCGAGCTGGAGCTGGCTCGATTCAAGAGCAAGCCCGGCGCGGCCGCCGCTCCGGCCGCGAAGGCTCCCGCCAAGGCCGCGGAGGACGACGACCTCTCCCGGACCCAGGTGAACCAGGTCATCCCGCCCGCCGCCACCGCTCCGGCCAAGGCCGCTCCGGCCAAGGCCGCCGCGAAGCCCGCCGCCGCGAAGAAGGCCGCGGCCCCCGCCCCCGCCGGACTGGGCGAGGAGTCGGAGCCCACGGATCGCACCGTCATGGTGCAGATCCCCACCGAGGTCGCGAAAGAGGACGCCGACTGGCTGTCCATGGTCGACGACCTGGACAAGTAGCCACGGCGCCTGACGGTGCTCCGGCTTCGTGACCGGAGCACCGCCGTGCTTCATCGGCCGCCGGGGCCCTTCCCAGCGTCTGAGGGTGTCGCAACGCACGGCTGGAGCCCCACGCATTCATCGGCCACCGGGCTCCGTCCTGGCGTCATCCGGGGCCGATGCCTCGCGCCAGGGGACCGGCGCCCGCGCGCGCCGTCGCGGGCCATCCCCGGCGCCCTTCGGAAACCCGGCACACCCCGCCGGAGCTCCGGCACCCGTCCCCTGAAACGGCATCACCCCGGAGCCTTCCCTGCTCGGGGAGGCGGTCCGGGGTGACGGTTGCTACGCCAACAGACTTCGTCGCGGCTTCGGATTCCCGGGGCCTCGGGGCCCCACCCTGACATCCGTGCCCTACCCGGACACGCGCGTCAGAGCGCGGCGCGGGCCTCGCGCACCAGCTCCTTGAAGTGGAGCGAGGCGACGACGTCGCGCAGCGACGCCTCGCGGCCGTGGTTGTGGGCCTCGATTCGAGCGTCGTGCCAGCGGGCGCGCAGCGTCCGCACGGCGATGTACGCCAGCAGCAGCGGGAAGCCTCCCGGCAACAGGAGCACCGCCATCGCCAACACCACCCTGAGCCACGCCCACACCACCATGACCGCTGACCTCGCGCTTCGTGAGTTGCGGCCGCTCTGATGCACGACGTGTGCCCGGGATGCGAAGAATATTTCCCACCGTGGTTACGCCGGGTTGCAGGGCAGCGAGGCGATTTACCCACGGTGCGGGGCTCGAAACCCTGGCATTTTTGCCGCAGTCGCTGGGGAGTCGGTCGGTTAAGTTTGCCGGGTGAGTATCCCTTCGACGGTAGAGACGCGCTCCTTCACCAGCGTGGAGGACGCGGAGCAGCGCCTGGAGCAGGTGGGCTACCTGTCCTCCCCTGAAATCGCGACGGCGGCCTTCCTGGCGGACCGGATGAACAAGCCCATCCTGGTGGAGGGCCCCGCCGGCGTGGGCAAGACGGAGCTGGCCAAGGCACTGGCCCAGGCCCTGGACCGCGAGTTCATCCGCCTCCAGTGCTACGAGGGCCTGGACGAGGCCAAGGCGCTGTACGAGTGGGAGTACGCCAAGCAGCTGCTCTACACCCAGCTTCTCAAGGACAAGATTGGCGACATGGTGCAGGGCACCACCACCCTGGCCGAGGCCGCGGACCGGCTCGCCACCGGGGACGCGGTGTTCTTCTCCGAGCGCTTCCTGCTGCCCCGCCCCATCCTCCGCGCCCAGCTCTCCGAGCGCCCCGCCCTGCTGCTGGTGGACGAAATCGACAAGGCGGACCCCGAGTTCGAGGCCTTCCTCCTGGAGGTCCTCTCGGACAACGCCGTCACCATCCCCGAGCTGGGCACCTTCAAGGCGAAGCACATCCCCCGCGTGCTGCTCACCTCCAACAACGCCCGCGAGCTGTCGGACGCGCTCAAGCGCCGCTGCCTCCACCTGCACATCGACTTCCCGGACCGCGAGCGCGAGCTGCGCATCGTCAAGGCGCGCCTGCCGGACGTCCCCCAGGTCCTGGCCGAGCAGGTCGTGGAGGCCGTGGCCGCCATCCGCTCGCTGGACTTGAAGAAGGCGCCCTCCATCAGCGAGACGCTGGACTGGGCGCAGAGCCTGGCGCTCCTCAACGCGGAGCAGCTCACCTCGGACCTGGTGGCCTCCACGCTCAACCTCGTCCTCAAGTACGAGGGTGACATCGAGAAGGCCCGCGCCAACCTCTCGCAAATCGCCCAGGCCTGACGGCCCGTGCTGCTGAAGGAACGCTTCCAGATAACCCGGCCGCTGGAGGAGCTGGAGCTCTCGCTCGTCCGCGCGGCCATGGCCTCTCCGGGCCTCCTGGACGCGCGTGAGGAGGCCATCCTCCGTACCGCGCTGTCGCTGGCGCGCCTCTACAAGGTCCAGCACGGCGAAATGGACGTGGGCGTGGGCGCGCTGCTCACGCCCTTCCGCGAGGAGGTGGAGCGCCGGCTCGGCCCCGTCCTGCGCGGCCCGCGCCCGCCCACGCGCGACAGGCTCATTCCCCACGTGAAGGACCTGCGCGAGCACGCCGCGCACGCCCGGGACACGGTGCTGAAGCGGCTGCGCGGACGCGTGCCGCCGGAGGCGCTGGACCAGGAGATTCGCCACAAGGCGCTGGTGCTGGTGGCGGGCGGAGGCGGCGGCACCGCGTTCGTCTACCTGGGCGTCATGAGCCTGCTGGACGAGCACGGCCTGGAGCCGCGCCTCGTGGCCGGCGCGTCCATGGGCGCCATCCTCGCCATCATGCGCGCGCGCATGGCGCGCTTCGACCCCACGGAGATGGTCAACATCGTCCGCGGGCTGTCCTTCCGGAAGCTCTTCCGCTTCATCTCCACGGAGAGCCGCTACGGCATTCCGGCGGCGCTGCGGCTGTTCCTGCGCGCGGGCCTGGGCCGCTTCTTCGGCGCGGGCCCCGAGGGCAGCGGCCTGCGGTTGAAAGATCTGCCGCTGCCCACCGTCATCTCCGTGGGCGGCATCCGCCGCGGCATGCTCCCTCGCCCGCTGGAGTATTACGAGCGCCTGATGGGCACGAGCCCCCTGGGCCTGCTCAACCCCGCCGGCGTGGCCCGCCGCATCCAGGCCGCCATGGGCGCGGTGGCGGAGCTGTTCACCCGCCCCGAAATCACCGTGCGCCTCCACCTGGGCGCCGACGACGCCACCGGCGAGTTCGACGCGCTGGACGCCGCCGGCTTCTCCTCCGCCCTGCCCGGCGTCATCCACTACGACGTGCTCCGCGAGGACCCGCGCATGCACGGCCTGCTGGAGGGCCTGCTGGCCCAGCATGGCGTGGCGCGCCTCATCGACGGGGGCCTCGTGGACAACCTGCCCGCGAAGGCCGCGTGGAAGGCGGTGGCCCGCGGCCGCATCGGCACGCGCAACGCCTTCATCCTCGGGCTGGATGGCTTCGCGCCCCGGCTGGCCACGCCCTTCTGGCTGCCCCTGCAGCGACTGGCCGCGATGACGGTGGCCCCCAACCTCCCCTACGCGCACCACGTGAAGCGCTTCCCCCGGACGCTGTCCCCGCTGGACGTGGTTCCCTCGGTGGAGCTCGCCTCGAAGGCCCTCCACCTGGGTCGCAAGGCACTCGTGGAGGACATTCCCTTTCTGCGAAGGATGCTCACTCCCCTACCGCCGGTGCTGTGACGCCTCGCGCTATCCGTATTCGAGCTTTGACCTCATACGGTGTGCTGGCTAGAAGGCCCGGGCAGCCCCACCTTAAATCCCCCAGGTGAAGGAACCTTCGAATGAGCTCGACCTCGAGTAACACCGTGCGCGCGGAGCAGATCTGGCTCGACGGGAAGATGACCAAGTGGGACGAGGGCCACGTGCACGTGATGACCCACGCGCTGCACTACGGGTTCGGCGTCTTCGAGGGCATCCGTGCCTACAAGACGCATGATGGCCGGCTGGCCGTCTTCCGGCTGCGCGAGCACATCCGCCGGCTGCTGGATTCGGCCCACATCCTGATGCTGAAGATGCCCTACTCCGAGGACGAGCTCGTCGAGGCGTGCCTGGAGCTGTTGCGCAAGCAGAAGGCGCAGTTCGCCAACGGTGCCTACCTGCGCCCGGTGGCCTTCATGGGCGACGGCGCCATGGGCCTGGGCGCGGTGAACCCCACCCGCGTGGCCGTCACCGCCTGGGACTGGGGCGCGTACCTCGGTGACAAGGGCATCCGCGAGGGCATCCGCGCCAAGGTCAGCTCCTTCACGCGCATGCACGTCAACGTCAACATGGTGCGCGGCAAGATTACCGGCCAGTACGTCAACTCCATCCTCGCCAAGCGCGAGGCGGTGATGGCCGGCTACGACGAGGCCATCCTCCTGGACATCAGCGGCTTCGTCGCCGAGGCGTCCGGCGAGAACATCTTCATGGTGAACAAGAAGGGCGTCATCAAGACGCCCCCGCTGTCCTCGCCCATCCTCGACGGCATCACCCGCGACACGGTGCTGAAGCTGCTGCGCGACAGCGGCCGCGTGGTGGACGAGGTGACGTTCACCCGCGACGCGCTCTACATCTGCGACGAGATCTTCTTCACCGGCACCGCCGCGGAAATCACCCCCGTGCGCGAGGTGGACAACCGCACCACCGGCACCGGCAAGCCCGGCCCCATCACCCAGTTCGTGCAGGAGACCTACTTCCGCACCGTGCGCGGCCAGGAGCCGCGCTACGCGGAGTGGCTCACCTACGTCTGAGCGCCCCACCGCTCCCGGGCACCCTCCTCGCCGCGCGGCCACGCGCCGTGTGATGCGAGGGGGCCCGCCGACGTCCCGGTGACGCCCCACCCCGGGCGCCCTCCTCCACGGGGGGCGCCCCGAGTCTCCCCGCCCGGTCTCCCACCGGGCCCGGGCGGCCGCGTGCCCCATGCCCGCCCTGCTCCGGATGGGCTAGAACAGGGGCCCGATGGCTCCCCCCGGATACGCGTACGACGACGACAATCCGTTCAAGCTCGAGAACCCATCCATCCTCGACATCGCTCCGCCCGAGCCGAAGTCGGTGGAGGAGACGGGTCTCAAGATGGGCCTGCTCTCCGACATCGCGCTGAAGTACCTGTACTACGCGGGTACGGGCACGGGCATGGCCATCGCGGACGAGATGTGCCTGCCCTGGCCGGGCGTCATCGAGCACGTGGTGGACTTCCTCACCACCGAGAAGCTCGTGGACCTGCGCGGCGGCAAGGGCTTCGGCCGCGCCTCGGTGGAGTTCGTCCTCACGGAGAAGGGCCGCGAGTACGCGCGCGACGCCCTCACCCGCACCACCTACGTCGGCCCCGCGCCCGTCCCCATCGAGCAGTACAACGCCCTCATCACCAGCCAGACGGAGGAGACGCCCGTCGTCAGCCAGGAGGAGCTGGTGATGGCGCTCAGCCACCTCACCGTCCCCGCCGAGCTGATGGACAAGCTGGGCCCCGCGGTGAACTCCGGCCGCTCCCTCTTCCTCTACGGCCCTCCCGGCAACGGCAAGACGAGCCTCGCCGAGGCCGTCTCCCACATGTTCGGCGGCGAGGTGTTCGTCCCCCACTGCCTGGAGATTGGAAATCAAATCATCCAGGTGAACGACCGGCTCATCCACACCCCGGTGTCCCTGGAGATGGGCCGGGACTCCTCGGGCCGCCGGCAGACCTTCGAGATGGACAACCGGTGGCTGCTCTGCCGCCGCCCCTCCGTCGTCGTGGGCGGCGAGCTGACGCTGGAGACGCTGGACCTCATCTACTCGGAGAGCACCCGCCTCTACGAGGCGCCATTCCAGGTGAAGGCCAACGGCGGCATGCTGCTCATCGACGACTTCGGCCGCCAGAAGGTCCACCCCACGGACCTGCTCAACCGGTGGATTGTCCCCCTGGAGAAGCGGGTGGACTTCCTCACCCTGCACACGGGCAAGAAGTTCGAGATTCCCTTCGACCAGCTCCTCGTCTTCTCCACCAACCTGGACCCCAAGGAGCTGGTGGACGAGGCCTTCCTGCGCCGCATCAAGTACAAGATTGAGGTCGGCAACCCGGATGAGGAGTCCTACCGGGAGATCTTCCGCCGGGTGTGCGAGGCGGCCGGCATCCCCTACGTGGACCAGGCCGTCACCTACCTCTTCGAGCACTACTACAAGCCCCGCGAGATGCAGCTGCGCGCCTGCCACCCCCGCGATTTGGTCTCCCTCATCCGGGACGCCGCCCGCTACCGGCAGATACCTCCGGCGCTCTCCAAGGACCTGCTCGACCAGGCGTGCGAGGTCTTCCTCGTCAATTTGTAATGAATTCGTTGTTCCAACCGCGCGGAATTTCTAGAATCCGCGTGCCGTTGTAACGCTCGGCCGCATGCTTCGGACTCCGCCCACGGGCGGCGCCGCAGCGAGAAGGAGCCGCAGTCCGTGAAGGAACGCTATCAGGACATCGACGAGAAGAACGAGGCGCTGCGCGAGTACCTCGAGATCTACAAGGAAAAGCCCGCGGCGCGCGACTTCCTCGACAAGCTCGAGATGTCGTGGATCTACCACGACGCCGCACTGGAGGGTGTCGTCTACACCCACCAGGAGCTGATGGCCGCGCTGTTCCCCGGCCGCACCAACGCGGAAGCCTCCATGATTCCGGTGGTCCTCGAAATCAGGAACCACAAGGCCGTCTGCGACTTCATCCGCGAGGAGGCGGCGGGCGCCAAGAAGCAGGCGCAAATCACCCTGACCACCATCAAGCGGATGCACGACCTGTTCCTCGGCAACACGCCCGAGGCGCAGTCGGAGCGCGCGCGGATGGAGCGGCGCGAGCGCACCGAGAAGGAGCTCGCGAAGGAGCGGGATCGCTCGGGGCTGCGCAAGGACATGCCGCTGCACCGCACGTACTTCCACGACATCGCCCAGCCCGCGAAGATTCAGGGCGAGCTGGAGAAGCTCGTGGACTACACGGCCAGCGCCGAGTTCCGCGAGTTCCACCCCATCAAGCAGGCGGCGACGGTGCAGCACCGCTTCCTGCAGATCTTCCCCTTCACGGAGCACAGCGGGAAGGTGGGGCGCATGTGCAGCAACCTGCTGCTGGTGCGCAACGGCTACATGCCGGCCATCATCCACTCCATCGACCGGCAGCGGTACTACGAGTCCTTCCGGGGACCCGTCGCCGCGTTCCGCACGGTGCTGATGGACGCCATGGAGAACTCGCTCGACAACGGGATGAAGTTCTTCAAGGACCTGGCCCGGAAGTACAAGGCCATCAACAGCTGACGGGAAGGCCGTCTCACCTGACGCCGTGCTCATCGGGGCTCACGAATCCATCGCCGGAGGCGTGAGCCGCGCCTTCGCGCGCGCCGAGGAGCACGGTGCCCGTGCCCTTCAAATCTTCACCCGCAACGCGCGAGGCTGGAGCGCGCCCGCCCTCACCGAGGACGAGCGCCTCGCCTTCCGCGCCGAGGCGAAGCGCACCGGCCTCCCCGCCATCGCCCATGGCAACTACCTGGTGAACCTCGCCACCGAGGAGCCCCTGCACCGCGAGCGCTCCATCCACTGCGTCGCGGAGGAGCTCACCCGCTGCGAGCGCCTGGGCATTCCGTACCTCGTCATGCACCCGGGCACCCACCCCGACGAGCAGCGCGGCCTGACGCTCATCGCCCAGGGCCTGGACGAAGTGCACGCGCACTGCAAGGGCTACAGCGCCCGCATCTGCCTGGAGGGCACCGCGGGTCAGGGCTCCTCGCTGGGGTGGCGCTTCGAGCACCTGGCGGAAATCCTCTGCCGCGTGGGCGACGAGGAGCGGCTGGGCATCTGCCTGGACACCTGTCACCTGTTCGCCGCGGGGTACGACCTGTCCACCGTCCGCGGGTACGAGTCGGTCATGGACGAGTGCGACCGGCTGGTGGGCCTGTCACGAGTGCGGTGTTTCCACCTCAATGACTGCAAGAAACCCCTGGGATGTCGCGTGGATCGCCACGAGGAGCCCGGCAAGGGGGCGATCGGGCTCACGGCCTTCCGCTGCCTCGTGAAGGATGCTCGGTTCGCCCACACCATTGGGGTGCTGGAGACACCGTTCCCAGAACGTTATGGGGAGAACATCCGGCTTCTCGAATCCCTCGGCCGGAGGAAGTAAAGAAGAGCACCCATGCCTGTCATACACACCCTCCACAGCCGTCGCGGTGCCGGGAATCCTCCGGGAGGCGAGCTGACGGAGCCCCCGCCACCACGGCTGGCGCACCTGCCTGCCCGCGACAAGCTGGAGCGCCTGCTCCGCGTGGCCAAGGGACACAAGAGGGCCCTCATCCTCACGCACGACAACCCGGACCCGGACTCCATGGCCGCGGCCGTGGCGCTCGCCCAGCTGCTGGAGCGCAGGGCGGACGTGGAGGCGCGCGTCGGCTACGGCGGCATCATCGGCCGGGCGGAGAACATCGCCTTCGTGAAGGTGCTGCGGCTGCCCATCTCCCACGTGTCGCAAATCGACTTCGACGCGTACGACCTCTTCGGTCTCGTGGACACGCAGCCCAAGGTGGGCAACCACTCGCTGCCCGCGAAGCTGGACGCGCACATCGTCGTGGACCACCACCCGCTGCGCGAGGAAAGCCTGGAGTCCCCCTTCGCGGACGTGGGCGGTGACTTCGGCGCCACCTCCACCATGCTGACGGAGTACCTGCGCGCCGCGCGCCTGGAGCCCTCCCCGGAGGTGGCCACCGCCCTCTTCTACGGCCTCAAGGCGGACACGCGCGACTTGGGCCGCGAGACGACCCAGACGGACATCGACAGCTATCTGTGGCTGTTCCCGCGGATGGACAAGTCGCTGCTGGCGCAGATCGAGCACCCGGAGCTGCCGGCGCGGTACTTCCAGCTGTACCACACGGCCTACGAGCGGGCGAAGGTGTACGGCCACGCCATCATCACCGACCTGGAGGAGGTCTACTCCCCGGACATGGTGGCGGAGGTGGCCGAGCGGCTCATGTTCCTCGAGGGCATGAAGTGGTCGCTCGCCTTCGGCACGTACCGCAACCAGCTCTACTTCAGCCTGCGCGTGAAGGACCGGCGGATGAACGCCGGCCGCCTCATCCGCGAAATCTTCGAGGACTACGGCGGCTCCTCGGGCGGCCACGGCAGCATGGCGGGCGCGCGGCTTCCGCTGTCCGGCAAGGCGGCGCAGCGCAAGGCGCTCAAGCGCGAGCTGGTGAACCGCTTCAAGGAAGCCTTCGGCGTCGCGGGCGAGCGCCCCGTGTCGCTGCTGTGCGCGCAGGACTCGTGATCTACTGGGACTACAACGCCGCCGCCCCGGTGCGCCCGGAGGTGGCGGCGCTGCTCTCCCGCGCCTTCTCCGGAGGCGGCTTCGGCAACGCCTCCAGCATCCACCAGAGCGGCCGTGACGCGCGGGCCCGGCTGGACGCGGCGCGGGCGAAGGTGGCGCGCGTGCTGGGCTGCGAGCCGAAGGAAGTCACCTTCACCGCCTCCGGCAGCGAATCGGACGCGCTGGCGCTCGTGGGCGCCTGGCACGCCCGGCCCGTGCTGGAGCGGCGGCGCGTGGTGACGTCCGCGGTGGAGCACCCCGCCCTGCTCGGCGCGCTCGCGCAACTGGAGCGCGAGGGCGCGGAGGTGGTGCGGGTGGCCCCGGGCGCGGACGGGCGCGTGCGCGCGGAGGACGTGCTGCATGCGCTGACGCCGGAGACGGCGCTGTGCTCGCTGATGTGGGCCAACAACGAGACGGGCGTGGTGCAGCCCGCGGCGGAGGTGGCCCGCGCGTGCCGGCAGCGGGGCGTGCTCTTCCACACGGACGCGGTGCAGGCGGCGGGCAAGGTGCCGCTGAGCCTGCGCGAGGTGGACGCGGACCTCCTGTCCCTTTCGGCGCACAAGTTCGGCGGCCCGCAGGGCGCGGGCGTGCTGGTGGTGCGCAAGGGCGTGGACGTGCGGGCGCTGACGCCGGGCCACCAGGAGGGAGGCCGCCGCGGGGGGACGCAGAACGTGCCCTACGCGGAGGCCCTCGCGCTGGCGCTGGAATTGGCCGCGGCGGAGCAGCCCGGGGTGTCCGCGCGGGTGGGCGCGCTGCGAGACGCCTTCGAGCGCGAGGTGCGCGCGAGCCTGCCCGGCGTGGAGGTGAATGGCGCCGGGGCCCCGCGCGTGCCCAACACGAGCAACCTGCGCTTCGACGGCGTGGAGGGC
This sequence comes from Pyxidicoccus fallax, assembly GCF_012933655.1. Classification (GTDB taxonomy): domain Bacteria; phylum Myxococcota; class Myxococcia; order Myxococcales; family Myxococcaceae; genus Myxococcus; species Myxococcus fallax. The sequence continues at coordinate 19,226 of NZ_JABBJJ010000115.1, read as the reverse complement.
GAGGCGCTGCTCATCGCGCTGGACCTGGAGGGCATCTGCGTGTCCTCCGGCGCGGCGTGCGCGTCGGGGACGCTGTCACCGTCGCACGTGCTGCGGGCCATGGGGCTGACGGTGCCCCAGGCGCGCGGCAGCCTGCGCTTCAGCCTGGGCCCCGGCACCCCCGAGGCGGAGGTGGAGCAGGTGCTCCAGGCGCTCCGCCGGCACGTGCCGAGGGTTCGCGAGCTGGCCGGCTAGCGGCGCAGCGGGAGCCGGAGCTGGAAGGTGGAGCCCTCGCCCAACGAGGAGCGCACCGACAGCGAGCCCCCATGCAGCCGCGCCAGCTGCGAGGCGATGAACAGGCCCAGGCCATGGCCCCGGGCCGGGTCGTCGTCCGCCCGCTGGAAGCGGTCGAAGATGGTGCGCAGCTCCGACGCCGGGATTCCCACGCCCCAGTCCCGCACGTGGATGACGGCCTGACCGGGACTCACGGACAGGCCCAGCTCCACCCGCCGCTGCTCGCCGCAGTACTTCACCGCGTTGGAGAGCAGGTTGTTGAGCACCTGCCGGATGCGCTCCGCGTCGAAGGACAGCGTCACCGGCTCGCCCTCCGCCAGCAGCATGAACTCCACCCGCGGCTCCAGCTCGCGCCACTCCTGCAGCAGCTCGCGGAGGAACGGGAGGATGTCGCAGTACGACGGCCGCAGCTCCACCTTCCCACCGGACAGACGGCCCGCGTCGAGGATGGAGGTGATGAGGCCGCTCATCCGGTCCAGCTGACGCAGCACCGCCGCGGCGGACCGGCTCTCGTCCTCCCCGCCCCGCTTCTCCAGCTTGCGCAGCAGGACCTGCGCGTTGAGCCGTGCCGAGCTGAGCGGCGTCTTCAGCTCGTGCGCCACCCACTGGAGCATCTCCTCGTGCACCCGGCCCGACGCCGTCCGCGTGGCTCCGGACGCGCGCCCCTCCGCGGACAGGGAGGCGGAGGGCAGGCGCGAGCGCAGCGCCGTGTGGATGGCCTCCTCGAAGGTGGCCAGGTCCACGGGCTTGGCCAGGAAGGCGTCCGCCTCTTCCCGCCCCGCCGGCCGCGCCGCGCTCAGCAGGACGAAGGGAATGTCGGCCAGGAGCGGCTCGGCGCGCATCGCCCTCAGCAGCTCCATGCCCGTGCGCCTCGGCATCATGTGGTCGCTGACCACCAGGTCCGGCGGCTCCGTGCGCGCCAGCGTCAGGGCCATCTCCCCGTCATGCGCCCGCAGGGCGCGGTGCCCGAGCGCCTCGACCACCTCGGCGAAAACCTCGAGCAGCGCCTCCTCGTCCTCCACGATGAGAACGAGGCTCATTCGGCACGACCGATGGAGGTGCCGAGCGGCCGGGCCTGGCCGGTCAGCAGCCCCTCCGCGGAGCGCACCGGGGCGAGGACGCGCATGCCCGTGTCGGCGATTTCGAACTCCCGCAGCTCGTTGTCGTACTTGCTGTCCCGCATCTTGAGGACGGACAGGATGCGGTGGATGCGCCCGCGCAGCTCCACGTAGCGCAGGAGCAGCAGGTTCTCTCCGAGGATGGCGATGGGCGCGTCGCTGAAGTCCAGCTCGGTCCCCGCCACCTTGGGCACCTCGCGCGTGAAGAGCGACGTCACCCCCGCCTGCCGCAGGCGCAGGGCCAGCGCGGCGAGGAAGATGCGCCGCCGCTCCGGGTCCTCGATGGACAGCTCCAGGGCGGTGAGCCCGTCGATGACCACCCGCTTCGCCCCCTGGCGCCGCACCTCCTCGAGGACGCGGTCCACGACGAGGTCGGCCTCCACCTCCACGGGGAGCATGTGCAGGTAGGTGAGCAGGCCGCGGCGCACGTGGTGCTCCACGTCCAACCCGATGCGCCGTGCCCGCGCGTTGAGGGCGGCCTGCGAGTCGAAATAGGAGACGAAGAGGGCCGGCTCCGAGTGGCGCGCCCCCTCCACCGCGAAGTGCGCGGCGAGCAGCGTCTTGCCGATGCCCATGCTCCCCGCGAGCATGGTGGCGCTGTGCAGGGGCAGTCCCCCCTCCATCAGCACGTCCAGCTCCTTGAGCCCGAAGCTGGCCCGGCCCTCGGGGGGCTCCCGGTCCTCCACCTGGATTTCCTGCGCCTCCAGGCGGGGAAGGAACCGGACCCCGTCCGAGCCGATGTGCATCAGGTGCTCGCCGGACAGGTGCGGCCGGCCACGCAGCTTCACCACCTCCACGCGGCGCAGCCGGCGCGAGGCCCGCCGGTTGACGGACAGCGACACGATGCCGTCCACCGTGGTGGCCTCCGGGAGCGCCAGCAGCTTCTCCAGCGGGTACTCCGTGGTGAACAGCCCCACGCAGTCGGCCGCGGCCAGGCTGATGCCCAGCTCGTAGAGGAACTCGCGCAGCTTCGCCTCGTCCTGCCACAGGTCGCGGATGGCGCGCAGCCCGTCGATGAACAGCAGCTTCGCGCCCTGCTTGCGCACCGTCTGGAGCAGCAGGTCGCGCGTCTCGCGGGGGCCCTGCTTCAGCGTGGAGTACGCGCTGATGACGAAGAGCTTCTCGTCGAGCAGCTCCCGCTGGAAGAAGCTGAAGCCGGACAGCTCGCTCACCAGCTTGTCGTGGGGCTCGGACGTGACGGTGGCGAGCACCACCGGCAGCCCCCGCGCGGCGGCGAGGAAGGCCACCTGGCTGCAGAGGACGGTCTTCCCACAGCCCGGGTCCCCCGTCACGATGACGGACTGACGGCGCGGAATGCCTCCGCCCAGGAGCGTATCGAAGCTGGGGATGCCGGTCTCGAAGAGCGGCCCCATTCGGCTGCGGTCCATCAGAGTTTCCAGGAGCGGGAGGCAGCGCGCAGGACTCCACCGCTCGGAAGGAGGTGCGCGGGACGGTCGGGGATACCCGGCGGAACGCCGCTCCCGACCTCAGGGGACGTAACAAGAGCGGGGGGTGGGGCGCCAGACACATCGCCCCGTCCCGGGCTCCGAGGCACCCCTCAGTGATGGGTGCAGGACAGGAGTTCCCGCGCCGGCTTCCATCTCACGGAACTACCACTTCTGCTCGGGGATGAACTTGTCGCGGACCTCCTCGTCGGGCTGTCCGTAGCCCGGCATCCCCTCCTTGGCCTCGCTGGCCTTCGTGGGCTGCTGGGACTCTCCCTCTTCCTGCGTCTTGCGCTCGGGCTCTTCCTGCTCGGGCTTGGGCTGCTTGGGCTCGGTGGCCATCGGTCTCCTCCCTGCGCGGACATCGCGTGCGGGGAGAAATGTCGTCATCTCCACCCGGGACGGCAGCGGCCCCTCTGACGGAGAGCGGGCGGGCGGACGAGCCTCCGTCCCCTACCCCGCGCGCGAGCCCGTGCCGCCGGGCACCGGCGACGCGCCGCCCGAGGACGAGGACGAGGACGACGGCACGTCGTCGCTGGCGCCGAACAGGCCCCGCACCACGGCGGCGATGGCCAGCGGCGTGCCCACGCGCTCGTCGTAGTGCGGCGTGAGCGCCTGGGCGAACTCCTCGGCCGTGGGGAAGCGCTCCTCGGGGCGGGCGGAGAAGGCGCGGTCCAACACCGCCTCCAGCGCCTCGGGCACCTCGGGACGCAGCTCGCGCAGCGGCCGGTACTGCCGGGACCAGATGGCGGCGAAGACCTCGTCCGGCGAGCCACCGAGGAAGGGCCGCTCCAGCGTCAGCAACTCGTAGAGCACCACCGTGGCGGCCCACAGGTCCGCCGCGGGGTTCACCTCGCCGAGCAGCGACTCCGGGGACAGGTAGTAGGGCTTGCCCAGCACCTCGCCGCCCTGGAGCTTGCCGTCCACCAGCACGCGCGACACGCCGAAGTCCCCCAGCTTGATTTCCCCCACGCGGGAGATGAACAGGTTGGAGGGGGACACGTCGCAGTGGACCATGCCCAGCGGCTCGCCCTGGGGGGTGGTGGCGGTGTGCGCGTACGCGAGCGCCTCCAGCAGCACCTTGCCCAGGTACACCGCGAAGTCCAGCGGCAGGGGGATGCCGCGCACCTTGCAGCGCCGGAGGATCTGCCCCAGGTCGCGGCCGTCCACCAGCTCCATGACGATGAAGTAGATGCCCTCCAGGTCTCCGGCATCCAGCACCGTGACGATGTTGGGGTGGTGCAGCTGCTTGGACAGCTGCGCCTCGCGGATGAAGAGCGCCACCGACTGGGGGTCTCTCGTCAGCGCCGGCTGCAGCCGCTTGAGCGCCACCGTCCAGCCCTCGCGCGGGCCGGACAGCACGCGCGCGCGGTACACCTCCGCCATGCCGCCCTTGCCGAGGACGGAGAGGATTTCGTAGTTGCCGAAGACCCGCACCGGCCTGGGCGAGGAGGGTGGCTGACTCACGGGCTCGTGCTTCCAGATCCTGTCGAATCGCGGCCCGCCCGCTTCTTTCGCTGCTGCGCCACCGCCGTGATTTCCTCGCGCAGCGCCGTCTCGGGCACCGCCTCCGAGGGCCGGTTCCCCGGCGTCCAGCCCAGGTCCAGCGCCTTGCGCAGGGACTCCCGCGCCTTGCCGCGGTTGCGGTCCTTCAGGTGCGCGTAGGCCAGCCACAGGTGCACCTCGGGCCGCGCGGGCGCGGCCTGGCGGGCGCGCTCCAGCGTGGCCAGGGCGACCTCCACGTCATTCAGGCCGAGCTGACAGGCCGCCAGTCCCACCAGCGCGGCGGGGTTGCGCGGCTCCTTGTCCAGCACGTGCTTGAAGTGGGTCTGCGCCGCCGCGGGGTTGCCGGCCAGCAACTGCCGCTGCCCCTCCTCCAGGGGGGGCACCGCCGGCTCGCGCCGACGCGCCTGGGCCACCAGCGCCGCCGAGCCCGCCCCGTCCGGGGAGGGAGCCTGGGCCCCTCCCTCCGAGGGCTTCGGCGCCTCCGGCTCGGGCTCCACCTCATCCCCCCCGGCACGCTTCGGGTCCAGCGACGTGAGGACCAGCGTGTTCCCCTTCAGCACCGGGGACGAGCAGCCCTCCGGGTTGCGGATCATCGCGCTCAGCACGTGATCCTCCGGATTGTAGATGAACAGGACCGGGTGGGACTTGAGCCCCTCGCAGCCCGGCGGGCCCTGGTGGCACACCAGCACGTGGCCCGCCAGCACGTGGCCCTGCTCCACCACGTCGATGACGTCCGTATTGGGCGCGAAGCCACAGGGGCCACCGGTGGCGGAGCCAATCACCCGCTCGCCTTCCATGCGGAAGCGCACCGGGCCGTAGGTATCTCCCAGGTAGGGGCCGGACACCGTCGGTCCCGCCCACGCGAGGCCGGAGGCGACGGAAAGAATCGTCGCGAGACCCTTGTTTGAAAGCGCGGGCGGCATGTGCGGGGTGGTCTCCATCATAGGGGCCGCGAGCCTGCCTTGTAAACGCGCGAGGAAGCCTTGACCCCGCCGCCCCCCGTCCTTATCATTTCCAAAGATTCTTTCGGGTTTTCCCAATAGATTCGAGGACTTGTTAGCACTGTAGCTTTGTTACAAGGGCTGTCCCCTGCGGGGCGCGTGATGCCCAGCAGAAATTCGAACCGATACGTCCATTCCGGGGTCCGTTTCGGTCTCCATGTGCAAGCCCTCCCCTCTCACGGGGGATGAGGGAAGCCTGCGGAGGCATGATTTCGGTTCCCACCTGGCTTTTAAGGGTTCAATGGACGCTGGGCACACGGCCATGCGGCGGGGGACTTTTTCTGCGGAGCGGCGGCGGTGAGCGAGACGGTGGTGGAAGAGGCGGCGGCGAGGAAGCAGACGCTGCGTGAGGAGTTGACGGCGCGCCGGAAGGCGATGACGCCGGACATCATCGACACGCGGGGTCTCAAGGTTCAGTCTCGATTCCTGGCTACGCCGTACTATCAGAAGGCGAGGACGGTGGCCTTGTACGCCCCCATTCGGGGCGAGGTGCCCACCCGGGACATCCTGATTGCGGCGTTGCAGGACGAGAAGATCGTCTGTTACCCGCTCTCTCACGTCCACGGGCGCATCCTGTCATTCAGGGCCATCAAGTCGGAGAGCGAGCTGGAGCCCGGACGGCTGGGAGTCCGGGAGCCGAGCAACTCCTCGGACCTCATTCCAGTGGACCAGATCGACCTCTTCGTGGTGCCGGGCCTGGGCTTCACCCGGGACGGCAAGCGGCTGGGGCGCGGAGGCGGCTACTACGACGCCACCCTTCGCGCGGCCAGCCAGCGCAGCCGCCGGGTGGGTCTGGCCTTCAATGACCAGGTCGTCCAGGTACTGCCCACCACGGGCGACGACGTGGACATGGACCTCATCGTGACGGAGTCCGAGTCGCTGCGCGGCCTGTCGCGCGACTGGGACTTCCTGGATACGTGAAGGTCCTCTTCATGGGAGATGTCGTGGGCCGCCCGGGTCTCCAGGCGGTCCGCGCGCTCTTGCCGCGCCTCGTCTCCGAGCACTCGGTGGACGTGTGCGTGGCCAATTCCGAGAACAGCGAGGGCGGCGCGGGCATCAGCCCGGAGACCGCCCAGTACCTGCTCGACAGCGGCATCGCGCTGCTGACGAGCGGGAATCATTTCTACTCGAAGAAGGCCATCCTCCCCTGGGTGAAGGAGCATCCGGACCGGCTGTTGCGTCCGGCCAACTACCCCAAGGGCACGCCGGGGCGTGGGCACGGGCTGGCCCGGCTTTCGGACGGCCGCGCGCTGGGCGTCATCAACCTGGAGGGGCGCGTCTTCATGCGCACCCAGGACAGTCCCTTCGAGGCGGTGCTGCCGCTGGTGGAGGAGCTGAAGAAACAGACGCCCTGCATCCTCGTGGACATGCACTGCGAGGCCAGCAGCGAGAAGAACGCCATGGGCGTGTACCTCGACGGCAAGGTGTCCGCCGTGGTGGGCACGCATACGCACGTGCAGACGGCCGACGAGCGGCTCCTGCCCGGGGGCACGGCCTTCATCACCGACGTGGGCATGTGTGGCCCGCTGGACTCCGTCATCGGCATGAAGAAGGAGTCCTCGGTGGCGCGTTTCCTCGGGGAGAAGGCGCCCTACGAGGTGGCGGAGCGGCTCGTGTACCTGCAGGGCGTCGTGATTGACCTGGACGACGCCACGGGCCGGGCGCGGAGCATCGAGCGGGTGCGCCAGCGCCTGCCCGGTACCTGAAAGCCGCCCGAGGTTCTCCCGCCCCATGCGCGACAGTTGCGCTAGGGTGCCCGGGCCATGAATCCGGACGCACTGCGCAAGGCGACTCCCGAGGAGCAGTTCGAAGAAGTCACTCGAGGCACCGTGGACATCCAGGTGGCCGAGGAGCTGAAGAAGAAGCTCCAGCGCTCGTATGACACGGGCAAGCCGCTGGTCATCAAGGCGGGGTTCGACCCGAGCCGGCCGGACCTGCACCTGGGGCACTCGCTGCTGCTGACGCGCATGCGGCGCTTCCAGGACTTCGGCCACACGGTGGTGTTCCTCATCGGCGACTTCACGGGGTTGATTGGCGACCCGACGGGCCGCAACGCCACGCGGCCGGCGCTCACGCGCGACGAGGTGAAGGCCAACGCGGAGACCTACAAGCAGCAGGTCTTCAAGGTGCTGGACGAGGGCAGGACGCAGGTACGCTTCAACTCCACCTGGCTGGATGCGCTGGGCACGGAGGGGATGATCCGCCTGGCGTCGCGCTACTCGGTGCAGCGCATGCTGGAGCGCGACGACTTCAAGAAGCGCTTCCGCGACAACGTCTCCATCTCCATCCACGAGTTCCTCTACCCGCTCTTGCAGGGCTACGACTCGGTGGCGTTGAAGTCGGACGTGGAGCTGGGCGCCACGGACCAGCTCTTCAACCTGCTGGTGGGCCGGCAGCTCATGAAGGAGGAGGGGCTGGAGCCGCAGGTCATCATGACGGGCCCCATCCTGGAGGGGCTGAACGCGAAGCTGGTCGACGGGAAGATCGTCGGCGACAAGATGTCCAAGAGCCTGGACAACTACGTGGGCGTCAGCGAGCCGCCGGAGACGATGTTCGGCAAGCTGATGAGCATCACCGACGACCTGATGTGGCGGTACATGGAGCTGTTGTCGTCGAAGCCGCTGCGCGAGGTGGCGGAGATGAAGGCGAAGGTGCAGGCCGGTGAGCTGCACCCGATGACGGTGAAGAAGGACTTCGCGCGGGAGATCGCCACGCGCTTCCACGGCGAGGAGGGTGGCCAGAAGGCGGTGTCGGTCTGGGACACCACCATGGGGAAGAAGGACGCCCCCCAGCAGAACCTCGAGCTGATCGAGGTGTCCCTGGCTGGAGCGGAGAAGCTGCCGCTGTTCAAGCTGCTGCCGGAGACGAAGCTGGTGGCGTCGGCGACGAAGGCCCGCGAGGCGATTGCGCAGGGCAGCGTGCGCGTCAACGGCGAGAAGGTCATGGACCTGAAGGCCGAGCTGGGTGCGGGCGAGTACACAGTGCAGGTGGGCAAGGCGAAGACGGACAAGCCGAACGCGGTCCGCCTGAAGATTTCCTGAGCCTGCCTGCCCGGTTGAATGTCGGGGCGGCTGGGGCCGTCCCTGGTGCCGGTGAGCGTCCCCCGTGTCCCTCCTCCCGAGGGCACGTGGGGACTGCTGTAGACTCCCGCGCGCCATGCGTAACGCCCTGCCCTTTCTTGTCCTGAGTCTCGCCACCGCCCTGCCCGCCCTCGCGGGTCCGGGGGCCTTCGTGTCCGAGGTCCGCGTGGACGCGGTGGAGCAGCCCGAGTCGACGCGGGTGGTCTTCACGGTGGAGCCGGACACGTCGTATCCGCTGCTGAAGAAGGGCGGGCCGAACCGGGCGTGGTGCAAGCTGCAGGGCCCGACGAACGCGCAGGGCTGGGTGCTGTGCGAGGGCGCGCCGGAGTCCGCGGCGCCCCGGGCTCCGGACTCGGCGGCGCTGGCGGCGGCGGACCGGGCCAACACGGAGATGCAGAAGCGCGGCCGCGCGGAGCAGCAGGCGCGCATCGCCGGTGCGTCCGACGAAGAGGCCAGCGAGGAGCGCGCCCCGTCACGTGGGACCACGGCGAAGGCGGACTGGGCGCCGGCGACGGGCTGCGCGACGACGTGTGACACGAAGCCGCTGTTCGGGAAGCCGCCGGCGCTGTCGGCGCAGGACCGGGAGGTGCTGGACATGTGCCCGGCGCGTCCGGACGTGAGCGTGAGCGCGGGGGACGTGCAGCGTTTCTTCTCGCGGCACTACAACGACCCGCGCATCCAGACGGCGCTGTCGGTCGCGGGCCGCCCGGGTGCGAGGCAGGGCAACATCGAGTGGCTCACGGGCTTGTGGGTGAGCACGGGCCCGCGCAATGCATTCACGCACGTGTTCTGTGGGGATGACTGGCAGCGCGGGCCGATTGGCGGGCTGCACTTCCTGCCGCGGTACGCGCAGCTCGAGGCGGAGGGGAAGCTCTGCTACGGCGGCCCGGCGCGTGGGGGCAGCGCGCAGAAGGGGGACCAGTACCTCATCAAGTTCCGGGGCGTGGCGCCGTGGTCCTGCGGGGAGAAGAAGATGGGCGGCTTCTCGCGCTCGCCGGACGCGGTGGGGCTGGTGGCCATCGGCACGCGTGCCTTCGCGCGGTGCTGCGCGCGCGGCGGGGCGAAGAAGGAGGGCGGCGTGTACTCCGCGCCGGACCTCGGCGGGACGAACTGGCGCATCTGGTGCGGTACGCGCAATGGCACCTACGGCATCGCCACCCTGCACCCCACGGACGAGAAGGCCACCTGCGGGGATTGAGTCGCGCATGCGGCGCATCTCCTGTCCACGCACAAAGCGTTGATGTCCCTGCCTGGAGCGGCGGATGCCTGCGACTGACGGGCTCACGTAACGCATGCCAGCCCATTGGCTGGCGATGGGCCACCGCGACGAGCCACGCTTCTACGAATGGAATTCCTCCGGAGCCGTCTTCAGATGGAATGAAGACAAGCGCCGTTGGGACTTCCAGGCGACCTGTCAGCCCAGGGCGCAAGAGCAAGCGAGAGAGCAAGCGCATCAATGGCTGCAAGCAGCAGGACTCGGACAGCGGCTTCCTGCTGCTGGAAGTCGTATTCCCCCGCGCGAAGCGGCCCTTCATCCAGGTGGACCTGCTCGCGCGGCTCGAGGGCGTGGACTCGGAGCCGTCTTGATCGAATGTTGCCCCTCGACTACGTAGGTGCCTGCACCCAGGGCGACAGCGCACCCCCGGTGCCAAGCCAATGTCCAACACGTCCAGTATCCCCACGAGCATCGTCGCAGGTGTTGTTCTCTACGAAAACACGCCCCAACAACTCCGGCGACTGGGGCGCTCGCTCAGGCAGAACAGCGCCCATCCCGACTGCCCGCCATTCACCGTCGTCTTCCTGGACAACTCGCCGACGGACAAGCTCCAGTCGCTGGTGCAGGAGGAGTTCCCGAACGCGGTGTACCAGTGGTCGGGGAAGAACCTGGGGTTCGGCTGCGCGCACAACGTGCTCATGGCCCGCGCGTTCGAGCAAAGTGACGTGGCGGCCTACGTGTGCGTCAACCCGGACGCGGTGCTCCATCCCGCGTGCCTGGCCGAGATGATGGCGGAGTACCGGCGGAGCTCGTGTCCGGGCCTGGTCGAAGCCGCGCAATTTCCGGACGAGCACCCCAAGGTCTACGACCCCATCACACACCAGACCCCGTGGTGCAGCGGGTGCGTGCTGCTCATCTCCCGCGACCTGTACCGGAAGGTGGGAGGGTACGACGACCACTTCTTCATGTACTGCGAGGACGTGGACCTGTCGTGGCGTGCGCGTGCCCACGGCTTCGATACCCGCATCGCGCCGCGCGCGATGGCGCACCACTACGTGGGGGACCGCCCTCCGAGCCCCATGGGAGATCAGCGGCTGCTGCGCAGCGGCGTCTACCTGGCCTTGAAGTACGGCGACTCCCGCACCGCGGAGGCCTGGCTGGCCGAGTACGCCCGGCGAGGCGGGAAGGACTTCACCCCGCCCACCGTACCCGAGCCGACCGAGGCCATGCGACGCGTGGCTGACTTCTCACATCTGTTCCACATGGCGGAGGCCCGGTGGTGAGCACTTCGAAACAGCGGTTGTCCCGCCTTGACTCCCCGCGGCGCGAGGTGCTCGCTCCCGCGGATGCGGAGCTGCTTCAGGCCCTGCTGGATGAGCTCCGGCCGGGCGCACGCATCGCGATGGTGGGCTGTGATTCGCCGGGTCTCCTCCAGGCGCTGGAGGAGGCGGGCCATCCCGTGCTGTCGTTCACCCTGCCGGAAGGGACGGGACCCCTGGAGGTCCCCGCCGAGCACGAGCAGCTGCGTTCCTTCCATGCGGAGCTCGTCCTGCTCGGCGATGGCTGGCTGCGGGCGGCCGACCCGGCGATGAGCCTCGCCCGGACCCTGCAGCATGCCTCGGCCGCGGAGATTGCGGTCTCGTTCTACAACGCCGCGTCCGGGAACACGCTCATCGCGGCGCTGACGGGTGACAAGGCCCTGCCCCGCTTCACGTGCTGCGAGGAGCAGGTGACCCGGTGGCTCGCCACCGCGGGGCTGCGCCTCCAGCGACGCCAGGTCCTGCAGCAGACCTCGGCCTCGGGCCTGCTCGCGCGTGGCACCGAGCGCGCGCTGCACCGTCTCTTCCAGCAGCTCAACCCCGGCGCTTCCGCGCACCGCCTGTTGCTGTGGAGCCGGCCTGCCCGCGCCTCCGAGCGCGTGCCCGAGCGGGCGCTCATCCCCGGCATGCTCTCGGTGGTGATGCGCAACCACTCGTTGAAGCGGCTGGATCTCATCGACCAGGCCATCTTCTCGCTGGCGTGCCAGGACTACACGCAGCTCGAAATCATCATGGTGACCCAGAGCCAGGACCCCCAGGCGGTGGCCACCTTGACGGCCATCCTGGAGCGGCACCAGCCCGTGGGTGACTACACCTTCCAGGTCCTCCACCGCCCCTCGGACACGGACATCCGCGCGCAGTTGGTCAACACCGGACTGAAGGCGGCCCGGGGACAGTACGTCGCGGTGCTCGACGATGACGACGTCGTCTACCCGCAGCACTACAAGCGGCTGATTGACGTCCTGCGAGAGGGCGAGGCCGCGTGGGCAATATCGAAGGTGCGCCGCGCGTATTTCCGCACCGCTCCCAATGGGGAGCTCTACTGCCGGGGGAAGGACGAGCTGCCGCGCAGCGGCAAGTTCGAGCTGCACCAACTCGTGCGCGAAAACAACATCACCTGCCACTCGTGGGTGGTGGACCGGGCGCGGCTGGGCCGCTTCCCCGTGGGATTCGCGGAGGAGCTCTCCCTTCACGAGGACTACGCATTCCTGCTGCGGCTCGCCGCGCTGTTCCGGCCCGCGCTCGTGGAGGGAACCGCGACCTGCGAGTATCGGATGCGCGACGACGGCACGAACTCCATCCTCTTCGGGGGCAACGCGACGGTGCAGGCCGAAAAGCATCGGGCCTGGGCCGCGTCGACGGCGCTCATCAACGCGCTCAAGCGCAACCTGCAGGTCCTGCTGACCGAGCATGATCTCGAGATGGAGGCGGAGAAGGTGCGGGCGGCGGTCGAAGACGCGAAGCGGGAGCCACTGGAGGCGGGCCAGCGCGCCGTGGACATGCTCAACGCCCCGCGTTTCGTTCTCATCGACCGGGCAAACCTGGCCGTCAAGGAACACCTGCCTCGGGCTCACCGCGCCGTGAAGCTCGCCTTGTCATCGCTGCTGCGCTGAGCCCCCTCACAGGGACTCTCGATGCACCGTGGCCACGAGCGCAGGTCCCCCCCTCCTCGAGCGTCCCCCAGAGGAATCATGTCCGGGGGCTTGGACCGGGCCCGCGCGCTCGCGAGCCCGGCCCCGAGGTGCCCTGCGGTCGCCTACTTCGCCGGCCCCACCGTGAGCACCGCGCCGGTGGAGTAAGCGGTGAACTCGGGCGCGTACATGGACTGCACGGTGGCCGGGCCCACGCGGAAGGTTCCGGCCATGTTGGCGCGCAGCCGGTACTTGAACGTGTACTCACCGGCCGGCAGCCACTCGAAGAAGAAGTTCGTCCCCGAGTCGCGCGTCTCCTCGTACCAGACGATGCCCAGGTCCCACTTGTGGCGGGACTGCGGGTTCTCCGGCTCCAGGCCCGCCGCCCGCGGGTCCCTCAGGTGCACGTACTCCGCCGCGTGCTTCGTGCGCAGCGACAACTGCACCTCCACCTCGTCCCCCGGCTGCAGCAGCGCGCCCTCCGCCAGCGGCTGCAGCACCGCCTCGCGGCCCTCGCGCTCGCGCCGGAAGTAGCGCCGCGACACCTGGAAGAAGTCCCCACGCTCCTCCTCCGGCATCTTCTCCGTCGAGAAGTGCCACGTCGCCGAGGCGAACGCGAAGCCCTTCGTCGTCTTCTCCACCACCACCGAGCTCATCGTCGCCGGGTTCAGCTCCGGCCCCGGCACCACCACCTGGTTCTTCTTCCCCGTGTACGCCTCCGGAGAGAACTCCATCTGCACCACGCGCGGGCCCACCGTCACCTTCGCGTCCTCGCGCACGCCCAGCGCCCCTTCCGCCTGGAGGTACTTCACCAGCGCGTAGAGCGCCTCCGCCGTCGCGCGCGTGGACTTCCAGTGGTTGAGCTTCTTGTCCAACAGCAGCCACTGCACCAGCCCCTCGCGCCGGGGGTCCTTCGGCTTCAGCTCCGTCAGCGTGCGCAGCGCGAAGGCGTGCGTCTCCGTGGTGTCGTTGTACCAGAGCCAGCTGCGGTCCTCGGGCGCCCAGTACGTGCCCAGCTCCTCGCTCGTCTTCGCGGAGTCCATGACGCTCTCCCAGACGCGCTCCGCGTCCGCCCCCCGGCCCGCGCGCTTGAGCGTCAGCGCCAGGTAGCCCTTGAGGTACGGCGAGTGCTTCTTCCAGTGCTTGTAGCTGAAGGCCAGCATGCGCTGCCGCTCGTCCGCGGTGAGCGCCTCCCCGGTGTAGCGCTCCGTCGGGTACGCGGAGGCCACGTAGTTGAGGAAGGTGATGAACTCCCAGCCCTCGTTCTTCTTCATCATCTTCGTCAGGTACTCGTCGCGCGCGTGCCGGGCGAGGTAGCTCCACGCGTTGCGAGTCATCTCCGGGGGCACCTCCACGCCGTACTCCATGGCGCGCGACAGCCCGTGGAGGATGTAGAGCGTCATGTACGGCGACGGCGGGCCGCCCGGCCACCACGGGAAGCCGCCGCTGGACGTCTGCGCCTTGCGCAGCTTCGCCATCGACGCGGTGCGCTCGGCGGCGGCCACCTTCGGGTCCAGCACCCGCAGCAGGGGCACCTCCGTCTCGCGGCCGCCCTTCGCCATCTCCAGCCAGGGCGTCTCCTCCAGCGCCATCTTCCGGTTCGGGTCCACCGAGTCCCACGTCTCGAACCGCGTGGGGCGCTCGCTCAGCGTCTTCGCCATCTTCGCCACCTCGGGGTACTGCCCGTAGAGGCTGGCGAGGATGCCGGACGACACGAAGCGGTTGAGCGTCTGCTCCGTGCACTCGTAGGGGAAGTCCATCAGGTACGGCAGCGCCTGGAGCGCCGAGTAGAACAGCTGCGTGTCCACCGTGACGACGAGCTGCTCGTTCACCCGCGTCGGGTCCCCGCCCGCGCGCAAATCGTCGAAGGTCATCGTCTTGGAAGCCGCGCCCTTCAGCGTGACGAAGCGCGACTGCGCCAGGTGCACGCGGCCGGGCAGCACCGGCAGCGGGCGCAGCTCACCGTCGCCGAGGTTGCCCGCGCGCGCCTCCACCCGGAAGGCCACCGCCCCCACCTTCGCGGGCGTGGTGAGCGGGAAGCGCAGGTGCGTGCCCTTCCCCGGCGCCACCGTGAAGGACTGTGACGCGCCCTTCACCCCGAAGTCCGCCAGCAGGCTCTTGCGCGACTCCGCGTCCTGGATGTCGAGCGTCAGCGTCCCCTGCAGCGGTCGCTCCGCCGCGTTGTTCACCACCACCTCCAGCACCGCCTGGTCCCCCTCGCGCAGGAAGCGCGGCACGTACGGCCGCACCATCAGCTCCTTCACGCTGCGGGTGGTGCGATGCACCGAGCCGCCCTTCAAGTCCCGCGTCAGCGCATGGGCCCACACGCTCCACGCCGTGACGGAGTCCGGCACGGTGAACTCCAGCGTCGCCGAGCCATCCGCCCCGGTGAGCAGCTGCGGCACCCAGAACGCCGTCTCCGCGAAGTTGGAGCGCAGCGTCTGCGCCGGCGCGGCCTGTCCCGGCTGCCCGGCCGTGGAGCTGTCCGCCATGACCTGCTGCTTCGCCTCCTCCCTCGCGGAGGCGCTCGGCGCCGGAGGCGGCGGAGGCGGCGGGCCCGACTCCATGCTCTCGGCCATGGGCGAGCCGGGCGCCGCGGTGGGCTTCGGCGCGCGCGACACCGCTCCACCCGCGTAGGCGCGCAGGCGCCGGCGGCCGGGGCCTCCCAGGCCGTAGTTCTCCTCGAACTTCAGGGTGTCCGGCGAGGGCGCCTCCCAGCTTTGCACCTCACCGAAGCCCGCGTTGACGAGCCACTGCGCCATCGTCGCGCCCACCGAGGCGCGCAGCTCCACCTCCGACGTCCGCCGCGGATAGAGGGCGGCGACGCTCGGCGGCGTGTGCTTCGCGAACAAGTCCAACGACTGGTCGTACATGTACGCGAGCAGCTCGGCCGCGCCCGCCTCCACCTTCGCCCCCTTCGGCCCGCGCACCGTCACACGCCACGTCTCCTTCGCGCCGGGGCGCAATGTGTCGCGGAAGGTGGCGAACTCCAGGCTCAGCTCCTTGTCGTCCCACGGCACGAACACGGACGTGGTGACGCGCAGGAACTGCCAGTCGCGCACGCCCGTCAGCACCGCCGTGAAGCCGCCGCGCAGCTCCTCCGTCACCGGCACCTCCACCACCGCCGGCCCCTTCCCACCCGTCAGCGCCTTGCGCATCACGCGCCGCTCGCCCTGGTACACGTCCAGTACCAGCGGCTGTCCCTCGAAGCCGGAGAAGGCCAGCAGCCGCGCCACCTCGCCCACGCGCACCGTCTCGCGCTCCGCCACCAGCGACGCGGGCAGCGCGATGGGCGCGGACGCGCCGGCCACCAGCACCTCGCGCGCCACGGTGAACGTCTGGCCGAACGCGTCCGTCGTCTCGTAGTGCAGCCGGTACGCGCCGGCCTTCAGCGCGGGCAGCTTCACCCGGGCCTGCCCCTGCGCGTCGTGCTTCACCTCGCCCTTCGCCTGCTCGGCGCCGTCCTGCCAGCGGGACAGGGCGGCCTGCGGCGCGTACTCCGACACCCAGCGAGGCTGGAGCGAATCGCCCGGCGTGGGCGTGTGCACCGCCTCCGGGTCCACCTCCACCGCCGGAGGCGTGATGACAGGCTCCTCCGCGGGCAGCAGCGGCCGCTCGGGCTGCTTCAGCGCCACCAGCCGCCAGCGTCCCGGACCGGGCTGCGGCACGCCGTCCAGCGTGGCGCGCACCAGCCGCACCTCGGGGGCCACGCCCTCGCGGAAGAAGCCCTCGTCCGCGTCCACCCGCCCCTCCACCGCGACGAAGCCCAGCCGGAACGCGCGCTCCGCCGAGCGCGTCTCGCCGCCCTCGTCCGTCGCGTCCGCCTCGATGCGGTAGCGCCACGTCAGCCCCGGCGAGCGCGCGGAGCGCTCGTCCACCTCCGGGGTGAAGGTGATGCCGAAGGTGCCGTCCTCGGCCAGCGAGGACGCGCCGGACGCCACCACCTGCCGCCTCGTGGGAATGGAGGACGCGTCCCACCACCACCACCAGGGCAGCACCGGCTCGCGGTACGCCCGCCAGCGCACCGAGCCGGACGCCACCGGCAGCCCGAAGTAGTAGCGCGCCTCGCCCTTGAAGGTGGCCGGGCGGTTGAGGCGCAGCGGCGACTCCGGGTCCTTCAGCGTCACCTCGAAGGTCGGCCGCTTGTACTCCTCCACGCGGATGCCGGCGCCGCCGCCCGACTCCACCTGCACGGTCCAGCCCCCCAGCACGCGCCCGGTGGGAATGGTGAACTCCCCCGCCGCCGAGCCGAACCCGTTGGTACGCACCTCGCGCCGCTCCACCACCTGGCGGTTCGGGTCCAGCAGCGACACCCCGAGCAGCTCCCCCTCCACCGTCCGGTAGCGCGCCTGGTCACCACGACCGCGGAAGGCCACCACCTTCCACTGCACCTTCTGCAGCGGCCGGTACACGGCGCGGTCGGTGAAGACGAGCGACGAGCTGATCTCCTGCGGCTCCGGGCGCTGGTAGAACGAGAAGCCGCTGGGGTGCAGCAGCGTCTCGCGCCCCTTGCCCACCACCAGCAGGTAGTTCTGGTAGTGCTCCTTCCCGGGCGAGGTGAACGTCACCTCGCCGCGCGGGTCGGTGCTGGCGCGGGCCGCCTCCTTGAAGCCGCTGTTGTAGTTGGCCTGGATGAGGCGCACCGGCACCTCGGGCACGGGCTGGCCCGTGTCGCCCCGCAGCACGCGCGCCTCCACCTCGCGGCCCGCAGCGTTGCGCGTGACGACCACCCACGGCGACACCGTCATGAACACCGCCTGCACGCGGTTGTTCGTGCTTCCGAAGTCCTCCCGCGCGGACGCGGCGATGATGTACGTGCCCGTCTGCTCCAGCGGTGGCGTGACGAAGGTGCGGTGCTCGCGCAGGTCCTTCACCTCCGGGAGCTGGACGCGCCACGAGGCCACTGGCTTCTGCCCCTGGATGAGGCCGAGCACCTCGCCGCCGTAGGGCAGCAGGTTGTAGTCGTCCACCTTCGCCAGCCGCTTCTCCAGGTCGAAGGCGTAGGCGCGGAAGTAGAGCATGGACACGTTGAGGTGCGTGACTTCGACGGAGCGCCGCTTCGGCCCGTCCGACTGCATGGACGCGAGCCGGAAGTCCTGCCGCTGCAGCGAACTCACCAGGGCGCGGCAGCGCTGCGCGCCCACCGACTTCGGGTACGCGTCCGCGCACGCCTGCGCCAGCGCGAGCGCGCGCACCGCATGGTCCGCGCTGCTCTCCATCTCCGCGAGCCGCGCCTGGCCCATGCTCCACCACGGCACGTCACGGAAGGCCACGAGGTGCGCGGCGAGGTGCTCGCGGATGCGGGCCCGGTCGTCCTTCTCGGACAGGTGCGAGTGCAGCACGCCGTAGCGCTCCAGCCGCGCCTCCAGCGCCGCCTCGCGCCGCCCGGCCGCGCGGTGCCACGCCTCCAGGTCCCCGAGCACCGCGGTCACCTTCACCAGCGGGTGCACGTTGGGGTCGGTCAGCGCCACCGTGGGCGTGCCCTCCAGGAGCGCGCGGAGGTCCAGGCGGAAGACCTCGTTGGCGTGCTCCGGGCGCCAGTGGGCGCTGTCCGCCAGCAGGCCCGCGAAGAGGTACGAGACGGCGTCGCGCAGCGTGGAGCGGATGCCCTGGGGATACGTGTTGGGCTCGATGTACTCGGACAGCGCCTTCACCGGCTCGGAGCCGAGCGCCTGCCGCTGCTTCCACACGTCCTCGTAGGCGCGCTGTGCCTCGGTGAGAATCTGCTCGTACGTCCACGACTTGAGGTCCACCGGGCCGGTGGAGGCCACCGCCTCGCGCTTGCGAATCTCCCAGCTGTACACCCGCGCGTAGGTGACGAGCGACTGGGCGTAGAAGAGGTTCAGCGTCGCGCGGTGCAGCGCCCCCTTGGGCCAGGGCTGCTCGCGCAGGAAGCGGACCGCCGTCTCATACCCGTGCAGCCCGGTGCGCAGCTGCACCGTGCGCACCAGCGCCCGCGTCCACTCCGCCTCGTCGCCACTGCCCCGCGCCTTCTCCAGGCGGGCCTCGGCGCCCTTCGCGGCGGCCTCCACCTTCTGCTCGTCCACCAGCGCGTCGATGGCCTTCCACGACGGCGGGGCCTTGCCCTGCCCCAGCACGGGCGAGGCGGTCAGCAGCGACAGCAGCAGCAGCGGGACGAAGGACGCTCGGGTCCACGGGGTGTGGTGCATGGTCGGCACTCTAGACACAGCCGACCCGCGAATCGTTCCACAATGAACGTCAGGGTGCCTCGGGAGGGGGGGCCTTGCGGCGCAGCCCCACGAGGTAGACCTCCATGCTCGCGCCGCGCGTGGCCTCCGGGCGGACCACCTTCACCTCGTCGAAGAGGGCGCGGACCTGATCGCGGAAGTCCTCGAAGTCGCCCCCCATGAACACCTTGGCCACGAAGGACGAGCCGGGCCGGCCGCGCGCGGTGGCGATTTCGAGCGCCTTGCCCGCGAGCCGGAGGCTGCGCGCCTCGTCCGTGGCCTTGATGCCGCTCGTCTTCGGCGCCATGTCGGAGATGACCGCGTCGAACGGGCCGTCGTAGAGCTCCGCCAGCTTCTTGTCGAAGTCGTCCGCCAGCACGTCCAGCACCGCCGTCTGGACATGTCGCTGGCTGAAGGGGCGGATGGGGACGATGTCCACCCCAATCACC